>JAYOMI010000042.1:0-5501 GCA_038120765.1 Rhodospirillaceae bacterium
AGATAGCGCAGCGGGCCGCCGGGAATCAGCGCATCGAACGGATAGCACGTCACCAGCACGAGCGCGTCGGCGTCCGCCGGGGCGGCCCAGGGATGGCGGGCATCGGCGATGGATGTGGCATCCACGCGGTATGTCAGGGTTTTTCCGTCCGGGCGCTGGATGTCGACCCGGCTGCCGGGTTTGAGACCGGCCAGGACCTTCAGATGCGTGTCCCGGTGGCCGCCGATCATGCTGAGACCGGGGCGTCCGGGCGCGGCGGTGCCGGTGACGTGACCGGGCCCAAAGGCCAGCGCCTGACCGCTGGCCCCCGCCAGCACGATCAGGTCTGCCCCCACGCCCGGCATGCGAAGCCGGGCCACCGGCCAGGTATCCGCCCAGAGCCAGGGCTTTGCTTGCTCTTCGCCCGCCAGGGTGCGGTCCCAGGCGCGGTGCAGGAGTGCCTGCGCGACGGCCGCCTTGGCCGGGATGAACAGGGCGCACCCCATTTGCCAGAGCCCGGCCCTGACAAGAAGGGTCCCGGCCGGGCCGCGGGGGGGGGGCGCGCATCTGGGGCCGCCCCCGGGGCGGGGGAGGGCGACCACCAGCACCATCCCCGCGATGACCAGCAACCCGAACCCGATGGCGAGATGCAGGAAGAACGGCGTTGCTCCCTGCGGCAGGGTGACGGATGTGGTTGCAAGTTCGAACCGTGCTTTTTCGCCGGTCCGCTGGCCCGGCCCGGCGGCGGGCGTGGCTTTGGGTGGGGCCGCGGCGCGTTTGAGCAACTGCTTGCCCATGGTCGTGTCGAACCGCCAGCCATGGGGCAGGTTCAGGGGCACGTCGCCCGAATTCAGCGGTGCTTCCGCCGGGCGGCTTGCCGCCTGTTCGGTGGCAAGCAGGCTGGTATAGCGGGTCACCAGGCTGTGGGTCAGGCCGATCCGGGTGATCTCGGCCTTCACGGCGTCCGGCGGCGTGCCTTCGCGCAGGCTGTCGGTCAGCGCCGCGACCCTGGCGCGGGCCCAGAGGGTGGAGATACCGGCCGCGGCGCGGATATCCTTCAGCTTCAGCGACGTTTTCCAGTCGCCGGCGCCCAGCATCAGGGCCGTATCCGCCTCCAGGGCGGCCGCGGGCAGGCGGCTGACCAGCAGGATCGGTTCCCCGAAATAGAGATCGGGGAGTCGCGCGGGGAAAGTTTCGGCCGCGACGGTGGCGTCGCCGGCGCCGCGCCATCCGGCGGAGACATCCGTCAGGGCCGGGCGTTCGAGCTTGTCGAACAGCGTCGTCATGCGGGTCCCGACCTGATGGATATCCGGGATATAGACGAACGCGCCGCGGCCCGCTTCCGCCGCCTTGCGCATGAAATAGCTGTTCGGCGCCGACCCGATACCGACCGTGAACAACCGCGCATCGCCCAGCCGCCGGTGGATATCGCTGAACAGCTCCGCCTCGTTGGCGACCGCGCCGTCGGTGACGAACACCACCTGTTTGAGGCGGCCTTCCGCCGCATCTCCCTTCAGAGCGGCGTGCAGGGCAGGGCGCATCACGGTGCCGCCTTCCGCGTTCGTGTCCCGCAGAAACTGCCTGGCGGACTGCCGGTTGCTCTCGCTTGCCGGCAGGACGCGGTCGAACAGGGTGTCGGTGTCGTTGGAAAACCGGATCAGGTTGAACCGGTCCTGCGCCGCAAGCCGGTCGACCGCGGCGTTGAGCGCCGCGCGCGCCGCACGGATCGACACGCCACCCATGGAGCCCGACCGGTCGAGGATGAAAACCACGTCGCGCGGCCGGTTGATTTCGACGGACTGTCGCGGCGCCGGCGGCATCACCAGCGCGGTCACGAACACATCGTCGCCGATGCGTTCGCGGAACGCGGCGACCAGCGGCGCTTCGCCCAGCTTGGGTGCCCAGTCGAGGGTGAAGTCGCGGTCGGCGGGGACCGTTTTGCTGTCCAGCGTGATCCGCCGCCGGACGGTTCCCACATCCTCAATCCCGATTTTGTGACTGGTGCTGGCGATGCTGTCGAGCGCCATGCCCGCGTCCAGGTTGACGGTCAGTGTGACCGGGTTGCCGGGCGGCGACGAGGCGGGGTCTTTCACGGGTATCCGTATTTCCGGCAGGGCGTCGCGCAGGCCCGCCGGTATCCCGTCGCCGTTCTCGATCACGGGCTGGCGGACCATTCTGACCGGTCCGGCATCGGGGTCGAAACGCGGCGCGACGACCATCGGAAAGCGGAGGCTGAACCTGCCGCGATCGACATCGAGCCGCTGGCTGTAGTGCAGCTGCACAGCGATCCGGCCCCCCGGCGGAATATTGGCGACATTGTTCGAAAAGATATTGGGCCGGTGCTGTTCGACCAGCGCCGCCCGCCGGCCGTCGCGTTTGGCGGCCTCATAGGCTTTGCGCGCGGTCTCGCGCTCGGCGATTTTCGCCTCGATCACGCGGTCGCCGACCACCAGCTTCATCCGGCTGACGGCGCTATTCTCCGGCAGGGGAAACACGTAGCGCCCCTCGAGCCAGTCCCCGGTCGGATTGACGAAATACTGCTTCACCATCGTGCGGACGACGATGCCGCTGACATCGATTTCGACCTCGGTGGCGACCAGCGGCGCCGGCGCGTATTCGCCGGGCCGGGTGCTGTGAAACAGCAACTGGCCGCGCTGCACGTCGCCGACGGTCATCAGCGGCGGGGTGCGGGGCTCGTCTGCCGCTGCCGGGGCGGCGACGGGCAGGACAATCAGAAAAACCGGGAGAAGCCGCCGGAGGGCGGGAAGAACGCGGGCTGACATATTGTTGTTTCCTTCGTGAAGGGGCGATGGCGACAGGAAACACCGGCATTGGGGCCGGGAGAGGGCAAATCGCGTCCAATTGCGGCGATACCGTGATTAATCGCGGCGATTTTGTGGCGGCAAGGGGCGGTACCCTGTTGCCTGTATCCCGGCACGGGCGTAGTTTGCGCCCGCACGAAACCCGTCGATCAAATCGGAAAAGGCAGTTCAGGTAATGGCTCTCGTCGCCCAGCGTCTCTCTCGGATCAAACCGTCTCCCACCAACGTCCTGACCGGCAAAGTCGCCGAGCTCAAGGCCGCCGGCCGCGATATCATCGGCCTCGGCGCCGGCGAGCCGGATTTCGATACCCCGGACAACATCAAGGCGGCGGCAAAGGCCGCGATCGACGCGGGCGAGACGAAATACACGCCCATCCCCGGCACGCTGAAACTGCGCCAGGCGATCTGCGACAAGTTCAAGCGGGACAACAATCTCGACTACACGCCGGAGCAGGTGATCGTCAGCTGCGGCGGCAAGCAGGTCATCTATAACGCCTTCATGGCGACCCTCGATCCGGGCGACGAGGTGATTATCCCGGCGCCCTACTGGGTGTCCTATCCGGACATGGTGCTGCTGGCCGAAGGCACGCCGGTTTTCGTCGCCGGCGTCGAGGCCAACGGCTTCAAGATCACGCCCGAAGACCTCGAGGCGGCGATCACGCCGAAGACCAAATGGGTGCTGCTGAACTCGCCCAGCAACCCGACCGGCGCGGCCTATACCCGGGCGGAGCTCAAGGGCCTGACCGACGTGCTGATGCGCCATCCCCATGTCTGGGTGATGACCGACGACATGTACGAACACGTCATCTATGACGATTTCGAATTCTCGACCCCGGCCGAGGTCGAACCCGGCCTGATGGACCGCACGATCACGCTGAACGGCGTCTCCAAGGCCTATTCGATGACCGGCTGGCGGCTCGGCTACGGCGCGGGTCCGGTCGAACTGATCAAGGCGATGGTGGTCGTCCAGTCGCAGTCCTCGACGCACACCTCGTCGATCAGCCAGGCAGCCTCGGTCGAGGCACTGAACGGCCCGCAGGATTTCATCGCACCCCATAACGAGATGTTCCGCGAACGCCGCGATCTGGTGGTGTCGATGCTGAACCAGGCCGCCGGCATCACCTGCCTGAAGCCCGAGGGCGCGTTCTACGTCTACCCGTCCTGCGCCGGCACCATCGGCAAGACCGCGCCCGACGGCACCAAGATCGCCAACGATTCCGATTTCTGCACCTACCTGCTGGAAAGCGAAGGCGTGGCGGTCGTCCCCGGTGTCGCGTTCGGGCTGGAGCCGTATTTCCGGATCTCCTACGCCACGTCCACCGAGGCGCTGACCGATGCGTGCGAGCGGATCCAGCGGGCCTGCGCCGCGCTGAGCTGAGCTGAGTTTCCCGCGCGGATCGACGTCGATTGTATAGACTGCGGTCATATTGACTTCGATCATATCGACGATGCGGCAGGTGTTTTAATCTGACCGGCATGCGACCCCGTCGTCTGCCCCGTCAGAGAAGGATCTCCAACCGTGCGACTGCAATTCCTCGGCGCGACCGGCACCGTCACCGGATCGAAATACCTGCTGGAGAACGGGGACGGCAAAACCCTGATCGATTGCGGGCTCTTTCAGGGATTGAAGGAACTGCGCCTGCGGAACTGGGCGCCGCTGCCCGTGGCGCCCCGTGCGATAGATGCGCTCGTCCTGACCCATGCCCATATCGATCACAGCGGCTATGTGCCGCTTCTGGTCAGAAACGGCTTCAAGGGTCCGATGTATTGTTCGGAGGCGACGTTCGATCTGTGTTCGATCCTGCTGCCGGATTCGGGCTACCTGCACGAGGTGGATGCCGCTCTATACCCAGCAGGATGCGCGCGAGTCCCTGGACCGGTTTACCGTCGTCGATTTCGATGTACCGCACGATCTGCCGGGCGGGCTGACATTCACGCTGCGGCCCTCCGGCCATATTCTCGGCTCGTCTTTCGTCACGATATCCGATGGCACGAAATCCATCGTCTTTTCCGGCGATCTCGGGCGGCCGCATGATCCGGTGATGAAGCCGCCGGTATCGATCCGCGAAGCCGATTACCTGGTGATCGAATCCACCTATGGCGACCGGTTGCATGAGGACGAAGATCCGTTCCAGCGGCTTGGCGGCATCATCCGGAACACAGCGGCGCGCGGCGGCACGGTGGTGATTCCGGCCTTCGCGGTCGGGCGGACCCAGTCGATCCTCTATTACCTGTACGAACTGAGAAAGGCCCGGGCGATCCCGGACGTGCCGGTGTATCTCGACAGCCCGATGGCGATCAACGTGACAGAGCTGCTGCAACGCCACAGGACGGATCATCGCCTCGCGAAGAAACTGTGCGCGGAGGTCTGCCATGCCGCCACCTATTCGCGGACGGTCGATGAGTCGAAGGCGCTGGATCACGCAAACGGGCTGCCCTCGGTCATTATTTCAGCCAGCGGCATGGCGACCGGCGGGCGCGTGCTTCACCATCTGAAGCGCTTCATCGGCGATCCGAAAAACGCGATCGTCTTTACCGGTTATCAGGCGGCGGGGACGCGCGGCGCGCGGCTGGTCCACGGCGACAATGAAATAAAGATTCACGGCAAAATGTGGCCGGTGCGGGCGGCGGTCGAAGTCCTGCACAACCTGTCCGCCCATGCCGATTAAGGGCTCAGATGTCCTGCTCGAGCGGGCTGCG
>JAYOMI010000042.1:5511-20628 GCA_038120765.1 Rhodospirillaceae bacterium
CCGATTATGCGGAAATTCTGGACTGGCTCGGCAATTTCGAGGCGCCGCCGAAACACACGTTTGTAACCCATGGCGAACCCGAAGCCGCCTCGTCCCTCGCCATGAAAATCCAGGACCGGCTTTCCTGGCAGGTCTCCGTACCGGAATACCTTGACGTGGAGGACCTCTAGACAGAGATCGCACCGGCGTCCGGTGTCAGTACACCTCGGGAACGTAGAGTTCGTCGGGCAGCGTCTTCCGTTCGTAATTCGGGTTGAACACCCGTTCGGGCAGGACGGCGGTCTCGTGCGGCACGTCCGTATAGGGTATCTGGCGCAACAGGTGGTGCATGCAGTTCAGCCGGGCGCGTTTCTTGTCGTTCGCCTCGACGATATACCAGGGCGCTTCCGGGATATTCGTGCGCTCGAACATCTCCTCCTTTGCCCGGGTATACTGTTCCCAGCGGATGCGGGACTGAAGGTCCATCGGGCTCAGCTTCCACTGTTTCATCGGATCGAGAATCCGCATCATGAAGCGAAGCTGCTGTTCCTGGTCCGAGATCGAGAACCAGTACTTGATGACCTTGATGCCCGACCGGACGAGCATGCGTTCGAATTCGGGCACATCGTGGAAAAAGTCTTCGACCTGTTCGGGCGTCGCAAAATTCATCACCCGCTCCACGCCGGCGCGGTTGTACCAGGACCGGTCGAACAGGACGATCTCCCCGGCGGCGGGAAGGTGCGGCACGTAGCGCTGGAAATACCATTGGGAGACCTCGCGCTCCGACGGCGCGCTCAGGGCGACTGTCCGGCAGATGCGCGGGTTCATCCGGTGCGATATCCGTTTGATGACGCCGCCCTTGCCGGCGGCATCGCGGCCCTCGAACAGGACCACCACCTTGTAGTTATTCGCGACGACCCAGTCCTGCAGCTTTATCAGCTCGCTCTGCAGCCGCAGCAGTTCCCGGAAATAGGTCTGCCGGTCCAGCGCCGATCCTTCCAGTTCGCTCGCGATGCCCGGCAAACGGTCCCGAAAGCGGAGATCGTCCAACTCGAGTTCGAGTTCTTCGTCGAGAATGTCTTCAAGCTCTGTTTCGATCCAGGTCATTTTTTTCGATGGATCGCGTGGTTCGGACATAGTGCTGTTTCCTGCAGTCGGATGGCCGGGGAGGGCGCTGGTCGGATTCTATATATGACGAGATAATGACAGTTTAACGGTGATGTCCACGGCCGCTTGGAATAATTGTATCGCAGGCGCATATTGCCGGATGGATTGTTCATCGTATTTGTGCCGGGAGACGTGTCATGACCGAAGGCTACAGGCTCATCACCGTCTTCAAGGCGTTGCTGCGGAAGCCGAACGATCAGGTCGGGCGCCCGATGTCCATCCGCACCGCCGTGATCGTCTGGCTGGTTTTGCTGTCGATCAGCCTGTACGGCGCGTACGATTTCTACTTCGGCGCGTGACCGCAAGCGGTATTTTGCCAGCAATTCCGGGCGGTTATCCCCGGTAGACGGTTCGCCAGGGCGTTCTGACGATTAATTGATTGGGAGATTTCCGGCACCGCCTTATCTTTCAGGATATTCAAGCCGGGAGAAGACCAATGCTGACACGTTCGAAACCGACCTGGGAAATTCCCGAGTCCGAAGCCACCCCCGAAGCCGACTTTCTCAACCGGCGCGAATTGTGCAAGACGATTGCGGCGGGGTCCATTCTGGCGGCGGGATCGGTTCCGCTGATCGGCGCGGGCACTGCCTCCGCGGCGGCGCCGGCGGATCCCTCCGCCGGGTTGTATCCGGCGAAGCGCAACGAGGCCTATACGCTCGACCGAGAGATCACGCCGGAGAAGATCGCGACCACCTATAACAATTTCTACGAATTCGGCTCTCACAAGAACATCTGGAAGGCCGCCCAGAAGCTGGAAACCCGGCCCTGGACGGTCACCATCGACGGTATGGTCGAAAAGGAACAGAAGGTCGATATCGACACGCTGCTGAAGGCGATGCCGCTGGAAGAGCGCCTGTACCGTCACCGCTGTGTCGAGGCCTGGGCGATTGCCGTGCCGTGGACCGGCTTTCCGATGAAAGCGTTGCTCGACTATGCCCGCCCGATGTCGGGCGCGAAATACGTTGTGATGGAAACCTTCAACGACAAGGACATGGCACCGGGACAACGCCAGGTCTGGTATCCGTGGCCTTATCTGGAAGGGATCACGATCGAAGAGGCGGCGAACGAGTTGTCGATGATCGGCACCGGCGCCTATGGAAAGGTGATGCCCAAACAGAACGGCGCGCCGCTCCGCCTCGTCGTGCCGTGGAAATACGGCTTCAAGCAGATCAAGTCGATCGTCCGTTTCACCTTTACCGATCAGCGCCCCAAGAGCTTCTGGGAGCAGATCCAGGCCCGCGAATACGGCTTCTGGGCCAACGTGAACCCCGAGGTCGACCACCCGCGCTGGAGCCAGGCGACCGAAAAGCTGCTCGGCACCGGCAAGCGCGTGCCGACCCAGCTCTATAACGGCTATGCCGAACAGGTGGCCGGGCTGTACACCGACGTCCAGAAGAAAGAGCAGATTTTCTACTAGGATCCGGCGCTCTGACCCCTGAACTGCAGAATAAAAAGGGGCAGGTCGAAAGGCCTGCCCTTTGTTCGTGCGCGGCATTTCAGGGCGCCGTCCGTGTCGCGCCGGATGCGCGTCCAAAAAAACCCCGGAAACCAGGGTTTCCGGGGAAGTTTAACAGGGAGGCTTCACGTCTGGGAGACGTAGGATCCGAAGACCCTCGCCGGGCGGACCCGGCTCTGGCAGGATATCGAATTGATGCCCTACCACTCCCTTCTAACTAGGCGTGCTTATGCCGAATGGGAATTGCCCAAATAGAAAATCAGCTATGCGTTTTGTGCATAGGTGCAACATATTGAAATAAAATAATTATTTTCGTTTGGTGCTGATGCTGCGGATCAGGAAGTCGCGAAAGGCCACGATCCGCTGCGAATGGCGCAGTTCCTCGGGGTAGACCAGGAACACGTCATAGGCGGGGCCTTCGTGCTTCGGCAGGATGGGCACGAGGTCGTGGGCAAGCTGCCCCATATAGTCCGGCAGCGACGCGATTCCGAGCCCGCTGGCCGCCGCGCGGAACATGGCATAGATGTTGTTCACCCGGAGAACCGGCTCGCGCTCGGGCGCTCCTTCCTCGCGCCCGGCATACATCAGCCAGTTGATTTCCGTGTAAGGCGGATGGAAGGAATCGTCATAGGCGATGATCTGGTGGTTATCGAGATCTTCGAGCGTGTTCGGCGTACCGTGGTCTTTCAGATAGGTCGGCGAGGCGAACACCCGGTGCCGCATCCCCAGCAGCGGGCGGCGGATCAGGTCCGGCTGGGTCGGCGGCGACATGCGGATTGCGACATCTGCCTGGCCCATGCTGAGATCGAGTTCGTCCTCGCTGACGATCAGGGTGACCTGGATATCGGGATAAAGCTCGATGAATTCCTTCAGCCGCTCGGTCAGCCAGATCGACCCGAAGGCGACCGCGGTTGTGATGCGCAGCGGGCCCTGCGGCTTGTCGCGCGCTTCCGATACAAGGGATTCGGCGATCGCGACCTTGGCGAAGACGTCCCGCGCCGTCGAAAACAGCGTTTCGCCGGATTCCGTGAGTTTCAGCCCGCGCGCATGGCGATGGAACAGCGGCACGTTTAGCGACTGTTCGAGCGACGACACCTGACGGCTGACCGACGACTGCGACAGGTTCAGAATCTCTCCCGCATGGGTAAAGCTGCCTGCTTCGGCGACCGCGTGAAATACCCTTAGCTTGTCCCAATCCATGAAGCGAACCCTGTCCTGCGTTATCCGGCGACCATACCGGTACTTTCTATCCCGCCGCCTGTTACTCTGCCGCCTGTGCCGCCCCGCTCTCGAGGGCGGCAATGAATTTTTCGGCTTCCAGCGCCGCCATGCAGCCCGTGCCTGCCGCCGTGACCGCCTGACGATAGGTCTTGTCCTGCACATCGCCCGCGGCGAAAACGCCATCGACACTGGTCCGCGTCGAATCCGGCTTGGTGACGATATAGCCTTCGTCGTCCATGTCGACCTTGCCCTTGAACAGTTGCGTTGCCGGATCGTGACCGATGGCGATAAACAATCCGTCTATGGCGAGATCGGTCACCGCGTTGGTTTTCACGTTCCGTACCTTGATGCCGGTGACGCCCAGCGGATTTTCGTCGCCCACGACTTCGTCGACCGCCGAATCCCACATCACATCGATGCGGTCGTGCTTCAACAGGCGCTCCTGGAGAATTTTTTCGGCGCGCAAGCTGTCGCGGCGGTGGATCAGGGTGACTTTTGTCGCGTGGTTCGTCAGATACAGCGCCTCTTCAACGGCGGTATTGCCGCCGCCGACAACCGCGACTTCCTTGCCGCGGAAGAAAAAGCCGTCGCAGGTCGCGCAGGCCGAGACGCCAAAGCCCTGGAATTTCTGTTCGGTCTCCAGCCCCAGCCAGCGCGCCTGGGCGCCGGTCGAGATGATGACCGAATCCGCCGTGTAGGTATCGCCGGAATCGCCCTTGCAGACGAACGGCCGGGAGCTGAAATCGACGTCGGTAATCAGGTCGTTGACCATTCTGGTGCCGACATGTTCGGCCTGGGCATACATCTGTTCCATCAGCCATGGCCCCTGGATGACGTCGGCGAAGCCCGGATAGTTCTCGACATCCGTCGTGATCGACATCTGGCCGCCGAGTTCCATGCCGGTGACCAGCATCGGCGAGAGGGAGGCGCGGGCGGTATAGACCGCCGCCGTGTAGCCCGCCGGACCGGAGCCGATGATGAGAACTTTGACGCGATGATTTTCAGCCATGCCGACTTCCTGCTGCTTTGGAGAAACGAATGTAAGACATGGCGTTGATATTTAAGGCGCATGCCGCCTTAAGGCAATGTGTCGCATGTATCGCGCCGCGGCAGTCCGGCGCGCGGATCGTCCCGGGGACGCCCGGCGGGATTATGTCGTGCGGTTGCATTACGTTACAGGTGCGAGTTTCTTTACGGAGTCAGCGTGGGGCCGGCGAGGGAGAAACCCTAACCACCTGAAAAGTATAGAAAAAGCCTCTTTGGCATGCTTCTTGCATCGTATCGCGTAGTCAGGCCGAGGCCCTCAAAATGCGGCGTAGCGGTCAGATATTGAAAACATCCAGCAGGTAATCCTCTTCTAATGCGTTCCAGACTTATCACGCGTTTCTCCCTGATCGCCGGCACTTTTGCGATGATCGCGTTGACCGCGACCGCGATGCCCCTCCGGGGCGCGGTCGCCGGGCCGCTCGGCGATTTCAACGTGCTGACTTTCGGCGATTTCACCGCGCCGTCGAGCGATGTCGAGGGCCGGCTTTATGCAGGCGGCAATGTCTCGCTCAACAGCTACAGCGTGGGCGACAAGCTGCAGGGTGGTCTTGTCGGGGGAGATACCCTTGTCGTCGGCGGCGACCTCTCCTTCAGTAATGGCAGGGTTTACAACGGCAACATCAGCGTCGGCGGCAGTGCGGCCGGTGTTGACGCGGGCGTTCGCTGGGGCACGGCAAATGCCGGCTATACGCTGACTGACAATCTGGGGGCCGCGGGCCTGCCGGTGAATTTCGCCGCGGAACAGGCGCGCCTGTCGGGTGTCAGCGCATCGCTCGGCGCGCTCGCCGACACGGGCACGAACGTATTCCAGTGGAGCCAGCTGTTCCTGACCGGCAACGGCACCGCCGGCCGCCAGGTTTTCACGGTGGATGCCGCGGACCTCGGCGCCGCCACGAACGTGCTGGTCAATGGCGTCGCCGACGGGACGGAAGTCGTGATCAACGTCACCGGGACCAGCGCATATATGACGGGCGGGCTCGACAACTTCTTCGAGCGCAACCGCGAAAACATCCTGTTCAATTTTCTTGAGGCCGAAACCCTCAACCTCTCCAATATCGGGGTCCAGGGCAGCATTCTCGCCACCAGCGCGGATATCACCACGGGGTGGGGCGTCGTCTGGGGGCAGGTCGTGGCCGCAAGCTGGGACGGGCCGATGCAGGTCAATCAGGTCTATTACAACGGCGACATTCCGACCCCGTCCACGCCGGTGACGAATACCGAGGTGCCCGAACCCGGGATGCTGGCTTTGTTCGGCTTCGGCCTTGCCGGCCTCGCCTGCGCCCGGCGCCGTCGCGCCTGAAACCCGAAACGGACGGCGTCTAGAACCCGAACATGTGATCGAGGCTGAATCCGCCGTCTGCGTGGATCAGCCCGTGATAGCCGAACAGGCGGCAGGTCGTGTCGCGGATGATGATATGGGCGCCGTCGCCTGCCCTGGCGCGGCTCGCATCGTCAAACATTTCCGAATAGCGCCAGAAGCGCGATCCGCCGCAGGGGATTTCCAGCCGCGTGGTCGCGACCTCCGCGCCGGTCCCGTCATGCAGGCCGATATCGGTCTCGGACGTCGCGTGCCAGGGCGTGGAGGCCGGATAGATCAGGTGGCACATCGATTCCAGCTCGCCGCCGCCGACATTGCCGGCAAGCCGCAGGAACAATCTTGTGCTCAGCCCCGGCGGGCGCGACGTATAGGATTGCGGCTCGTTCCTGTAGGTCAGGACGGTGTTGAAGATATGGGCGCCGAAGCTGGTCTCCGCCGCATTGCCCGTGGCCTCGTTTTCGTAGCGGAACAGCGCGTGTAGCCAGCCATCGGCCTCGCCGCCCTCGGCAAAGTCGTAGACCAGTTCCATATGGCCGAACCCGTCCATCGCCGACAGGGCATCGGCCATTTCGCTTTTCAGGTCCACCATCCGGGCATGGTCGCGGGGCAGGTTGCCGAGCGCCAGACGCCCCGCTTCGCGGCCCTCGCTGTCGATCGCCAGCAGGGCGACCGGCAGGTTCGTCTGGCAGGTCGACATCGGCGTCGGCAGGGCGATGGATTTCCAGGTATCCATCGGCAGGATCGGCGCGGGCAGGATATAGCCCTTGCCCATCAGGTTGCCGAGTTCGGGAATGCCGGG
The DNA here is from genome assembly GCA_038120765.1 of Rhodospirillaceae bacterium. Classification (GTDB taxonomy): domain Bacteria; phylum Pseudomonadota; class Alphaproteobacteria; order MPNO01; family UBA830; genus CAXBCP01. Next base: position 12,499 of record JAYOMI010000042.1, read on the forward strand.
GTCTGGTTTCAGGTCGACGCGCTCCACATTCATATGCGCCATCCGCCGGTCCTGCGCGGCGGTGGTGATTTCGTAGCGCGGGCGGACGAAATGCTTGCCCGCGCGCAGCTCGATCTGCTGCGGCCAGGCCGCCTGCGGCAGGACGTCACCGACCCGGATCGCCAGCGTCGCATAGGGGCCGATCTCCCGGTCGACCGGCACCACCGTATCGCTGCCCATCAGGTTCAGGCCGATTTCCTTCGCCGGGATGGTACAGGGGTGGGAATTCTGGACCCACAGGATCACGTCCTCGCCGCCCTGCGGCGCCGGCAGCCCGCCATAGAGATCGGCAGGCCAGGCATTGGCGTCATGGGTGCAGGACAGCGCGTTGCCGTCCGCGCCGTAGACGTCGAGCGCGTACTTGACCACGTCGTGGCCGGTCGCGCCGATCGCATGGACAAACAGCTGTCCGGTAAATTCGCCGAGTCCGAAGCGGTCCCGCACATCCCGGCTGTCGATCATCACCGACTGGGCCGCGTTGCTGACATTCTCGGTCCAGTCGGCCAGAACGCCGCCCGCGTCGTCGATCAGGCGCAGCCACAGCGTGATGTTTTTCGCGCCGTAGCGCGCCCAGTAATTGGCCGTGACGATACGGGTATGATGCTTCTCGGTATCCCTGAAGAACGCGAAATTCGTCGCGAAATTCATCGGGTCCAGATAGGTCTTCCCGTTGCTCAGCATGGTCGCGGGCAGGCGCATCGCATCCAGGCTGACGACCTCGGCGCTGGCGGGCAGCAGGTGGCGGACATGATCGACCAGCCGGTCTGAATCGAACGCCATCACGAAAACGATGTCGATCGCGGCGCCGACGGCAAAGCCCGGCAGGTCGGTGACCGGCTGGGCGCGCCTGTCGAGAACGGTATCGCCGATCTTCGCGATGTCCTGCACGAAGACGCCGCGCAGATCGACGCCGTCCAGCGGGTAGAACGCGGCAAAGCCTTCCGAATAGCCGAGCGGATCGTAGATCGCGACCCCGTCGGCGGCGCGCAGCTTCGCGATCAGGCCCGCCGCGGCCTCCGCGGCAAGCGGATGGCTGACCGCCTTGTAATAGCTGTTGCCGCCACTGCGGTTGTCGAATGTGTCGATTTTCAGCGCCATGCGGGCGTCTTCATCCGGATTGTGTGGGGGAATTTCCAGCGTCCATTATGGGCGTGCGGGGGGCGAATCTCCATCGACGCGCGCCTATTTTCCCAGCCGTTTGAAAAAGGCCGAGATCGCATGCCGGCGCCGTTCGCGCCGGGCGAACTTGTCGCTGGTCACCCAGTTGAGCTGCAACACCCGGCGCTGCCCTTCGAACGGCTTGTGGCCGTGATGGGATGTATCGCTGCGGCGGAATGCAAGCAGGGTGCCTTCGGCGGGGGGGACTTCGGCGGCGCAGTCCTCTATGTCGCTGTCGGAGCGCAGCACGCGCAGCCGCCCGCCGGACTCTTCCCATTCGGGATTCATATAGACCAGCACGGTAATGATTTTCTCGGTCGAATCCTGATGGATGCGCCCGTCCTTCAACTGGCAGCGGCCGCGCACGGTCACCGTTGTCGGCCGGCCGGTCAGATCGATGTCGAAGACCTTCTCGATCGCCGCGCGCATCGCCGGGCTCTGCAATTCCTCGAGAAGGGACGCAAACGCCGCGCCGTATTCCAGCGATTGGTACGGGAAGCTGCCGGGCTGGTCGATTTGGGGATAGGTTTCGTGAATAGCCGGCAGCGCCGCGGCACGCACGAAACCGGGTACGATCACGTAATCGTACGGGTCGTGCTCGCAGGGCGTGTTTGCCAGCGCATCCGTATCGAGGGCGGCCGGTGGGGAGGTTTGCTGATCCACGGACTAGATTTATCCCGCCGTTCCCGGGATTTCAATCAAAGAAGGCCGGCGGCGGCATCGCGCCGCGGCGGGCAGGAGGTTACTGCTGGCCGGCATCGCCGTCACGATGCCCCTGCAGACGTTTTACGCGGCGATATTCGCGGTAAGGCGAGACGTCGCTTGCGTTCATAAGGTACCCGGTTTCCGCCACCTCTGTCCGGGAATCGGCGATCGACAGGGTGCCCGTCACCGTCACCGCCTCGAAAAGTCCGCGGGCCTTGATGGGGCTGGAACCGGTGACCAGGACGATCTGGTTTTTGGGTGGCGGCGGTACATGGATGCAGGCACCGACATAGGGCACCAGCAGAAACGTCTTCACGCCGCCGTCGGAAAATTCCAGCGGAACGATATAGCCAGATAATCGTACCAGCTTGCCGTCAAGGCCGGCGGCCATCTCGGGTTTGCGGGGCACGTCACCCCTGAGACCGAGAACGAGCGAGGCCAGCGGCGAGGCGTTGCGCACGTATTCCCGTTGGTCTCTTCCACCGGGCGCGAGGTCCGCCCACGTAACGTCGCGAATGCCGGTACCTGCCAGGCTGTTGGCCAGTATCAGTATCGTTGCGAGAAACGCGACCGCCAATATTGAAAGCGTGTATCTGAACACGTGGACAACAACCCCATGCCGTATCGGAACCTACCCTAGCATAGACCCGCCGGGCTCTGAAGGCGGCGTCGGGCATCCTTCAGCGCGGCGCTTCATTCAGCCGTCTTGAAATCTCCGCCGCCACGCGTGCCGTGTCGTCCGGCGCATCGTAGGACCAGATTTCCAGGGTGCCGTCGAACGGTCGCGTGATTCCGGCGGCGCGGAGCCCTTCGTGGAACCTGGCGAATTTCGCCGATCCGCCTTCCAGTTCGATCACGTGGACCGGCTTGCCGGTCGCGCAGGCCTCGGAGACCATGGACACCGAATCCGCCGTCACCACGATGGCATCGGCGAGGCCGAGCAGCCCGAAATACGGGTTGTCGCCGCTGCCGTCCCAGAACCAGCAGGATGCGTCGTTCAGCGCGGCGCGAAGGTGTTTCTCGTTCTCCGCGCCTGTGCGCCGCGATGCGGTGACGGCCAGGCCGGCGCCGTGTTCCGTGCAGAGTTTGCGCAGGTTCGCCGCGAGCCGTTGGGTCACCGCTTCGGTCATCCTGTATTGACTGTTCGAGCCGCCGATCAGCACCGCGATCAGCGGGCGCGGCAGATGGGCGAGCACGCCGCGGAATTTTTCGGCTTCCGCGCGGATCCGCTCCGGCGTCACCCGGTGGAGCGCGCCGAATGTCTCGATCACGTTGGCGCCGCTCACCCGGTCATGTTTCGGAATGGCAAGAAGATCGAACGCATCGCGCCGCCAGGCCGGATTCTGTATCTGGACGCAGAATGTCGCACCGCCGCTCGCCCGTTTTATCGCGAGCGCGGGGGCGACGGTCTGGCGGCCGGTGGCGATCAGGATATCCGGCCAGGGCGGGGCAAGCGGCCCCGCTTTTCCCCCGTCGGTTGTCGCGGGCGTGGACAGGGGAGACGACCAGAATTGGGGTGGCAGCGCGGTCCAGGGGAAGCGGGGCGACAGACGTTTCACAACCGGCGCCGCGCCGCCCAGCGCGACCAGCGCTTCGGCCAGTCCAAGGCACTGGTTCTCCATGCCCGGCTTGCCGTCGGTCATGACCCAGACGGATTTCCCGGCGAGTCCGGCGGCCGGCCCGCTCATGACAGGAGCCCCCGATTGATGACATGCGTTTGAAATATTATTATCATTCTTTAGAATATAATTTCGTGTAGTGATCTCTCCCGATCCGGGAACACTGCCCTGTATCTCGGGATCACTGGCAGGACCCAGGCTCGAAACTAACGGAAATTGCGGATATGGCCAGAATCAAACTCGACAAGATCGACCTCAAAATACTGCGGGATCTCCAGGAGAACGGCCGCATGACGAATGTGGAACTGGCGCACAATGCGGGCATATCACCGCCGCCCTGCCTGCGCCGTGTCCGCGCGCTGGAGGAAACTGGCTGTATCCGCGGCTACCACGCGGACCTGGATGCCGAGGCGCTGGGCTTCGGCGTCACGATTTTCGCCAATGTCGGACTGCACAGCCAGGCCGAGGCCGATCTGGTAGCGTTCGAGGAACGCGTCGCCGGCTGGGAAGAGGTGCGCGAATGCCACATGCTCGCGGGCGAGATGGATTTCCTGCTCAAGATCGTCGCCACCGACTGGGACGCGTACCAGAAATTCCTGACCGCGAACCTCACCTCGGCCCCGAATGTCAGCGTCGTAAAATCCGCCCTCGGTATCCGCACGTCGAAACGCGCCTTCGGCGTACCGGTAAACGTGGACGCTGTGGAGTAGGGGAGTATCCAGCCGTCACCCCCGCGAAGGCGGGGCGCGCCGGGACCAAGAAGACGAGCCGCCGCCCTACTTGTATTTCACCGACATGATTTCATAGGACTTGGTGCCGCCCGGCGTGGTGACTTCCACCGAATCGCCCACGGTCTTGCCGATCATGGCGCGGGCCATCGGCGACGTGACCGACAGCAGCCCTTCCTTGATATTGGCCTCGTGTTCGCCGACGATCTGATAGGTGCTTTTTTCATCGGTGTCTTCGTCTGCGACCTTCACGGTTGCGCCGAACTTGATGACCTTGCCGGTGATCGCGCTGACGTCGATAACCTCGGCGCGGCTGAGCAGGTCTTCAATCGTGCCGACGCGGCCTTCGACGAACGCCTGGCGTTCGCGCGCCGCGTGGTATTCCGCATTTTCCGACAGGTCGCCATGTTCGCGGGCTACCGCGATCGCCTTGATGATCTCAGGACGTTCAACGGTTTTGAGGCGTTTCAGTTCCGCCTCCAGGGAGTCGTGGCCCTTTGACGTCATCGGTGCTTTATCCATCGTCTCATTTCCTTCGCACAAAACGGTCCTGCCCCGCAGTCAACAGGTTAAAGGCGTCCACAGTACCGGGGTCAGGTTGTCGCTAGATAGGCCGCGTAAAATAAGACTGCAGCGGCGCAACTTCAAGTCCGCCCGCACGCATCGCCGAAATGGCTTCCACAGCCGCTTTCGCGCCCGCTACGGTAGTATAGTAAGGTATTTTGCGCACCAGGGCGGACCGGCGCAGCGCATACGAATCGGCAATTGCCTTGGCGCCGTCGGTGGTATTGAACACCAGCTGGATGTCGCCGCTGATAATTGAATCGACCACATGCGGGCGCCCTTCGCGCACTTTCTTGACAAATTCGGTCTCGATACCGGCCGCGATCAGCACTTCCGCGGTGCCCGCCGTTGCGACGACGACGAAACCCATATCGCGCAGGCGTTTTGCGACATCGATCATGGCGTTCTTGTCCCGGTCGCGCACGGAGATGAATACCCGGCCTTCGAGCGGCACCGCCGCGCCGCTGCCGAGCTGCGATTTGGCGAAGGCGCGGCCGAAATCGGTATCGATTCCCATTACCTCGCCCGTCGATTTCATTTCCGGGCCGAGAATGATGTCGACGCCCGGGAACCGCGCGAACGGGAAGACTGCTTCCTTCACCGCGATATGCGTGCCGGTCGCCGTGCTGGCATATGTCTTGAGGAGATCGGCCAGTTTTTCGCCGGCCATGACGCGCGCGGCGACCTTGGCGATGGGCACGCCGGTCGCCTTCGCGACGAACGGCACGGTGCGGCTGGCGCGGGGATTGACCTCGAGAATGTAGACCGTCTCGCCCTTGATTGCGTATTGCACGTTCATCAGCCCGACCACCCCGAGCCCTCGGGCAAGGGCGCCGGTCTGGCGGCGCAGTTCGTCCAGAATGGAATCGGGCAGCGAATAGGGCGGCAGCGAGCAGGCGGAATCGCCCGAATGAATGCCGGCTTCCTCGATATGTTCCATGATGCCGGCGACATGAACGTCATCGTCGACGTCGCGGATCGCATCGACATCGACCTCGATCGCATCCGACAGGTAGGAATCGATCAGGACCGGGGTCGTGCCCGATACCTTGACGGCGGTCTGGATGTAGCGGGTAAGGCCGGTCTCGTCATGGACGATTTCCATCGCCCGTCCGCCCAGCACGTAGGATGGCCGGATCACGACCGGATAGCCGATTTCGGTCGCGATACGCACCGCTTCGTCGGCGCTGCGCGCCGTGCCGTTTGCCGGTTGCAGCAGTTTGAGGTCCTGCAGCAGCAGCTGGAACCGTTCGCGGTCTTCGGCGAGGTCGATGGCGTCGGGCGACGTGCCGAAGATCGGCACGCCCGCGGCCTCCAGATCGGCGGCAAGTTTCAGCGGCGTCTGGCCGCCATATTGCAGGATAACGCCGACGACTTCGCCGTTCTCTTCTTCCTTGCGCACGATTTCGATCACGTCTTCCGCGGTCAGCGGCTCGAAATACAGCCGGTCCGACGTGTCGTAATCGGTCGAGACGGTTTCGGGATTGCAGTTGACCATGATGGTCTCGTAGCCGGCCTCTTCGAGCGCATAGACCGCATGTACGCAGCAATAGTCGAATTCGATGCCCTGGCCGATCCGGTTGGGGCCACCGCCGAGGATGATCGCCTTGCGCCGGTCGGTCGGCTCGGCCTCGCATTCGGCGGGGGCGTAGCCGGCACTTTCGTATGTCGAATACATGTAGGGCGTTTCCGACGCGAATTCCGCGGCACAGGTATCGATGCGCTTGTAGACCGGGCGAACGCCCAGCGCATGGCGCGATGCCGTGACCTTCGCGGCGGTCGATCCTGCGAGTTCGGCGAGCCGTTCGTCCGAAAAGCCCATCGCTTTCAACTGGTGCAGCGCCTGCGCGGCTTCGGGCAGGCCGTGTTCGCGGATGGCGTTTTCCGCATCGACGATACCGCGCAGCTGCTCGATGAACCACGGATCGAAGCCCGACGCCGTGTGGATTGCCTCGGTCGACAGGCCGTGGCGGATGGCCTGGGCGACCGTCAGGATGCGGTCCGGCGTCGGCAGGTTGAGCGCCGCGAGGACGGCCGATTCATCGATGCCGCCGACGACGTCGTCGCCTTCTTCCGGCTCGATACCCGGAATGATCACCTCGTTCAGCCCGGTCAGCCCGGTCTCCATTGACCGCAGCGCCTTCTGCAGCGATTCTTGGAACGTGCGGCCGATCGACATCGCTTCGCCGACCGATTTCATCTGCGTGTTGAGCAGCGCCTCGGTGCCCGGGAATTTCTCGAACGTGAAGCGCGGTATCTTGGTGACGACGTAATCGATCGTCGGCTCGAAGCTCGCCGGGGTAACCCCGGTGATGTCGTTGTCGAGCTCGTCCAGCGTGTAGCCGACGGCGAGCTTTGCCGCGATCTTGGCGATGGGGAAGCCGGTGGCCTTGGACGCCAGCGCCGAGGAGCGCGACACCCGCGGGTTCATTTCGATGATCACCAGCCGGCCGTCGCGCGGGTTGACCGCAAACTGCACGTTCGATCCGCCCGTATCGACGCCGATCTCGCGCAGCACCGCGATCGAGGCGTTGCGCATGATCTGGTATTCCTTGTCGGTCAGCGTCAGCGCCGGCGCGACCGTGATGGAATCGCCGGTATGCACGCCCATCGGATCGACGTTCTCGATCGAACAGATGATGATGCAGTTATCCGCATGATCGCGGACGACCTCCATCTCGTATTCCTTCCAGCCGATGATCGATTCCTCGACCAGCACCTCGGACGTGGGGGAAGCATCGAGGCCGCGGCGGATGATCTCGTCGAACTCGTCGCGGTTATAGGCGACGCCTCCGCCGGTGCCGCCCATGGTGAAGGACGGGCGGATGATCGCGGGCAGGCCGGTTTCTTCCAGGATCTCCAGGGCTTCGTCCATCGACCGGGCGATGCGCCCGCGCGGCGATTCAAGCCCGATTTTCGACATCGCTTCCTGGAACAGTTCGCGGTCTTCAGCCTTGTTGATGGCGTCGCGTTTTGCGCCGATCATCTCGACGCCGTGCGCGTCCAGCACGCCCATTTTCGCAAGCGAAAGCGCCGTGTTGAGCGCCGTCTGGCCGCCCATGGTGGGCAGCAGCGCGTCCGGTTTTTCCTTTTCGATGATCTTGGCGACCATTTCCGGCGTAATCGGCTCGATATAGGTCGCATCGGCGAATTCGGGGTCCGTCATGATCGTCGCCGGGTTCGAATTCACCAGAATGACCCGGTAACCTTCGTCTTTAAGCGCCTTGCAGGCCTGGGTGCCGGAATAATCGAATTCGCAGGCCTGTCCGATGACGATCGGACCGGCGCCGATGACAAGAATGGATTTGATGTCTGTG
>JAYOMI010000042.1:20638-22131 GCA_038120765.1 Rhodospirillaceae bacterium
CGGGGCGCCGCGGGGCGGGAAGGCGCCTGACTGACTGGGCTGGTCAAAACGAACGTTACAATGATGAGATTGGACCGGACCGTGTTTCCCACGACTCGGGGGTTCAGGGCAAGGCCGGAGTCGCACTTTCCGGCCCTGAACGGCCCCGGATTGCCCCGAGGGGCGCGGCAACGCCTGAAACCGCAAAACGACGGACTGGATATCCGGCGCGCGTGGTGTGATATAATAGACCGTCGCCTTTTAAACGCGCGTCGTTCCTCCATGTCCGGAATGGTGCACCCGCGGGTATGTAAATGAAGCTTCCCTACCAAATCGGAATCACCGTCGTGATCGGCGGCCTCGTGGCCGGGGGCTGGTTCTGGCTGGGCGCGGCTCAGCAGGCCGAAGGGTCGGCCGATGCCGGCCAGCGGCGCGGGGGCGCGACCCGGGTTCTGGTCGAAAAAGTCACTTTTGCCGAAGACCGCATGATCGTGCGCGCCGTCGGCACGGGCACGGCGCAGAACTCCGCGGTCCTGTACCCGTCCGTCTCCGGCGAGGTGGTCGCCGTCCTGTTCCGGGCGGAGCAGCGGGTCAAGAAAGGCCACGTGCTGGTCCGGCTGGACGACGAACACCAGCGCCTGGCGGTGCGGCTCTCGGAAGTCGCCCTGAACAAGGCGCGCCGCGATGCCGAGCGCGTGCGCAAGCTCGCGGCGTCCGGCCATGCATCGCGGATCAGCCTCGATACCGCGCAGACCGATCTCGAAACCGCGACCGTACGTCATGCGCAGGCGAAGGCGGATCTCGCCGATCGCCTCGTTGTCGCGCCGTTTACCGGCGTGATCGGGCTGACCGATATCAGTCCGGGCGACCGCGTCTCCGACGACACGGCCATCGCGACGCTGGACGAACGTTCCACCATTCTCGTCGATTTCAATCTGACGGAGGATCACGCCGCCCGGATTCGCGTCGGCGACCGGATTATCGTGCATCCGTCCAACGCGCCGGACCGCGAAGTCGCCGGCACGGTGTCGGCCATGGGCAGCCGGATAGACGAGAAATCGCGCACGCTGAGGGTGCGGGCGACGATCCCGAACCCGGACGACAGCATCCGGCCGGGGGCGTCTTTCTCCGTCGAGATGGCCTTCACCGGCAAATCCTATCCCAGCGTCCGCGAGGTCGCCGTGTTGTGGAGCCGCGACGGCGCCTATCTGTGGCGCGCGCGCGACGGCAGGGCCGAAAAAGTGTTCGTCAAACTGGTGCGCCGCGATGCCGGCCGGATTCTGGTCGACGGCAAGCTCAATGCCGGCGATGCCGTCGTCGTGCAGGGCGTGCAGGGACTGCGGATCGGCCAGCGGCTGGACCCCAGGCCGTTCGTGGATCCGGCACGGGTGGACGCCCCGCCGCCCGAACGTCCCGCCGTGAAGGGGGGCAAGTCCGCCAGCGCCGCCGCGGGAACCGGAAATTGAGCGGGCGGTTCAGCGACCTGCCGGATCTGTCGATCCGCCGGCCGACGC
>JAYOMI010000042.1:22141-28520 GCA_038120765.1 Rhodospirillaceae bacterium
CTGTTCGGCGTCGAGGTCCGCGAACTGCCCGATGTCGACCGCCCGGTCGTGATGGTGCGCGCGTTCTTCGACGGCGCATCGCCCGAAACCATGGATGCCGAGGTCACAAGCGTCATCGAGGGCGCCGTCGCCCGGGTGTCCGGCATTACCACCATCAATTCGGCGAGCGAGGAAAACAACGCCCGGGTGCGGGCCGAGTTCGGCCCCGGTATCGATCTCGATATTGCGGCGAATGACGTGCGCGAAGCCGTCGCCCGGGTCACGCGGCAACTGCCCGAAGGGGTGGAGGACGTCACCGTGGTCAAGGCCGATACCGATGCCTCGCCCGTCATCCGCCTTGCCCTCGTCAGCGAGACGCTGCCGCAGGAAGCCCTGACCCGGCTCGCGGAGGACGATGTCACGGCCGAGCTCTCGGCGATCCCCGGCGTGGCCACGGTGCAGCTTTTCGGCAACCAGGAGCCCGTGCTGCGGATCGTGGTCGATCCCATGCGGCTCGCCAGTTTCGGGCTGTCCATCGACGATGTCGCCCGGGCGCTGCGGTCGACCGACCTCGACGTGCCCGTCGGCAGTTTCAAGTCGGACAACCAGCTTCTGCTGGTCCGTGCCGATGCCTCCATCTGGCGGCCGACCGAGATCGAGGCATTGGAGCTCAAACCCAACGTGCCGCTCGGCAGCGTGGCGCGCGCCTATTACGGGCCCGCCGAGGCGGAAAGCTACAGCCTGCTCAACGGCCGCAAGGTCGTGGGTCTCGGTATCATCCGCCGGGCGCAGTCCAACACGATCGCCATTTCCGACGGCGTGAACAAGGCCATCGAGCGGCTCAACCGGCGGCTCGACGGCGCGCAGGTGGTCAAGGTGTCGGACGATGCGACCTTCATTCGTGGATCCGTGCGCGAGGTCCTGACCAGCCTCGCCATCGCCGTCTTTGTCGTCTTCGCCGTCATTTACGCCTTCATGGGCTCGCTGCGGGCGACGCTGATACCCGCCGCCGCCATTCCGGTGGCGCTGGTCGGCACGATCGCGGCGATCTGGCTGCTCGGCTTTTCGATCAATATTCTCACCCTGCTGGCGCTGGTGCTGGCGACCGGCATGATCGTCGACGATGCCGTGGTGGTCATCGTAAACGTCTATCGCCACCGGGCTATGGGCCTGAAACCGCTGGCCGCCGCGGTGGTCGGCACGCGCCAGGTCTTCTTTGCCGTGATCGCGACGACGGCGACCCTGGTGGCTGTGTTCCTGCCCATCGCGTTTCTGCCGTCCAATGCCGGGCGGCTGTTCACCGAATTCGGGATCGTGCTCGCCGTCGCGGTCGCCATATCGTCCTTCGTCGCGCTGTCGCTCTGCCCGCTGCTGGCGTCGCGCCTGCCGGTCACGGAAGGCGCGGCGGACGCACAGCGGGCGGGGCCTGTCGCCGGGTTCGGGCGGTGGGTTGAAAGCGTCTACCGCCGGTTCCTCGACTTCACCCTGTCGGCGCGGCTGCTGGTGCTCGGCGGCACCGCGATGGTCGCCGTGACGGCGGTCGCGCTGTATCCCACGATCAACGAGGAACTCCTGCCGCGCGAGGACCGGGGTTCGCTGTACATCATGCTGCAGGGCCCGGACGGCGTCGGGCTCGATTACATGGACCGCCAGTCCGCCCAGGTGGAGGCGCTGCTGCGCCCCTACCAGGACAGCGGCGAGATCGGCGACGTGATGTCCATCGTCGGGCGCTGGGATCTCAACCGAGTCTGGATCGTCGCGCCGCTCGCCCCCTGGGGCGAACGCACCCGCAGCCAGGAGGAGATCGCGAAGGAACTGCGCGGGCCGCTGCGCCGGATCACCGGGTCCCATGTCCGCCTGCGCCAGCCCAACAGCTTGAACCTGCGCCGCTCCGGCGGGCGCATGGAATTCGCCCTGACCGGTTCCAATTACAAGGACCTCGCCGCGGCGGCGGAGGATTTCCGCATCGCCATGCGCGAACGCCTGCCGCAGTTCGAGGACCCGGATGTCGAGTTCCAGCAGACCCAGCCGCAGCTGTCGATCAAGGTCGACCGCCGCCGCGCCGAGGATCTCGGCGTGCCGATCGAAGGCATTGCCAGCACGCTGCGGGCGATGGTGTCGGGCTACGAGGTCGCGGAGCTGAACGTGAACGACCGGTCCATCCCGGTGCTGCTCGAATCCGCCGCCGGCGCCATCGACGATCCGGGCGACCTGCGCAACCTGTTCGTGCCGACCGCGACCGGCGATCTTGTGCCGCTGTCGTCCTTCGTCACGCTGGAGGAAGTCGGCGTCGCCGCGGAACTGGACCGGACCGGCCAGAAACGCGCCGTCGAAATCGACACGCCGCTGCCCGACGGCTATCCGATGCGCACGGCAATGGCGGAGGTCCAGGCCATTGCCGACGACACGTTGCCGCCGGGCATCGACCTGCGCTTCCTGCGCGAAGCCGCCACGCTGGAGGAAACCTCGAACGAGGTCATGATCACCTTCCTGATCGCGATCGTCGTCGTCCTGCTCGTGCTCGCCGCCCAGTTCGAAAGCGTGCTCAGCGCGATGGTGATTATTCTCACCGTGCCGTTCGGCCTCGCCGCGGCGATCTTCGCGCTCAAGCTCACCGGCACCAGCCTGAATATCTACAGCCAGATCGGGCTGGTGATGCTGGTCGGGCTGATGGCGAAGAACGGCATCCTGGTGGTCGAGTTCGCCGACCAGCTGCGCGACCGCGGCCACAGCGTGATGGAGGCCGTGCGCGAGGCGGCGATCACGCGCCTGCGCCCGGTGATGATGACCATGCTGTCGACCGTCTTCGGCGCGCTGCCCCTGATCCTCAGCACCGGCCCCGGCGCGGAAGCGCGCAGCGCCATCGGCTGGGTCGTGTTCGGCGGGCTCGGCATCGCGACGGTCTTCACGCTGGTCCTGATCCCGGTAATCTACAGCGTCCTTGCGCCGCTGGCCCCGTCCCGCGCCCATGCGGGCATCCGCCTCGACCGCGAACTGCGCGAGGCCGACGCGGCGCACCCCGCGCCGGCGGAGTAGGGGCGGGCGGTGAGCGCAGACCTGTTCAGCGAAAAGACCATGGTCCCGCTGCTGCAGAGGCTGGTGCGTCATCCGAGCGTGCAGACCGAGCTGCAGGAAGAAGACCCGGGCGTGAAGGCGTTCATTACCGACTGCGCCGCGGTGGAGATCGCGGCCCTCGGCCTCGGCGACGGGCGCTATGACGGGATGGGCAACCTCATTGTCGAGCTTGGCCCGCCGGACGCCGATACGTCAGTGATGTTCGCGACCTATGCGATGACCCACCAGGCCGGCCGCATGACGGACCCGTTCGCCGCGGAGGTCATCGACACCGATACGGGACCGGCAGTCCGCGGCCGCGGCGTTGCCGAACAGAAAACCGCCATGACCGCGGCGCTGACGGCGATCGCCGCCGCCCGGCGGGACGGTCAGGCCGGGCGCGTGATCCTCACCGTTCTGTCGGCAGGGGAGACCGGCCGCCATACGGCGATCGAGTCCGTCTGCGGCGCGCTCGACCGCCTGCCGGACATGGCGATCATCTGTCTCGGGACCGACAGCCGCATCGGGGCGGCCAACAAGGGGCGCATCGACGTCGATATCGCGGTGTCGGGCAAGTCGGCGCATTCCAGCACGCCGTCCGCCGGGATCGATGCGATCGACGGCGCGCGGCAGTGCCTGAACGCGCTCCACGGGCTTGACCTCGGCGTCGCCGACAATCCCGTCTTCGGCGCGGCGACGCTGACGCCGACGGCGATCCGCAGCGGTCCGCCCGCGACCCACACGGTTCAGGACATTGCCGAGCTGACCTTCGACCGCCGCCTGCTGCCGGGCGAGGATCCGGATGCCGCCTTTGCCTTTATCCGCGATGCCCTGCCAAAGGGCGGCCCGTGGCGGATCGACTGCAGCCCGGGTCCCTTCATGTACCCGAACGAGGTTGCCGATGACGGGCCCCTGATGACCCTGCTGCGGGCGGCCTACGCGGATGCGGGGCTAGGCGCCGCCCAAAAGGTGGTCTGCAACTTCGCCCTCGATGCGGGCTATTTCGGTCATCGCGGCATCGAATCCGTCATGCTCGGCCCCGGCGAGATCGACCAGTTCCATTCCGAGGAGGAACATGTCCGGATATCCGATATGCTGGACATGGCCCGTGTCTATCGCGCATTTATCGAACGGGCATTCGGGCGAACGACGTAGCAGGAGGATTGGATGAAAGCGGCGGTGATCGAGCAACAGGGCGGGGTTGAAAACATCGTCTATCGCGACTGGGACGATCTGGAACCGGCCGCCGGCGAGGTCCGCGTCCGCGTCGCTGCCTGCGGGCTTAACCATCTCGATATTTTCGTGCGCCGCGGCATGCCGGGATTTCCCGTGCCGATGCCGTTTATCTCCGGCGGCGATATTGCCGGTACGATCGACGCGCTGGGCGACGGCGTGACAGGCTGGTCCGTCGGCGACCGGGTCACCCTGAACCCGCAGACCGATCACGGCATGATCGGCGAGGAGCTGATCGGCGGACTCGCCGAACTGGTCTGCGTGCCGGCCATCAACCTCGTCGCGCTGCCCGACAATGTCTCCATGGAAACGGCCGCCGCGATCCCGATCAATTACGGCACCGCCCACCGCATGCTGTTTACCCGCGGCAGGCTCGCGGCGGGGGAGACAATGCTGGTGCTCGGCGCCAGCGGCGGGGTCGGCCTCGCCAGCCTGCAGTTCGGCAAGATGGCGGGCGCCACCGTGATCGCCGCCGCAGGATCACAGGAGAAATGCGACCGGCTGCTCGACCTCGGCGCGGATCATGTCATCAACTACGCGGAAGAGGATTTCAGCCGCGCCGCCTGGAACATCTCCGGCAAGAAGGGCTGCGACGTGATCGTCAACTTCACCGGCGGCGATACCTGGGTGCCGTCCTTCCGCGCCGCCCGCCCCGGCGGCCGGGTGCTGACCTGCGGCGCGACCGCCGGCCACGACCCGAAGACCGACATGCGGTTCCTCTGGGTGCGCGAGCTCGACGTGCTCGGCTCCAATTCCTATTCCCAGGAAGACGTCGCCCGATCGGTGGCCTATGCCGCGAGCGGCGATATCGCGCCGGTGATCAGCCACACGTTTCCGCTGGCAGAACTCGGCGCGGCCGAAACCCTGATGGAACAGCGCGGGTTCTTCGGCAAGATCGTGATGACGCCGTAGGAAGCCCGGCGCGCGCCTCCTAGTCCCTGCTGTTTGCCAGCTTCGAGTGGCGGCGCCCGTAAAGGAAGTAGATGGCGAGACCGATGGCCATCCAGACAAACAGCCGGATCAGCGTCGCGGAATTTGCGGCATACATCAGCAGCCCCGCCGACCCGGCCCCCAGCAACGGGATGACATAGGGGCCGAGCGGCAGCCTGAACGGGCGCTGGATTTCGGGGCGGCGCCTGCGCATGATCGTCACGCCGAGGGAGACCAGCAGAAACGCGAACAGGGTGCCGATGCTGGTGAGATCGCTGAGAATATCGATTGGCAGCAGCCCGCCGACGATCGCGCATGCCGAGCCGGTAATCGCGGTTGTCACGTATGGCGTGCGGAGCCGCGGGTGCACCTTGGCGGCCCAGGGGGGCAGCAATCCGTCCCGGGCCATCGCGAGGAAAATACGCGGCTGCCCCAGCAGGAGCATGAGCATGACCGAGGTCAATCCGGCGATCGCCCCGATATCGACGATGACCTGCAGCCAGCGGTACCCGGTGACGGCGATGCCGACGTCGATCGGGTCCGGGACGCCGAGCAAGGTGTATGAAACGACGCCGGTCAGCACCAGGGAGACCGCGATGTAGAAGGCCGTGCTGATCAGCAGGGAAGCGATGATGCCGATCGGCAGGTCGCGTTGCGGCCGCTTGCACTCCTGGGCGGCCGTCGAGACGGCATCGAATCCGATATACGCGAAAAAGACGACGGTCGCCGCCTGGAAGATGCCGGAGGAACCGAAGGCGCCGAACGAGCCCTGGTTGGGCGGTATGAACGGCTGCCAGTTCTCCGGCCTCACATAGGGTGCGGCCGCCGCGATGAAAGCCAGCAGCACCACGATCTTGAGAAAGACGATCCTGACATTGAGCCGGGCGGATTCCCGGATCCCGAATATCAGTATCGCCGTGATGAACAGCGTGATGCAGACGGCCGGCAGGTTCAGATAGCTTCCGCTCAGGACGATCGAAGAGGTCGCCTCGTCCCACGCAAGCGGCGCGGTGATCCATTCGCGCGGCAGTTCCAGCCCGACGACTTTCATGAAAAACGTCGATGCGTAGCCTGACCAGCCGACGCTGACGGCCGAGGCGCCGATGAGGTATTCCAGGATCAGGTCCCAGCCGATCATCCAGGCCACCAGCTCGCCCATGGTCGCGTAGGTATAGGTATAGGC
>JAYOMI010000043.1:0-28471 GCA_038120765.1 Rhodospirillaceae bacterium
GTGTGAGCCTGTCGGCAAGGTCCGCCTTGAGCACCTTGCCGACGCCGCTTTTCGGCAGGTCGTCGACGAAGAAGATCTCGCGCGGCAGCTTGTAGCGCGCAAGGTGTTCGCCGCACCATTTCAGCAGGGCCCCGGCATCGGCTTCGCCGGTGGCGCCGGGCCGGGCGACGACGAAGGCGGCAATCTCCTCGCCGAAGGCTTTGGACGGCCAGGCCACCACGGCGGATTCGATCACCGTGTCGTGCAGGCTGAGGACATGTTCGATTTCTGCCGGGTAAATGTTCACCCCGCCGCGGATGATCATGTCCTTGGCGCGGCCTGCGAGATAGAGGTATCCGGCTTCGTCCCGCCAGCCGAGATCGCCCGGATAGTACCAGCCGCCGCGAAACGCTTCCCGGCTCGCCTCTTCGTCGTTGTAATAGCCCGTCGCCGTGCCCGGATGCCGGTAGCGGATACGCCCAACCCCGCCCGGCGGCAGCGGCGCGTCGTCTTCGCCCGCGATGTCTATCTCGGCGCCGAATACCGGCCGGCCGACGGAGGCCGCCGCTTCCGGCGGGTCGTCCCAGAACAGGCAGGTCGCCCCGCCGCCGTCGGTCGATCCGTAAAAGTTCAGGTAATAGGGCGACACGCTGCGCATCAGGGCCTCGCGTTCCTCCGCATGGAGGATCGCGCCGGTGGAAAACAGCATGTCGAGCCCCGGCATCAGAAGCTTGCCGTCGTCGCGCGGCGGCAGATCCAGAACCCGGCGCAGCAGGGTCGGGACCAGAAACATCTTGGTCGCCCCGTGGGCCTCGCCGAAGGCCATCAGATCGGGCATCTCGTATGGGGGCGGGAACAGCAGCGCCGTCCCGCCTGCATATACCGAACACATCGAATAGCCCCGGCTGCCGCCGAAATAGAGCGGGGTCGCGCAGAGGTAACGCGTGCGCTCCGAGAACCCGAGCGTGACGAAATAGATCATGAACCGGGCAAAGAACTGGTCGTGGGTGATCAGCGGCCCCTTGGGGATGCCCGTCGTGCCGGACGACAGGGCGAGCAGCAGCGGCGGATCGCCGTCCGCAAGCGTGGTCGCGGCCGGGTCAGCGCTCGCGATGCCTTCCGCCCAGGCATCGTCATTGCGGACCGATATCCAGTCGCCGGCGACCTCTGCGAATACGTCGTCCGGCTCCGACAGCACGAGGCGCGGGCGGAAGAATTCGGCGAGGCGGGATTTTTCCTCGATCGTCCAGCGCCAGTCCATCGGCAGCGCCGCGGCGCCAATGCGGGCAAGCGCAAATAACGCGGCGAGATGTTCCGGTGTATCCTTCAGATTGACCCCGACGATATCGTCCCGGCCCACCCCGAGCGCGGACAGGTGCGCGGCCCGCCTGCACACCATGTCGCGGAACGCGGCATGGCTGATCGTCTCGTCGGGCGTGACCACGGCTGGCACGCCGGGGCGCCGCAGCGCATTCAGGTCGAGGGCTTCTGCTAGGTTCATGGGCCCATGATACCAATTGGCGCTCGTTTGACCATGCCGGTGAAGACCGCTTTCTACGCCGCCGAATCCAGCTCCTTCGGGCGGGTGAAGCCGATGAGGCGGCCCTGGCCGGGATAGACATCCTTCCACGCATCGACCGCGAAATCGAAAACGGTGAGGGCGGCGGTCGGATATTTCCCGAACGGGTTCGCAGATACGACGCCGCTGCCGATCAGGCCGAGCGCCAGGGTGAGAATGCCCGGGTTGTGGCTGATGAGGATGGCGCTTTCATGCGCATCGTCGATGGCCTGGACGGTGTCGAGCAGGGTGCGCGGCGCCGGGTGATACAGTTCGGGCCGCATTTCTTCCGCGGTGCCGCTGTCCAGCGCATCGCGCACCAGGTCCCAGGTTTCCTGCGTACGGCGAGCCAGCGAGCACAGGGCGATTGACGGGGTGTATCCCAGATTCCGCATATAGAGGCCCATCAGCGGCGCCGAACGCCTGCCACGGCGGGAAAGCGGCCGGTCGAAATAATCCTGCGCCGGGTTGTCCCAGCCGGATTTCGCGTGCCGAAGGAGATACAGACGTTTCATGCAAGCTTCGGAAACGTGAGAAAGACCAAGACGATTAGTATAGTTTGACGACAGTTCGGTGACACCCTCCCGGTTTACCGGAAGATAAAGATTTGCATTGCGACCGGAATATTGTGGCAGTTGCCCCATTGCCATATTCCGGCCGAACCGGCAAAACGACCCTTTCGTACACAAACAACTCAGCCGAAGAGCATGGCGGACCTGACAAAAAAATACGACGTACTCGTGATCGGTGGCGGAAATGCGGCGCTTTGTGCCGCTATCAGCGCGCGTCTCGAGGGCGCATCTGTGCTGGTGCTGGAACGCGCCGAGAAATTCTACCGGGGCGGCAATACGCGCCATACCCGGAACATGCGCTGCGCCCATGACGCGGCCACCGATACCCTGACCGGGCCCTATCCCGAAGACGAACTCTTCGAAGACCTGCTGCGCGTCACCGAAGGCGAGACCGACGAGGAACTCGCCCGTCACATGATCCACGAATCGAAGGACATGCTGAACTGGATCGTCGAGCAGGGCGTGCGGTTCCAGCCGCCGCTCGGCGGTACCCTGGGCCTGGGGCGGACGAACTCCTTTTTTCTCGGCGGCGGCCGCGCGATGCTCAATGCGCTCTACAACACGGCGGCGCGGATCGGCGTCGATGTGCTGTATGAGGCAGAGGTCACGGCAATGGATATCCAGGACGGGATGTTCCTGTCCGCGACGGCGCGCATAAACGGCAAGGACGAGACCATCCGCGCAGGCGCGCTGGTCGCGGCGGCCGGCGGGTTCGAATCCAATATCGACTGGCTGAAGGAATACTGGGGTGAGGCCGCGGGCAATTTCCTGATCCGCGGCACTGCCAACAATCAGGGCACGATCCTGAAAATGCTGCTCGACAACGATGTCCAGCAGATCGGCGATCCTACCCAGTGCCATGCGGTGGCGATCGATGCGCGGGCGCCGAAATACGATGGCGGGATCATCACGCGGCTGGACTGCGTCGTGTTCGGCATCGTCGTGAACAAGCATGCCGAGCGGTTCTACGACGAAGGCGAGGATATCTGGCCGAAACGCTATGCCATCTGGGGGCGCCTGGTCGCCGCACAGCCGGACCAGATCGCCTATATCGTGTTCGACCACGATTCCCTGCACCGTTTCATGCCGTCGCTGTTTCCGCCCATCAAGGCGGACACCATCGGCGAACTGGCCGCGGCGCTGGAAATTCCGGTGGAGACGCTGGAAAAGACCGTCACCGATTTCAATGGCGCTGTGGTCGACGGCACGTTCGATCATACCATCCTCGACGATTGCCATACCGAGGGGCTCGAGCCGCCGAAGACCCACTGGGCGCGGCGCATCGAAACGCCCCCTTACTATGCCTATCCGGTACGGCCGGGCATCACGTTTACCTATCTCGGCACGCGCGTGAACAAGGAAGCGCGGATGATCATGAATGACGGCAAGCCCGCCGCGAACATGTTCGCCGCCGGGGAAATCATGTCCGGCAACGTTCTCGGAAAGGGATATGCCGCCGGGATCGGAATGACGATCGGCAGCGTCTTTGGCCGGATTGCGGGCAGGGAGGCCGCGAATAATGCACGGAACTGATACGCTTACCGAAGCCGACCGTCTGATGACGGTCTGCAATTCCTGCCGCTACTGCGAAGGGCTCTGCGCCGTCTTTCCGGCCATGATCATGCGCCGGGAATTTCCCGACGGCGATCTCAACTATATGGCCAACCTGTGCCACGGCTGCGGCGCGTGTTTCTATGACTGCCAGTTCGCCCCGCCGCACGAATTCAATGTCAACGTGCCGAAGGTAATGGCCCAGGTGCGCGCCGAATCCTACCAGGCCTATGCCTGGCCGCGGGCGTTTTCCGGCCTATTCGCGCGCAACGGGCTCGCGATCAGCATCATCGCCGCCCTGAGCGTCGCGATCTTTATTCTCGGATTTGCGGCCGCAAACGATCCGGCGGTGCTCTATGGCACGCATACCGGGCCGGGCGCGTTCTATGTACTGATGCCGCATAACGCCATGGTGGTTCTGTTCGGGGCGGCGTTCCTTTACGCGATCGTCGCAACGGTCATGGGCGCCCGGATGTTCTGGCGCGATATCGGCGAGCCGGCCTCCACCCTCCGCGCGCCGCAGCCGCTGTGGCAGGCCCTCAAGGATGCCGGAAAACTGCGCTATCTCGATGGCGGCGGCGCAGACTGCACAGCGGACGAGAACGCGACCCCGGATCACCGGCGTTTCTACCATCACTGCACCTTCTACGGCTTCATGCTGTGCTTCGCCGCGACCTCGGTGGCGACCCTCTATCACTACCTGCTGGGCATGGAAGCACCCTATCCCTGGTATGACGCACCCGTCGTGCTGGGCACGATCGGCGGGATCGGGCTGCTGATCGGACCTGTCGGCCTGTTGCGCGCCAAATGGAAACGCGATCCCGACATGCAGGACACCGAACGTTTCGGCATGGACGTTGCCTTCCTCGCCATGCTGTTCATGACCAGCCTGACCGGCCTGGCATTGCTTTTCCTGCGCGATACCCCGGCGATGGGTATCCTGCTGGCGCTGCATCTGGGCGTTGTGTTCAGCCTGTTTATCACCATGCCGTACGGCAAGTTCGTGCACGGGATTTACCGGTTCATGGCGCTGGTGCGCTATGCCCGGGAAAGCCATACGACCGCTTGAGCCGGATCGTGACCAAGAGTTTGTGACACCGGCGATTTTTGCTGATATCGTCTGAGCACAAGAAAAGCAGCGGGCGGAACGAAACACATGCAAACGGCTATTCCAGCTATCTTCATGCGCGGCGGGACGTCGCGCGGGCTGTATTTCAACAAGGCCGACCTGCCGGAAGACCGGTCCCTGTGGGACGGCATTCTGCTCGCCGCGTTCGGCTCGCCGGATCCGCGCCAGGTTGACGGGGTCGGCGGTACGACCTCGGTCACCAGCAAAACCTGCATCATCTCGCCGTCAGAACGCGAAGACTGCGATGTCGATTATTTTTTCGCCCAGGTATCCGTCAATGACGCCTCGGTCGATTACGGCCCGACCTGCGGCAACATGCTGGCCGGCGTCGGGCCCTATGCTATCGAGACCGGCATGGTGGCCGCGGAAAACGGCGAAACGCGGGTGCGCATCCATCAGGTGAATACCGGCGGCAAGGTCGAAGCGGTCATCCAGACCCCGGGCGGGCATGTCGAGTTCGAGGGCGATGCCGCGATTGACGGCGTACCCGGGACGGGGGCGCCTATCCTCCTCAACTTCATGGACGCAATCGGCTCCTACACCGATCAGCTGTTTCCGACCGGCAAGACGATGGAGCAGATTGACGGTATCGATGTCACACTTGTCGATGCAGCCATGCCGGTGGTGATCCTGCGCGCCGCGGATATCGGCAAGACAGGGTACGAGACCGCCGCCGAGCTGAACGCCGATGACGCGTTTTTTGCGCGTGTCGAGCAGATGCGCCGTGAAGCGGGCAGGCGCATGGGTCTGGGCGATGTTTCGGGCATGGTGGTGCCGAAAATCATCATCGCGGCACCGCCGCGCAGCGACGGAAACATCGCGTCGCGTTATTTCGTGCCTGACAAAACCCATGAGACCCATGCGATTACCGGCGGTATCGCGCTTGCCTATGCCTGCCTCGCGGCAGGAACGGTGGTTCATCCGCTGGCCCGGCCGGTGGAAGCCGGGGACCGGCCGAAATTTTCGATCGAACATCCGGTCGGACAGCTTCACCTGACGCTGACGCTGAAAGACGCCGGTGCGGGACCGGAAATCGAAGCTGCCGGCATCGTCCGGACCGCCCGGATGATCATGCAGGGCGGGGTCATGATCCCGGAACGAGTGCTGCCGCGAGAAAAGGTAGCTGTTGGCGCCTGACCCGGACGGATTAGAATTATAAAATCACAATGATAAATACCGGAGGAATACGCAGAATGAAGACACATCTCATTACAAAAGGCGCGACACTGGCATTGGCCGGGTTCGCGCTGACCCTTGGCGCGGTCGCGACGCCGGCAAAAGCTGCCGATTTTGCCGGCAAACAGATTGAATGGCTTATCCCCTATGGCACGGGGGGCGGGTCAGACCGATGGGCGCGCTTTTATGCGCCACGGCTTCAGAAAAACATCCCCGGACAGCCGACCATCGCGATCAAGAACATGCCGGGTGCGAGTTCCACAAAGGGGACCAACTACTTCGCCCGCAAGGCGACAACCGACGGGCTGACGATGCTCGGCACGTCCGGATCCACCCAGTTTCCGTTTCTGCTGGATGACCGCCGCGTCCAATACGACTACGCGGACTGGGAGGTAATCCTTGCCACGCCGGTCGGCGGCGTCGTGTATGTAAACCCCTCACTCGGTGTTAAAGCGGCAACCCCGGAAGGTATGAAACAACTTCAGAAGGCGAAGCTGAAATTCGGCTCGCAGGGCGCAACCTCGCTCGACCTGGTGCCGCTTCTCGCGTTCGATATCCTCGGCCTCAACGTGAAGCCTGTCTTCGGCATGAAGGGCCGCGGACCGTCCCGCCTTGCGTTCGAACGCGGCGAAGTGCGCATCGATTACCAGACAACGCCCGCGTTCATAAAGCGCGTCACGCCGCTTGTGGACGCCGGCAAGGCCGTCCCCCTGATGACCTGGGGCATGCTTGACGAGAAGGGCGATCTGGTGCGCGATCCCACCTTCCCGGACCTGCCGCATGTCGGCGAAGTGTATGAGCGCATGCACGGCAAGAAACCGAAGGGTCCGGCCTGGAATGCCTGGCGGACCTTTATGGCGGCCGGCTATCCGGCGCAGAAGATGATCTTCGTCAAGAAGGGCACGCCCAAGGATATCCTCGATACCCTGCGCAAGGCCGCGGCAGACACGATAAACGAGCCGGGCTTCGCAGAAGCCGCCGCAAAAGCGCTCGGCGATTATCCGCAGGCCGTTGGGGCGAAGGCTGAAGTCCTGAAGAAGGTGGCGACCACGGTGTCGCCTGAATCAAAAGCCTGGGTGAAAGCCTGGCTGAAACGGCGATTCAACGCCGTACCTTGAGGCATCTGAAGCCAGAATAACCTAGAGCGGGGCCGCCGGCGAAGACCGGAGCCCCGCCGTCACGATGAGGACGGGGGAACAGGATGCTCGAAGCACTTTCGGCGGCGCTGATTGAAATCACGAGTGGTCAGCATCTGATCTACCTCCTGGCCGGGGTCGCCATGGGCCTCGCGGTCGGCATATTCCCGGGGCTTGGCGGTATTGTCGGGCTCTCTATCCTTCTGCCGTTTCTATACGGCATGGACCCGACCTCCGCGCTGTCGATGCTGGTCGGGCTTGTCGCGGTTATTCCGACATCCGATACGTTTACTTCCGTTCTGATGGGGATTCCGGGATCCAGCGCCTCCCAGGCGACCGTGCTCGACGGTTTTCCGCTCGCCAAGAAAGGCGAGGGCGCGCGGGCGCTGGGTGCCGCTTTTTCCGCCTCGCTTTTTGGGGGGCTGATCGGCGCGGTCATCCTTACCTTTGTCATCGTCGTCGCCCGCGATGTCATCCTGCTCTTCACATCGGCCGAACTTTTCATGCTGACCATCCTCGGTCTGTCGATGGTCGGCGTTCTAGCCGGCGGCAATATGGCCAAGGGCCTGCTGGCATGCGGTCTCGGCCTGATGTTCGGTGCGCTCGGCGGCGCGCCCGCGACCGGTGAATACCGGATGACACTGGGCAATCCCTATCTTGGGGACGGGCTGCCGCTGGTGGTGATCGGTCTCGCCATGTTTGCCGTGCCGGAGATCATCGATCTGCTGCGTGCCGGCGGATCGATTTCACGCAGTCAGACCCTCGGGCATGGATGGGTTCGCGGCCTGAAGGATATGTGGGCGTATAAGTGGCTGTGCGTGCGCTGTGCCGGCATCGGCTGCCTGATCGGGGCGCTGCCGGGTCTGGGCGGCAGCGTCGTCGACTGGATCGCCTATGGTCATGTGAAACAGACGGCCAAGGATAAATCCCGGTTCGGCAAGGGCGACATCCGCGGCGTCCTCGCGCCGGAAAGCGCCAACAACGCCAAGGAAGGCGGCGGATTGATTCCCACCCTGCTGTTCGGCATCCCCGGTTCGGGATCGATGGCGGTATTTATCGGCGGCATGGTGCTGATCGGGCTGGAGCCCGGCCCGTCCATGGTCGAAGGCCAGCTCAACCTCACCTATGTGATCATCTGGTCGCTCGCGCTGGCAAACGTAATCGGCGCCGGTGCGTGCCTGTTTCTGTCCAGGTATGTCGCGATGCTGACCACCATCCGTTACACGTACCTGGCGCCATTCATGATCATGGTGATCTGTTTCGCGGCCTTTCAGGCGCAGCGCGACCTTGGCGATCTGATCACGCTCTTCGTCGTCGGGCTGCTGGGTATATTGCTGAAACGGTTCGGCTGGCCGCGCCCGGCTTTTCTTATTGGCTTCGTTCTCGCCGATCAGTCCGAAACGTATCTTTACCAGGCGGTGCAGTTCTACGACTGGGATTTCCTGCTGAGGCCCGGCGTTCTGATCATTGCCGCGATCACGGCGGTGTCCGCCTGGGTCGGCGCCCGCAACGCGCCCACCGGCGAGACCGATGCCGAGGCGGCAATCGCCCTGAGAGCCAATAACATGCGTCCGCAGGCATGGTTTGCCACGGCGGTATTCGCGTTCTTCGCCTGGGGACTGATCGATGGACTGGGGCAGTCGTTCATCGGCGGGATCTATACAATCGGCATCGGCGTCACGATGCTGCCGATTGCGGCCTATCTGGTCTATGTTACCTGGTCCAACAATATCGCGCACTCCGTGAACTACGATCACGAGGTGGAAGGCGATCACCTGCAGGGTGCCGATATTCCGGGGCTGTGGCACTATGTTCTCTGGCTTGCCGCCTTTCTCGTCTCGGTCGTTCTGATCGGTTTCTGGCTCTCCATAATCGGTTTTTTCATCATTTTCCTGCGGGTCAAGTCCGATGCGTCCTGGATACGGATCGCCGCGATGACGACAGGCGGCGTCGGGTTCGTGACAGCCCTTGCCTGGATCATGGTTCTGGATTTTCCGAGAGGTCTGCTGCAGGACGCCTTCACGTTGCCCTGGCCGATCGGCTGAGGCTTGATATTCGTCGGGCAGATCAATATCGACCCGCTGATAATCTTTAAGCTGATGCCCGGGGAGAAGTTTGCAGACGGGTTAGCAGTCTAGAGGCCCGCCGAATCGCCGCCGTCGACCCGCCAGTTGCCGCCCGTCAGATACCCGGCATGGTCGCTGCATAGATAGGCGACCGTCGCGCCGAATTCCTCGGGCGTTCCCAACCGGCCTGCCGGCGTGGCCTCCTCGCGGCGGGCCAGCTCCTGTTCCTGTGTAAGGCCCTTCGTTGCACCCAGCGTGGCAGCGGTACTGCGCGTCCGTTCGGTCAGTACCGCAGTTGGCGAGACGACATTCACGGTCACGCCATCGCGCACGACCTGGTGCGACAGGGTCTTGAAGTAATGCGCCATCGCCGTGCGGAACATGCTGGAAATCACGTTTGACGGCACCGGTTCGGCGACCGCCGCGGCGCCGACCATCAGAATGCGGCCCCATTTCCGTTCCTGCATGCCGGGCACGATGCGCTGGATAACCCGAACCTGGCTCAGGATCATGGGATTGATCTGGGTGGCAAGGTCCTCCTGGCTGACCTCCAGCGCCGTCCGCAGCGGCGGTCCGCCATGATTGGCGAACAGTATGTCGACCGGGCCGTTCATCGCGGATTCTGCCGCTTCGACCAGGGAGTCCATATTGGCGGGGTCCGACAGGTCGCCCTTCAGGCCGAAGGCGGGCTGACCGGTCGCGTCTCCAATCCTTTGCGCGGCATCTTCCGCGCGCGCGGTATCGGATCCGCTGACGCAGACCTGAACGCCTTCCTGCGCCAGCGCCAGCGCCGACGCATATCCAAGCCCGCCGCTCGATGCGAGCAGCAATGCCCGACGTCCCGCGATACCGAGTTCCATATCGTTCTTCCCTTATTGATCGTCGACGATCCGGTCTACCCGATCGGGCATCGTCAGAAATGCCTCCATCGCATGCCAGAAACGGTGCCGGTTCAGCCCCAGCGGCGTGACGTGCGCCTGACCGGCGAATATCGCGAACTGCTTGTCCATGTTGGGGAGCAGGCGGAAAAAATTCAGAAGGTCTTCTTCGATGGCGACCCCGTCATGTTCGCCGCGCACGATCATGACCGGGCACAGGATCTTTTCGGGATCGACCACCGGCAGGTTTGCGCACATGTCGAGATAGGTTCCGGTGGGAACCGTATCGCCGTATTGCAGTTCGGTCTCTGCCAGGGTTTCCGCGACGATCTGTTCCGACGTGCCGGGCTTGTCGCGTGTGAAGATGGATTCGAAGAACGCCCGGTCGACGGGACGCGTGTTATGGGTACGGAAGTAATCCAGGTTCTCCGCACGTTTGATAAGCGTCGGCGCGTCCTTTCCCGTCCAGACGAAGGCGTCCAGCACCAGCCGGATCACGGTTTCGGGGCGCGTCTGCGCAAAGGCGGCGGCCCGCAGGGCCCCGGAGGACGAGCCATAGAACATCGCGGCCGTCGCGCCGGTTTCGCGTGTCACCACGTCGAACCCCGCCTTCAGGTCTTCAACGCCGCTCGCGATATCCGAATTGCCGCCGGTGCGCGATGACCGCCCATAGCCTTCGTGGTCCAGCGTCCAGACGTCGAAGCCTGCACGGGCGAACCGGTCCATCTGCGAGTAGTCTTCCCGGCCCGGCACCTGAAGATCGAAGCCGGTCGGTCCGCTGAAGGATGACCCATGGACCATAAATAGCACGGGTGCATTGTCCCGCCCGGCAAGGCGTTTGCGGAACATGAACAGGTCCACGTCGCCTTTTTTCGCCCAGTATTCGTTCGCCTGGATGTCCGTCATCGCCGCTTCCCTTCGAAACGAAAATCGGGCGGATGCCGGTGGCGCCCGCCCGATTCAACAATACCGTCTGCGCCGGTTATTTCAGCGGCGAAAACGGCGCTGCCAGGACAATCTTGTTGGATTGCGTCTGCAGCGTTTCGGTGCGCCCCTTCGGCGGCCAGATGCCTTTCGCGGCGGCCTCGGCGCGGACTTCGGCGCGGTGCTCGAGGCTTTCATAGGCCCAGATGTGGACGAACTTGTTCAGGTTGCCCGCGTCGGTGTGCATCGCCATGACCAGTTCGGACATTTCCAGGCGCTTGGGCAGGGCTTTCTCCCAGTTCTTGTAGAGTTCGGGAATCTTGCCGGGAATGACCTGGTATTCGCGCCATTCGAAGATCGGTCCCTTGTTGCCCTTGGCGAAGACCGGTGTCATCGGCGACGGGGTGAACAGTTCCGACTGCATGTTCTCCTGCAGATGTCCGACTTTCGGCGGCCAGGAATATTTTTTATCGGCAACCGATTTGGCCCGCTTCTTGTCGCGCTCCAGCCCGTCTTTATACGGCCAGATATGAATGACCTCGTTCAGCGGTCCGATTTCTGTGTGGAAGAACGCCGCGATCTTCGACAGGCTCTGACGTTTTTCATATGCTTCGCCGAAAGTTTTGATGAATTCCGGAACGCCCCGGGGCTTGAGGCGGTAGGTTCTGACTTCGTACAACATGATAGCTCCCTTCGAATTTGAATTATCTGAAATTGGTAGAGGATTTTTGTCGCCGCGGCCAGTCCGCGACGTTCGCTGTCCGGCAACGCGATTCAGTCGGCGCGGCCGGGCATTTCGAGAAACGATCTGAGCGCGTAGCCGCGCGGTACTTCCGATACATCTGCAGGCGCACGTCGCGCATACCGGCTTCGTGTCCCTCAAAGAAAATCTCGGTCATGGAGTCCTTCTTCCGGTCTTTCTGAAGTTCGCGCCGCCGGATTTATTATCGTGCCGGGATATCGGGAATGGTAGAATACGCAAAACCGAAGAGGGAGAATACAATGCCCGATACAGGCACAGCGACAGGTATTTCAACGGGAACGGCGCAGGCGCTTCCATCCCGGGGCATCCATCATCTGGCGCTCACCACCGAAGACATGCAGATGACGACGGATTTTTTCGTCAACGTTGTCGGCATGCCGCTGGTGCATGCGATGAAGGTGCCGCCCGGGGTCGGCACCGGTCCGGGCAACCGGGGAAATCCGCCTTACGAGGAAATCCGGCATTATTTTTTCGATATGGGCAATGACAGCCTGCTGGCCTATTTCGAAATTCCGAAAGGCGAAAAAAAGCAATCGGACCGCGACGATATCGGGGGCATGCAGCACTGCGCCTTTACGGTGACGCCGGATCAGCTCGAAGCGCTGCGCCTGCGGCTGGACGCGGCCGGGGTCGAATATGACGGCCCGGTCGATATCCTGCCCGGGCTGGTATCCATGTATTTCAGGGATCCGAACGGGGTTCGCCTGGAGGCCTGCTGCCAGCCCGCCGCAGGCGACAACCCAACCGTGATCGCGTCCGTCCTGCAGACGAAGGCACAGGCCCGGGCAGAGCTTGAAACCACGGGGGCGTCGGAGGAATGGATTCAGCAGGTGACGGCAAACCTCGCCGATTGATCGGCACGCCTGATCGCGGTCAGGCGTCGGCGGTTTCCTTTGCGAACCCGTAAAATTCCGTCGGCGGCGCGGGACGCTTGTCCGTCCATGCCTTCAGCGCCGCGTGTGCTTCTTCGCGATGGGTCTGGCGTTCCTTCTCGCCGATCACCTCGCAGGTTATTTCGAGGCGGATGCGATTGGGGTCGAAGAAATAGATCGATTTGACGAAGCCGTGGTCTGTCACCCCGACCACATCGAGACCCGCTTCTTCAAGCCGTTTCTTCCATTCCTCGACCTCCGCGACGGTCTTTACCTGCATGGCGAAATGGTTGACCCATGACGGGGTTTCCGGGTCCGGGACGCAGGGCGTCTCGTCGCCCAGATCGAAGAACGCGATATAGCTTCCATCGGCATATTCGAAAAACAGATGCACATAGGGGTCGGCTGCGCCGGTGCTGGGGACGGTATCGGCCTGGATTACATGCGCCAGCGGCAGTCCGAGCAGGTCTTCATAGAAACTGCGGGTTTCCTCCGCGTTCCGGCAGCGATATGCGTAATGGTGAAGTCCGCTGATACGATTCAAGGCCGTCATGTTGCAATCCCCACGGTCAGGCTGACATCCAGACCCGGAATCTATCCCAATTGGCGGGTCTTGTCTTCCTCACGACGGACGGGGGCCGGTTGATCGGAAACATGCACGCCGGCTCGAAGGTATTTCGTTCGTCCCTGAGGGCTGTCAAAGCTGCGCGATTTACACGATTCGCCGCATCCTCTAAAGCTGTATTCGAATGGAGTGGTATGGCATCCAGTACAGATAATTCAGGCCCCGGCGGCAAAACCGTGATCGCCTATGACCAGCGCATCGCCAAGGCATTCGTGCGTCTCATCAAGGGAGTGCCGGTGTCACCGAACGCGCTGACCGCACTTGGCATGGCGGTCGGGATCGCGTCCGGATTTCTTTATGCCCAAGGCACGTGGGCCGCGATGTTTGGCGGCTCGTTCCTGTTCATGATCTCTGTGTGGATGGATCACGTCGACGGCGAGTTTGCCCGGGCGACGGGAAAGACCAGCACTTTCGGACACTATTTCGATCATGTGGGCGCAATGTCCAGCTATTGTTCGATGTTTGTCGGCGCCGGATTCGGTCTGCGCGATACATGGCTTGGCGACTGGGCTGTGCCCTGCGGAATTGCCGCGGGTGTATCGGTCGCGCTGATCTTTTCCATCCGGCTGTGGCAGGAAACCGTCTACGGCAAGGAAACCACCGAGCAGACCGTGCGTGGCGGCTTCGAGATTGAAGATACCCTGTATGCGGTCGGCCCGATCACCTGGATCGGCGCGATGCCGCCCTTTATCGCGGCCGCCGGTATCGGCACGCCGATCTACCTGCTCTATGCCATCTGGGAAGCCGCCGGACACGTGCGGCGAAACCGCTGATGTCCGGTCCGCGGCAAAGAGCCGGAGAGGCAGGCGCCAGTCCTTTCGTGAATTTCATGGCCGCCATCGTTTCCTATGGTCAGGCGGCGCCATGGATCGTCCTTGCCGGTGCGCTGGTGCTCACAGCGCTTTCCGGATTTTACGCTGCGGGCAACCTGAAAATCGATACGGACACCGCCGGTATGATCTCGGAGGATCTACCGTTCCGGCAGCGTTACAAGGCGTTTCGTGACGCTTTCCCGGCTTTGTCCGACAACGTGGTGATCGTCGTGGATGCGGACCTGCCCGATCTGGCGGACGAGGCGACGGAGACGCTCGCGACAAAACTTCGCGCCGACCGGGAGAACTTTCCGCTCGTTTTTTCGCCGGAGACAAGCCCGTTTTTCGTTCGAAACGGCCTTCTCTATCTGGACCGGGAGGCACTGGCGGACCTGTCCGACGAAATCGCCGAATCCCAGGCGTTCCTGGTGAAGCTCGCGGGCGATTCGTCACTCAGGGGCCTGGCGACCGTGCTGACCGATGCGGTTGACGGTGTCGAGGACAAGGACCAGGCCGCACGTTTTGCAACCGTACTCGACAACCTGACGGCAGTGGCGACATCGGTCGGGCAGGGCAAGCCGTCGGCGTTGTCGTGGCGTGCCCTGATAGGCGGAGCGCAGGATGACGGCGCCACGCGGCGGGTGATCATTACCCAGCCGCGTGTGGATTTCACGTCGCTTTCGCCGGCAGCGGAGGCGATGGACCGTATCCGCGGAATCGCGCGGGAGGCCGGTCTGACGCCCCAGAACGGCGTGACCGTGCGGCTGACCGGCGGGGTGGTGATTTCAACCGAAGAACTCGAAAGCGTGACCACGGGCGCAACGAATGCCGGGCTCGTCAGTCTCGTCCTGGTCACCCTGCTGCTGGCGTGGGGCATCCGATCATTGCGTCTGGTGCTGGCTATCCTTGCCGCGCTGATTGCCGGGCTGGTCTGGACGGCGGGCTTCACGACCCTCGCGATCGGCCATCTCAATCTGGTATCGGTCGCGTTCGCGGTTCTGTTTATCGGCCTGGGCGTTGATTTCGGTATACACTTTGCGCTGCGGTTTCGCGAGGAGCGCTTGGACGCCGGCGATCCCGATGATGTGTTGCGGCGCACGGGCCGCGGATTGGCGACGCCTCTCGGTTTGTGCGCGATCGCCGCGGCAATTTCGTTCTTTTCTTTCGTGCGGACCGATTATCGCGGTCTGTCGGAACTGGGGCTGATCGCGGGTGTCGGCATGTTCATCGCCTTTGTCGCCACATTTTCTGTCATTCCGGCCTTTCTGACGGTATTTCCGCCCCGTGCGACGCTGACGGCGCCCACGGCACGAAAATCGACGCCTCTGCCCGACCGGCGGATCGCCATCGCGGCACTCGTTCTCGGCGGTGCGGCAGCGGTTACCGTACCGTTCGCCCGGTTCGACCTTGACCCGATCAAGCTGCGCGACCCGTCTACCGAATCCGTCAGAACCTTCCGGGACCTCGCCGCGACCGCAGGCTCGTCGCCTTATACGATCGAGCTGTTGGCACCGTCGCTTTCCGACGCCTATGCCATGGCGAGCGAACTGCGCAACCTGCCGGAGGTCGAGAAGACCGTGACGGCGACCGACCTGGTGCCGACCGAGCAGGCGGAGAAGTTGGCGATGATCGATGATCTGAATATTTTTCTCGCGCCGCTGCGGCTGGGCGGCGCGGCACCCGCTATTGATGCCGGGGAGAAGGAAAAGGCATTTGCGGCATTGCGCGATACGCTCGCGCGCGGTGCGGCGCTCGAAAAGACGGAGCTTGCGCCAGCGTCGGCGCGGCTGAATGCCGCGCTCGCCGAATTGGATACCGCGGAAAAGGGGGGCGCATTCGAAGCCGCTGTTTTCCGGCATTTTTCGCCGCAGATAGAGCGCCTCAAGAAAACGCTCGATGCCGGACCGGTCGCCCTCAAAGACCTACCGCCTGAAATCCTGCACCGCTACCTTGCGCCGAACGGGCGGGCAAGGGTCCAGGTGTATCCCGTTGAAAACCTTGAAGATCCCGAAGCCCTGAAGCGATTTGTCGAGGCGGTGCGGAGGGTTGCGCCGGATGCGACAGACAGCCCGGTGGAGATTCTCGAAGCGGGCAGGGCGGTGGTTAATTCGGTTGTTACCGCGGCCCTGATTTCTGTCTTCGCCGTCTCGCTGCTGATTTTCCTCGTATTGCGATCCGTGCGGGACACGCTGCTGGTGCTCCTGCCGTTGCTGCTGGCCGCGCTCTATACGGTGGCGGCGACGGTGCTGCTGTCGATGCCGTTCAATTTTGCCAATGTGATTGTGCTGCCGCTTCTGATGGGTCTGGGGGTCGCCAACGGCATACATCTGGTCTCCCGCGCCCGCGAGGAAAAATCCGGCGCGGCGGCGTTTTCGACAACCACGCCTCGGGCGGTTATTTTCAGTTCGCTGACGACAATCGCGTCATTCGGAAGCCTCGCGGTTTCCAGCCACCGCGGGACGGCGAGCATGGGGGAATTGCTGGTGCTGTCGATCGGTCTTACCCTGATTTGCACGCTGGTGGTTTTGCCGGCGCTCATGCAACTCTGGCCGGTCAGGGAGGCTGAATCATGACCGCAAAGGCACCGGGTCAACTGGTTCCCTCCGATCAGGCCATATGCGCGGTGCTCGTCCGTCCTCTGATCAATACACCGGTAACGCCCAACCATATAACGACGGTCAGCCTCATTCTCGGACTGGCCGCGTCGGCATTGTTCGCCTGGGGCGAGGGCACAGCGCCGCTTTGGGCCGCGGGCCTCGTCACCCTGGCCCGTTTCATCGATCACATGGACGGGGAGCTGGCGCGCCAGAGCGGCAAGACATCCCCTGTCGGCGCAATGTACGATTCCCTGACCGGCACCGCCTGCTACGGGACGATGTTTCTCGGTATGGGCTATGCAGAATGGCGCCATGGCGCGGGAGACTGGGTGCTTGTTCTGGCGGGAGCCGCGATGGTCTTTATCGTTCTCAACATGCTTCTTCAGATTCGTGTCGAGAACTGGTCGGGTACCGCACCCGATCCCTATCCGCAGATCGGCCGCTTCGAAGCCGAGGACGGTATCTATCTGATCCTGCCGATCATCTGGGTGACCGGCACGATGGGATTCTTCGTGGCCGGCACCGTCGGCACGCTGATATTCACGATCGTAAATATCGGCGATCTTTTGCGCAGGCTGCGCGAACCCAGGGGTTAGAGAAATGCGGGCGCTTGTCACCGGGACATCGGGATTTGTCGGATCTGCGGTCGCGCGGCGTCTGGCGGCCGATGGGCACGACATCCGTAATCTCGAAGGGCTGGACGTCGAAATCGTCGAGGGCGACCTCTCGCAACCGGAAACCCTGAAACCCGCCGTTGCGGGCTGCGACGCGGTCTTTCACGTCGCAGCCGATTACCGGCTCTGGGTGCCCGATGGGGGAGCTTCCATGTACCGTGCAAACGTCGACGGCACGCGCGATCTGATCCGGGCGGCAAGCGATGCCGGTGCAAGCCGGATCGTCTATACCAGTTCGGTCGCGGTGCTGTATCCGGTGCCCGGCACAGGAATCGCCGATGAAACGGCCGTTGCGGCCGTCGATGACATGATCAGTCATTACAAGAAATCGAAATTCCTGGCTGAAGAAGAAGTGATGCGTCTGGTGCGGGAAGAATCCGCGCTCGTCGTTATCGTCAATCCGTCCGCCCCGTTCGGGCCGCGCGATATCAAGCCGACCCCGACCGGGCGGATCGTGCTCGATGCCGCGAAGGGCAGGATGCCGGCCTATCTCGATACCGGGCTGAATGCCGTCCACGTTGACGATGTGGCGGAGGGGCACATGCTGGCTTTCGAAAAAGGCGTAATCGGGGAGAGATATATTCTCGGCGGCGACAACATGACGCTGCGCGAGATCATCAAGACGGTCACCGATCACGTCGGACGGTCCGGACCACGGCTGAAGCTGCCGCGGGCGCCGCTTTATCCCGTCGCCTGGGCGGCGGAACTCGTTGCCCGCGTCAGCGGCCGCGAGCCGGTCGTGACGGTGGATGCGCTGAAGATGGCGGCGAAGCACATGTATTATTCGTCGGACAAGGCGCGGGAAAACCTCGGCTACGCTCCCCGTCCTGCCCGGCAGGCGTTGACCGAGGCCGCCGACTGGTATCGCGAAAACGGATTTCTGGACTAGGGCCCGATTGGCGGCTGCTACTTCGTGCCGTACATCCTGTCGCCCGCATCGCCAAGGCCGGGGCGTATATAGGCATTGTCGTCCAGTTGCCGGTCGATCGCCGCGGTGACGATCGGTACATCCGGATGGGCTTTCGTAAATACTTCCACGCCTTCCGGCGCGGCGACCACGCACACGAACTTGATGCGGTTGGCGCCGGCCTGTTTTATCCGCTGAACGGCCGCTGTTGCAGACCCGCCCGTCGCCAGCATCGGATCGACGACGATGCACAGCCGTTCTTCCAGCCGGTTCGGCAGCTTGATGTAATATTCCACCGGGACATGGGTATCCGGGTCCCGGTAAAGGCCGATATGGCCGACGCCTGCTGTCGGCATCAGGTCCAGCATTCCGTCAAGCAGGCCGTTACCGGCGCGCAGGATAGAAATGAGGCAGAGCTTTCCGCCATCGACCCGGGTCCCGGTCATGGATTCCAGCGGTGTATTGATGTCAATCTTTTCAGGTTCGACATCTCGGCACACCTCGTAGGCGAGCAACTGGCTGATTTCGCGCAGCCCGCTGCGGAACAGCGCGGACTCCGTCTTGCTGTCGCGGAGCAGGGTAAGCTTATGCTGCACCAACGGGTGGTTGACGACTTCGATGGAGGCGTTCGTCGCCCGGATGGTCTGATTGGTCACGGTCTTTCCCCTAGAACACAGTTGCGTCGCTTTGAATGATCAGTGGCGGTCCGCCGCCCTCGCGCAGTTCGGCGGCGATTCGCCGCCCGGCCGTCCACGTCCCGCCCTGTAACACGCTTGCCAGCGGCAGGGTTTCGGCATTCATGTTCAGGATGGTACGCACATCTTCCGCGACGCGGTCGAGCAGCGCGACCGTCAGCGCGCGCCATTCGACGATCAGTTCGCTTGAGGGCGCATGCGCCTGACCGGCGAGGGCCGGGTCTTTCAGTGAGAGCACGCCGGTGTCGATGAACAGGCCGCCATTCCGGTATTCGGCAAGCCCGGTCAGTCCGTCGAGGTCGGTGACGGTCGTCCCCGACTGTTGCAGCGGCTCTATCAGAGAATAGGACATCCACTGCGACAGCTTATGAAACGGCACGATCCCGCTCAACGCATCGCTGCGCGAAATCGCAGGATGATGGCCGACATCGCCCAGGGGAACGCCGTCGATACGCACGGGCGATGGCCAGATAGCGGTCAGCGTATCGAGAAGCGCGATCAGGATGTCGCGGGCCTGAATGGATTGGCGCTGGCCGAGCCAGAGAAGGAGATTGCCCGGTCGGGAAGCGCCGTCGACGTCGAAAATATCCGGGCGGGCGACAGCGGCCTGGCCCAGTTTCCGGAGCAGCCCGGCGCGTTGTTCCAGTCCCACCAGCGGGTTTTCCGGGCCGACCTGGAACGCTTCGCCCAGCTGTTCCGGGGTCAGCGCCATCAGCGCGTCTGCATCCGCGCGCAGGCTGTCATCCGGCGTGTTGCTGAGGAGTCCGGCCTCGAACAGTCGCAGGCTGGCGAGGGCCAGTCCCTCCGAGCGTCCGAGGCAAAGGCCGGTCTCCGTATCGCGATAGACCCAGTCGGGGCCCGCGCCTGCATCGAGCAGTACCGAGACAATCGCGAGATCGCCTGCCGCCGCCGCGAGCTCTGCGCCGCCGAGGCCGGCCTTGGCGGCACGTTTCGCCCACAGATCGACGCCGTCAAATTCGAAATGACGCCAACGGCTGTGAAAAGGCACATCGAGCGCCGGATAGTTGTTCCTGATTTCCGTGACGACGCGGTCGGCCGCGTCTCTGAGACGCGCAGGCTCTACGTTGAACCAGTTGAGTTCGCCATCGAGCCCGGCCGAGAGGATTTCGCCGCAGCGGTTCCTCACGGCTTCCGGAGTCATAAGATCGTGAACCGCCGCGGCCGGCAATCCGGCCGCGGCGGTCTGACTTGCAGGGGCGGTCACAGCAGGTCGCGCCCTTTGACGTTCTTCAGAGCCTCCGCATCCTTGATTTCGGAACGCGTGAAATAGCCTGCGGCTTTTTTCGCTTCCATCTCGACCTGTGCGTCTTCCGGAATAAGTTCGTCCGGCAGGTCGATGCGTTCGCCGATCTCGATACCCTGACTGAACAGTGCGTCGTGTTTCATGTCGCTCATCGACGCAAAACGATCGAGACGCTGAACCCCGAGCCAGTGGAAGATATCCGGCATCAGTTCCTGGAAACGGGCATCCTGTACGCCGGCGACACACTCCGTCCGCTCGAAATACTTGGCGGCATTGTCGCCTTCTTCCTGGCGCTTGCGCGCATTATAGACAAGAAACTTGGTGACCTCGCCGAGGGCGCGGCCTTCCTTGCGGTTATAGACAACCAGCCCGTTGCCGCCCTGCTGGGCCATTTCCACGCAGATCTCAATGCCGTGGGTGAGATACGGGCGGCAGGTGCAGATGTCGGAGCCGAACACGTCGGAGCCATTGCATTCGTCATGCACGCGGCAGGCAAGCGGTACGGACTTGTCCGACAGGGTCTTCGGATCGCCGAAGATATAAGCGGAAATACCGCCGATCGGCGGCAGGAAGACCTCAAGGTCGTAGCGGGTGACCAGTTCCGGATACATTCCGCCCGTATAGGTGAACAGGGCGCGGCGCAGGGTGCTCGTATCGCAGCCGAGGCGCTTCGCCATCCCGGGCAGATGCCAGACGGGATCGACGGCGATCTTTGTGACGTGGACGTCGCCGTTCTCCATCAGGACCTTGCCGTCGGCCTTGAGACGGCCGAGAGAGATGGCCTCGCGCATCTCCAGCATCGACAGGCGTGCCTGGGTGACGGCGATGGTCGGTCGGATGTTGATGCCGGCGGCGAGATGTTCGGGAAAGCATTCGGTGATCATGTGTCCGAACGGATCGAGCGAGACGATCTTGCCCGGCTCCGACCACTGCGGATACGGGCCGATGGGGACAACCGGAGAGGTATTATGCAGATCCGGCTTGAAATCGGATTTCAGGCGTCCTGCGGCGACCGACGCTGCCAGATACACGGAATAGCTGCCCGAATGGGTGCCGATCGTGTTGCGCGTCGCTGTATCCGTGACCGTTCCGATGATCGGCCCGCGCTCGGCAGGGTCGCTCGCGCCCCAGTTAATCGGCAAGGCTTTGCCGCGTTCACCCGGTGGATGAGAAGTCAGTATAATGTGATCGGGAGTGCTCATTGTCGATACTCTATGTTCAGCAATAAGCAAGTAAACATACCTATAGAGGCGTTGAGCGTCTATTAATATTTTAGGAAATTTTTATTTCGTTTCAGGGCCTCAGGGAATTTCTGGCTGCCCGGAACTGAGTAAATAATGGGCAAACTTTTCGTTTCCAGGACAGATAAAGTGTTTGCCCCGACGGGTGACCGGTGGTTTTGTTCTCGTCGAAAGCCGCTATAATCAGCGACAGGTTCAAAAACCGGGGAAACGGCGATGCAGTGCTTTCTGTTCCACTTAATGCCCTACGCGTGTCTCGATCTGGATTACGACAAACAGTACAAGGCATCCTGGGTCGTCTATCCGAATTCCAATTTCGATCCCAAGATGGGGCATTACCTCTATAACACCTATCTCGACGAGCTCGAGATGGGCGAGGAACTCGGTTTCGACGGTGTGTGCGTCAACGAGCATCACCAGAATGCCTATGGGCTGATGCCGTCGCCGATCGTACCGGCGTCGGCGCTGGCGCGGCGGACGTCCAGGGTGAAGATCGCGGTGCTCGGCAATGCCTTCGGCATCCGCGAACATCCGCTGACCCTAGCGGAAGAACATGCCATGATCGACTGCATCACCGGCGGGCGGCTGATCAGCGGCATGGTGCGCGGGCTCGGCGCCGAATATTATTCGATGGGTGCAAACCCGGCCGTCAGTCACGAACGTTTCCACGAAGCGCACGATCTGGTCATCCAGGCGTGGACCCGCGAGGGTCCGTTCGCGTTCGAGGGAAAACATTTCCACTTCGAATACGTGAATGTCTGGCCGCGCCCCTTCCAGAAACCGCACCCGCCGATCTGGTGCCCGTCGCAGGGCTCGCTGGAGACCATCGAATGGGCGGCGCATCCCGATCATAAATACACCTATCTGCAGACCTACAGTCCGTTCGAGGCGGTCAAGAAGTTCCTGCATATGTACAGGGAGATCGCGCGCGACCGGTACGGCTATGAGGCGCAGGATTCGCAAGTGGGCTGGGCTGCGCCCATTTATGTGGGCGAAACCGATGAGCGGGCCCGGGAAGAAGCCCGTCCGCACGTGGAGGCGTTCTTCAACAAGTTCCTGCGGATGACCCCTGAAATGCTTCTGCCGCCCGGCTATCTGAGCCTGCGATCCTACAAGAACGTCATGAAGCACAAGGGCGGCCTGTCCCAGACGCGGACGCTGGAAGAGCTGATCGACAGCGGCATCGTTATCTGCGGCAGTCCGGATACCGTGCGCAAGCGGCTTGAATACTGCCAGCGCGAAGCCGGTGTCGGCCATTTCCTCGGCATGTTCCAGATCGCCTCGATGTCGCATGACATGACGGTGGCCAGCATGAAGCGCTTCGCCGAGCACGTGATGCCGGCGGCAAAACAGTTCGGTGCCGGCGAAAAAGTCGCGGCCGAATAAATAACGTAAGGATAACGGGAGCCAAAGATGAAGGTCTTTCTCTTTCACCTGATGCCCTATGCCTGCATCGATCCGGATTACGACAAGGAATACGACACCTGCTGGGTGACCTATCCGAACAGCAACTTCGATCCGGTCAAGGGAAACGAACTCTACAATACCTACCTGGACGAGCTCGAATATGCAGAAGAGCTTGGCTTCGACGGCGTCTGCGTCAACGAGCATCACCAGAACGCCTATGGCCTGATGCCGTCGCCGGTGGTGATGGCGGCGGCGCTCGCGCGCCAGACCGAGCGGGTGAAGATCGCCATTCTCGGTAATGCGTTCGGCATTCGCGACCATCCCCAGACGCTTGCCGAAGAACACGCGATGATCGACTGCATCACCGGCGGGCGGCTGATCAGCGGCATGGTGCGCGGGCTCGGTTGCGAATACTATTCCATGGGCGCCAACCCCGCGGTCAGCCATGAACGCTTCCATGAAGCGCATGACCTGGTGATACGCGCCTGGACCGAGGACGGTCCCTTCGCGTTCGAGGGCAAGCATTACCAGTTCGAATACGTGAACACCTGGCCGCGCCCGTTTCAGGAACCACATCCGCCGATCTGGGTGCCGAGCCAGGGATCGACCGAAACCATCGAATGGGCCGCGCACCCGGATCGCAAATACACCTATCTGCAGACCTATTCGCCGTTCCAGAACGTGGTGCGGTTCCACAACGCCTATCGCCAGGTTGCCCATAATCACGGCTACACGGCGACGTCGAAACAGCTCGGCTGGGCGGCGCCGATCTATGTCGGTGAAACCGACGCCCAGGCGATCGACGAGGCGCGCCCGCATGTGGAACTGTTCTTCAACAAGCTGCTGCGCTATCCGGCAACGATGCTGCTGCCGCCGGGATATATGTCGATCGATTCCTACAAGCGCGTGCTGAAAACCAAGTCTAGCCTGTTGTCCAGCCTGACGATCGAAACGCTGATCGAGCGCGATGTGATCATCGTCGGCAGCGCCGACACGGTGCGCGAAAAGCTGGCCGCATGCCATGCGGATGTCGGGCTCGGCTATTTCCTCGGCATGTTCCAGATCGGCAGCATGCCCCACGATCTGACGGTCGCATCGATGGAACGCTTCGCAAAGGACGTCATGCCCGCGGCGATGGCGCTGGAAGGCGCCGGCCGGTGGGAACCGGATGCCGAGGCGGTGCCGACACAGGCCGCGGAATAGGGCGGTCCATCGGATGTCATGAACGAAAAAACCCCCGGGCAGAACACGGGGGTTTTTGTTGGCGCGCCGTTCGCCGCAATCAGCGAGTCGGCACCGGCTGGTCGCTGGAATAGTCGTAAAAGCCCTTGCCGGTCTTGCGGCCGAGCCAGCCCGCTTCGACGTATTTTGCGAGCAGCGGGCAGGGCCGGTACTTGGTGTCGGCAAGCCCGTCATAAAGCACCTGCATGACGGAATAGCAGGTATCGAGACCGATAAAATCGGCGAGCTCCAGCGGGCCCATCGGGTGGTTCGCGCCAAGCTTCAGGCCGGTATCGATGTCTTTCACCGAACCGACGCCTTCATGCAGCGTGTAGACCGCTTCGTTGATCATCGGCAGCAGGATGCGGTTGACGATAAAGGCCGGAAAATCCTCGGAGATGATCGGCGATTTGCCGAGGCGGTAGGTCAGACCCTCGACGACCGCGTGAGTCTCCTTGTTGGTCGCGATGCCGGGGATCAGTTCGACCAGCTGCATGATCGGCACGGGGTTCATGAAATGCATGCCCATGAACCGTTCGGGCCGGTCGGTGGTCGCCCCCAGGCGGGTGATCGAAATCGACGATGTGTTGGAGGCAATGATCGCGTCGGGACGCAGGGACGGGATCATCGCCTTGTAGATCTCGCGTTTGATGCTTTCGTTCTCGGTCGCCGCCTCGATCACGATATCGCAATCGGCGAAGGCGGAATATTCGGTCGAGCCGGACAGCCGGTCGAGGGCGTCCTGCTTGTCGGCCGCGGTGATCTTCTCGCGCTGGACCTGGCGTTCAAGGTTCTTGTCGATGGTGGCGACCGCCTTGTCGAGCTGTTCCTGGGAAATATCGCTCATGACGACGTCGATGCCGGCAACGGCGGCAACATGGGAGATGCCGGACCCCATCTGCCCTGCCCCGATCACGCCGATTTTCTTGATGCTCATGGCTTCGGGTGTGGCACCCGGATCCTGAATGTCAGACACTGGTTGTTCTCCTATGTTGATGCGCCGGTGGTCGCCGGTAATGTTGTCGGCAAGCCCCGCACAAATGACTCCCTGCCATCTTTTCTGCGGCGGGGGCGATGCCCCGCCATTCGGTCAGCGGGCCTTGACGCCCTGTTTTTCAAGCTCTTCGTCCAGTTCGGGGACGATCTTGAACAGATCGCCCACAAGGCCGTAATCGGCGACCGAGAAGATCGGCGCTTCCTCATCCTTGTTGATTGCGACGATGACCTTGGAATCCTTCATGCCTGCCAGATGCTGGATCGCGCCGGAAATGCCGACCGCGATATACAGTTCCGGGGCGACGACCTTGCCGGTCTGGCCGACCTGGTAATCGTTGGGCTTGTAGCCGGCATCGACGGCTGCGCGCGAGGCGCCGACGGCCGCGCCGAGCTTGTCGGCAACCTTTTCGATGATTTCGAAGTTCTCGCCCGATTGCAGGCCGCGCCCGCCCGAGATAAGGACCCGGGCCGCGGTCAGTTCTTGCCGCTCCGACTTGGTCAGTTCCTGGCCGACGAAGCTGGAAAGGCCGGGGTCTTCCGCGGCATCGACGGATTCGACGGCGGCAGTGCCGCCTTCGGCTTCCGCGGCGGCGAAGGCCGTGCCGCGCACCGTGATGACTTTCACCGAATCCGAGGATTGCACGGTCGCCATGGCGTTACCCGCATAGATCGGGCGCACGAAGGTGTCTTCCGACACGACCTCGACGATGTCGGATATCTGCGCGACGTCGAGCAGGGCGGCGACACGCGGCGCGATATTCTTGCCAGACGTGTTGGACGGGAACAGGATGTGGCTGTATCCGCCGGCAAGTCCGACGACCAGCGGTGCAATGCTCTCTGCCAGCTGGTGCGCGTAGGCTGGGCTGTCTGCCGCAATGACCTTGGAGACGCCGGCGATTTTCACGGCTTCCGCGGCGGCCGCGCCGCCTTCTCCGGCAACCAGCACATGCACGTCGTCGGAAATCGCGGCGGCGGCGGTGACGGTGTTCAGAACGATGGGAACGATTGCCGAATTATCGTGATCGGCGACGACCAGGACTGCCATCAGATGACCCCCGCTTCATTTTTGAGTTTATCGACAAGCTCCGCGACAGATTCCACCTTCACGCCGCCTTCGCGTTTGGCGGGCTCGGTGACTTTCAGGGTCTTCAGACGCGGCGCGACATCCACGCCGAGATCCTCGGGGCTCATCTCGTCGATGGGCTTCTTCTTCGCCTTCATGATGTTCGGCAGCGAAGCGTAGCGCGGCTCGTTCAGGCGGAGATCGGTCGTAATGATCGCCGGCAGGGCGATAGACAGGGTTTCCAGCCCGCCATCGACTTCGCGCGTCACGTTGGCCTTGCCGTCGGCAAGCTCGATCTTCGATGCGAATG
Organism: Rhodospirillaceae bacterium; assembly: GCA_038120765.1. Taxonomy (GTDB): domain Bacteria; phylum Pseudomonadota; class Alphaproteobacteria; order MPNO01; family UBA830; genus CAXBCP01. Next base: position 26,417 of record JAYOMI010000043.1, read on the forward strand.
TGCCCTGGGACCATCCCAGCAGGCCCGCCAGCATCTGGCCGGTCTGGTTGGAATCGTCGTCGATGGCCTGCTTGCCCAGGACCACCACGTCGGGCGATTCCTTTTCGACGATCTTCGCCAGCAGCTTGGCGACCGCCAGCGGCTGCAGCTCCTCGTCGGTTTTTACATGGATGCCGCGATCGGCTCCCATGGCAAGGGCCGTGCGGATTGTTTCCTGGCACTGCTGTACGCCCATGGACACGGCGATCACTTCGGTCGCGGTTCCGGCTTCGAGCAGGCGAACCGCTTCTTCGACGGCGATTTCATCGAACGGGTTCATGGACATTTTAACGTTGGCGGTCTCAACGCCGGTCTGGTCCGCCTTGACGCGAACCTTGACGTTGTAATCGATCACCCGTTTGACGGCGACGAGGAGTTTCATCGGTCAATTTCTCTCAGATGTGGGGGCAGCCACCGGTTTTGAGGGCCTCTCCACGCGCTGTTTGCTGCCGACAGGAGCGCGTCTGGAAGGGCGGTATCTCGCAGGTGCGAAAACTACTCGAGTCCCGCCGCTTGTCAAGTTTCGGTAATGCATGTTGCGAATGCGAAAGTACCGTCATGCAGCCGCGTGTCGTCTGTTCGTCCGGCGCACGCCTACTTGCTGGAAAACAGAAACGCGATCCCGATCAGAACCAGCGCGATCAGCTGCAACAAAACCCGCAGGCGCATGAATCGGTTGGAATTCCGTGCATTGAATTCGCCCCCGCGCACCATGGAAACGAGGCCGAAGGCCAGCGCGCCGAAGGTCGCGAGCACCGCGATGACGATCAGAACGGGAAGGGCTGAAGACATGGAAATACTATGAGACGGTCTGCGGGAAAGTGCAATGCAACAATTCCGCCGGCAAACCGGCCCGGATATCCCGCGTTTGGGGCCTCGAACGCACCGTCCCGGCATCGATTTACGGACAGTAGCGCGGAAAGCGTTCTGCCGTGGTAAGCTTCCCTATCGCCGCATTTTCTCACTACTGGCCGCAGAATGAGCTTTATCGACCATATTTCCCGCTGCAATGCCCACGATATTACCGATTATATCCCCTTTATCGTCGAAGAACGGGTCGTCGGCCATATCCGGCGGCGGAATACGGCTCTTCTGGAGAGGTTCGCCGACGTTTTCACGCTCGATGCCGACAGGATATCTCTGGCGGAAGGCCTGAACAGCTACGAAGACCGCACCGACGCAGTCGGGCGGGTATTACGCTCCCTCGCCGGGGACGGCGTCATTACCGGCTGGCGCGACGAGGCCTATCCGGTCGGCGGGCAATGGGGCGGGCGGTATGCGTTCGAGATCGAACGCGCGGCGGCCGCCTTTCTGGGATGCCGGGCCTATGGCGTGCATATCAACGGTTTTGTCCGCGACGGCGAAGACGTGAAACTCTGGGTCGCGACACGCGCCCATGACCGTCCGGTGTGTCCCGGCGAACTGGACAACATGATTGCCGGCGGCCAGCCGGTCGGGCTGACGCTGAAGGAAAACGTGATTAAGGAAGCAGGCGAGGAAGCGGGTGTGCCCGAACATCTCGCCCGCGCCGCCATTCCCGTCGGGGCGATCACCTATACGATGGAAAACGATCTCGGTCTGAAACCGGATATGATGTTCTGCTGGGACCTGGAGCTGCCCGCGGATTTCGAGCCGGTGAATGCCGATGGCGAGGTCGCTGAATTCCGCCTGCTGCCGGCCGCCGAGGTGATGGAAATTGTGGAGTCCACCAATGACTTCAAGTTCAACTGCAACCTCGTGATCATCGATTTCTGCATCCGCCACGGCGTGTTGCCGCCGGAGCACCCGGATTACGAGGCGATTCTGAGAGGCCTTCGGTCGTAACAGGCAATCGGGTTGCGCTGAATTTGGCACCCGGAAATCCCCGGTATCGAAAAGAAAAAGCCGTCATTGCTGGGGGGGCAATGACGGCTTGCCGAACGCGAACGTCGGATCAGTTATCCGACGGCTTTTCCGTTCCGGATTCCGGCGCCGGCTTCTGGTCTTCGGTCTGGGTGTCCGAGGACTGTGCATAGG
>JAYOMI010000044.1:0-8793 GCA_038120765.1 Rhodospirillaceae bacterium
ACCAGCACCAGTTCGTTATAGGTACCGCCGCGCATCCCGAAGCTGCCGCCGACATCGCCCGGAACAATCCGCAGGCTGGTTTCCGGAATATCGAAAACCTGCCGCGCGATCTGGTAGCGCAGCGGGTGCGGATTCTGCAGACCCGTATACAGCGTGTAGCGCCCATAGCGGCTGTCGTAATCGCCGATACAGCCGCGCGGTTCCAGCGCCACCGCCGTGACCCGGTTATTGACCAGCTTCTGGCGGACGATGTGATCCGCTTTTGCAAATGCCGCATCGACCGCCGCCGCATCGCCCTTTGTCTCGACGAAACAGACATTGTCGGCGCAATGGGGCCATACCGCCGGCGCGTCCGGCGCCACCGCGCGTTCCACGCCCGACACCGATTGCAGCGGGGCATATTCCACCTGTATCAGCTCTGCGGCGTCGCGGGCCTGCAGTTCGGTCTCCGCGACCACGAAGGCGACGCAATCGCCGACCAGCCGGGCACGACCGTGGACCAGCGCCGGCCAGGTCGGATGATACATGGGCGATCCGTCCGGCCGCTTCTTGGTCGCATCCTCGCAGGGCAGCCCGCCGTAGTTTTCGGCCGCCCAGTCCGCGCCCGTCAGGATACGCAGAACGCCGGGCGCTTTTTCCGCCTCTTCGATATCGATCGATTTTATGTCGGCCATCGCATGGGGCGACCGCAGGACATGACCCCACGCCTGGCCGCGCAGGTTCACATCGTCCAGAAACTCTCCGGCGCCTGTCAGAAGCCTCGGGTCCTCTTCCCGCGGCACCGATTGCCCTACTGCGAACTCACCCATTCCCTGACTCTCTCCAGACTGAAACTTGGCAGACCGTAACAAAGATCCAACCGTTCCATTATTTATAACGTATCGAGGGCCGTTACGGCATAGCCCGGCCGGTATTTGCAGAAATGCGCGCGATGTTGCATTAGAATAGTCAACGGCGCGGCGGATGCGCGCCTGCCTGATACCGGAACGAAGGGATAAAATCGTGATCATCGATTGCCATGGCCATTACACCACCGAGCCCTCGCAGCTCACGGATTACCGCAAGTCGCAGCTCGAAGCGCTCGACGCTGATCCCTCTTTCATGCCGACGCCGGCGGACCTGAAAATTTCGGATGACGAAATCCGCGAACGGCTCGAGCCCAACCAGATCAGGCTGCTGCGCGAGCGCGGCATCGACAAGACGATCTTCTCGCCCCGCGCCGTCGGCATGGGCCATCATCTCGGCACCGAACAGACATCCTATTACTGGGCGGAAATCTGCAACAACATGATCCGCCGGGTCTGCGACATCTATCCCGACAAGTTCGTGCCGGTCTGCCAGTTGCCCCAGTATCCCGGCGTCGAGCCGGCGAAATCGATCCCCGAACTGGAACGCTGCGTCAACGAGATGGGCTTTATCGGCTGCAACGTGAACCCGGATCCCTCCGGCGCGTGGTGGACCGACCCGCCGATCACCGACAAGTGGTGGTATCCGCTGTGGGAGAAAATGGTCGAACTGGACGTGCCCGGCATGCTGCATGTGTCCGGGTCGTGCAATCCGAACTTCCATCACACCGGCGCCCATTACATCGCGGGCGACACGACGGTGTTCATGCAGCTGATTCTCGGCGATCTGTTCAAGGATTTCCCGACGCTGAAATTCATCATCCCCCATGGCGGCGGTGCGGTGCCGTTCCACTGGGGCCGTTACCGCGGCCTCGCGCAGGACATGGGCAAACCGACGCTGGACGAACATCTGCTCAACAACGTGTATTTCGATACATGCGTCTATCACCAGCCGGGCATCGACTGCATGACCAAGGTCATCCCGACCAAGAATATCCTGTTCGCCTCCGAAATGGTGGGGGCCGTGCGCGGCGTCGATCCGGAAACCGGATTCAATTACGACGACACAAAGCGCTATATCGACGGCACCCCGAACCTGACCGAAGCCGAAAAGGCCCAGGTGTTCAGCGGCAATGTGCAGAAAGTGTTCAGCCGGCTGAAAATCTGACCGGCCGTATTTTCAAACACAAGGGCCCCGCAGAATTTCCTCTGCTGGGCCCTTTTCGTTTAGGTAACAATATGGCGAAAGCGCCTTAAACGGTGGCGCGCACCTTGCCCGGCGCGGCCTGCATCTCGTCCTGACAGGCTTCGGCATATTTCAGGTTGGTATCGAGCACCACCGCAATCGAGCGCACCTTCATATGTTCTGGATCGCGGCCGGGGGGCAGGATACCTTTTTCCTTCAGGTCGGTCGCCGCCTTGCGCAGCCGGTTCCGGGTCATGACGATACCGTAATCGGTCTGGACAAGGTTTTCACGGCTACGGTCGACAATCGGTCCCATGGATTCCTGAAGGCTTGCATCCTGCATGCCGAACCCGAAGACGCCCGAATAGGTCTCGCCCCGCTTCTGGGCTTCCCGGTCCATCATATAGTCGTTGTCCTTGTTCTGCTCGGGGCGGAATGTGCCGGGGATGTTCTTGGTGTGAATGCCCTTGCCGTCGAGACAGGCCTGACGCTCTTCCGCCGTCAACGGGCGGGTCGGATGGTAATCGTAGCTCCACGTCCAGCAGTTTTCATCGTCGATGGGCACCCAGAAATGGCCGTGTTGCGGATGGTCGGCGCGCGGCGCGATCATTGTGAAGCACGGCATGACCCACTGGGTGACGCGCCAGTAATGCTTGTCGCCTTCGACGTTCCGGCGTGCCCCGATATACAGCCCGCCATCGGACGGCTCGACCTCGAACACCGGTTTCAGGTCGCCCATATTGTAGCTGTTCGCCTTGGCGCCCTTGAACAGCGGATCGCGTTCCAGTTCTCGGGAATGGAGAAACGACACGTGGCTGGAATCAATGCCGCCTTCCAGCGCCTGCAGCCAGTTGCATTCCTGGATACGCTTGGTGGTGATCGTCTGCTCGGGCGCCACGGTCGCGAATTCCCACAGCGGCTCGGGCGGACGCGTTTCTTCCGGCCCCATATATGTCCAGAGCACGTCGCCGACCTTGATCAGCGGATAGGCCTTCAGCTTGACCTCTTCGCGGAACTTGCTGTCTTCGCCTTCCGACGGGATATCGACGCAATTGCCTTCGACATCGAACTTCCAGCCGTGATAGGGGCAGCGCAGGCCGCATTCCTCGTTGCGGCCGAACCATAACGACACGCGCCGATGCGCGCAGAATTCCTCGATCAGGCCGTAGCGGCCGTCGGTATCGCGAAAGGCGACCATCTTCTCACCGAGCAGCTTGACGCGGACCGGCGGACAATCGTTCTCCGGCAGTTCTTCGGCCAGCATCGCCGGCAGCCAGTACTGGCGGAAAAGCTCGCCCATGGGAGTTCCGGCATCGGTCTGGGTCAGTAAGTCGTTCACTTCCTTGCGAAGCATGTGTCCTCTCCTGTATCACTTTCCGGATCGAAACCGTGTCCGGCCCGGATGATTCTGATGCCCTGTCTATAACCGCCCGGCGCCATCACTCCAATAGTGTCGCGCGATGGTCGCCATCCGGGTTTCTCAAGGGTTCGCGGTAAAGTTAGCATTCTAAGTATATTGTGGGAATTAATCATAATTAAAGTGCAGGGGCGGACGGCAATGATTTCGGGCCCGGCTCTGCCAAAGGCAGGAAAAGATGCCCTTCACCGAAACAGACGGGATTAACACCCACTACGAAATCCGCGGCGAGGGACCGGCCCTGCTGATGTATTCGCCGGGCGGGTTCGATGCGCGGATCGAGCAGTGGACCGCCCTCGGCGTCTATAAACGGATCAAACTGCTCGACCACCTCCCCGCCCGATACACCTGTATCCTGTTCGACCGGCGCGAGAACGGCCAGTCAGGCGGCAGGGTGGAGCAGATCACCTGGGACCATTTCGTCCGCCAGGGTGCCGGGCTTCTCGATGCACTCGGCATCGACAAGGCCCATATCATGGGAGGCTGCATGGGCTGCTGCCCCGTCGCCGCCTTCGGCGTAGCCCACCCGGACCGGACCCTGTCGATGATTCACTACTGGCCGGTCGGCGGCGCAAAATACCGCATCAGCAGCCATCAACGCTTCGCCGCGCATATCGACTTCGTCGAACAGAACGGGCTTCAGGCGGTCGTCGATCTCGTCCGCAGCCATGACAAGAATTTTTCCGGCGACCCGCGCGGCGGGCCCTGGGGGCAGCCAATCCGTAATTCGGAAACCTTCGCCGCCGAATACGCAGCGCTTGATCCCGCGGGCTATGTTCGCACCGTGACCGCGATGTACCGGGGCCTCATCGATCGCGACACCGCCCCCGGCGCAGAGCCGGAAGCGCTGATGGCGCTGGAGATCCCATCGCTCATTGTGCCGGGAGACGATGCCTTTCATGCCACGTCCGCGGCGCGCTACCTGCACGACTGCCTGGAAGGATCCGACTACTGGGACATGCCCGCCGACGGCCAGACCGAAGACAATGCGCCCGCAAGGGTTCTTGAATTTCTGGATCAGGTCGACGGCTAGGCGACAGCGTCCAGCACAGGCTTCGCGAACAGGTCTTCGAGTGCGACCGGGCCCGGAATGATCTGCTGGGTCACGGCATGGCCGATCAGTCTTTCCAGCGTGTCGCGGTTGGGTTCGATCCCGTAGGGCAGCGGATCGTCCATGTAATCGAGCGCCGCCTTGTGGATCTTGTCGACCCGGCCGGGTGCCGAAATACGCCCCGCTTTCAGGTCTTCGACGTAAAGCCGCTTCGATGCCGCGAATGCCTCGAACACCTGTACGGCGATATCGGGATTTTTCTGCAACAGGTCGTCGCGTATCACGACGCAATGGTTTATCGGATAAAGCCCGCGGGTTTTCAGGGCGGAGACGGCGGCGGCGAAGGGGTCTTCGAACATCGTCGCGACGTCCGGGTGATCGACCTTCGCGCCGACGGCGGCGACCAGATCGCCCGATGACAGCCTGCCTTCCAGATCGTCGTCCTCAAGCGGTTCGACATTTGCGGGTGCGCGGTATTCGGCGACATGTTCGTCGCCCGATGGCGCCCACGTGATCGACGACAGTTCGACATCGAACTCTTCCTGGATGATGGATCGCGCCCAGACGCCGGTCGTCACCGTATAGCCCCGGTTCACGCCGACCCGCTTGCCGGCGAGGTCCGCCGGCGAGGTCAGACCCGACGGCACGTGGTGCAGAATGGCGTCATGATGGAAGTCCCGCACGAGGAAAATCGGCAGGGCGGTGAATTTGACCCCATGCACACGCGCGCAGATATAGGTCGTGAGCGCCATTTCACAGACGTCATAGGCCAGTTCGCGCACCATACGTCGGAATCCGTGAACCAGAACCGGGACTTCCTCGAAGTCGAGCTCGAAATCCGGCAGGGAAATCTCTCCCTCTTTGAGCGCGCGGTTATTGCCCTGGGTGCGGGAGACGGCATGCAGTTTTGTTTTCGCCATTTTCTTGTTTTCTTTCAGTAATTTAGCAACAATCGTTATCGCCGTTGTCTTCCAGTGACGGCAGCAGCCAGCGAACCGGCAGGTCAGCGTCCTGCACCTTTGCGACGGGCGCAAACAGCTTCAACCGGTAGCGGCGCTGATTCTTCCAGAAAATCACATTGGTTTCGTGGGGCGGAAATCCAGGGCGGAGGCCCGGATCCTGCGACACCAGGATGATCTCCGAAGCAGGAATGCCGAACCGGTCGCGCACCAGACCCTCGACGCGGGAAATATCTCCCAGCGTATCTTTTTCGGGTCCCAGTCTTCTGAACATCCATCTATCCGCGGCTACGACATTGCCGGAACTCTGCCGCTTTGGTAAGTCATGGTCAACAAGACAACAGGAGACATCGGCGTGGCTGAAAAAGTGAACGCGGCCGTCAGGACGGCCCCCCAGACAACGGAATTCCGCGAATACGACATGCCGGACATCCCGGACGAGGCCGCGCTGCTGAAGGTCGAGGTTGCCGGCATCTGCGGCACCGACGTAAAATTCTATTCCAAGCCGCCATTCGAAGGCCCGGTCATCATGGGCCATGAGAATATCGGCTATATCGCCAAGGCCGGCAAAACCTTCCAGAAACGGCGCGGGCTGAAGGAAGGCGATCTTGTCTTCGCCGAACATTACGTCGGCTGCATGAACTGCGAGCACTGCCACCGCGGCGATTACCGCCTGTGCATGGCGACCGACTGGCGCAAGAACCCCGAAGGCCTGCGCTTCGGCTATACGCTGGCCGAGCGCGCGCCCCACCTGTTCGGCGGGTTCGCCGAATACATGTACCTGCCCTGGAATTCCGTCCTTCACAAAGTGCCGGACGGCTTGTCGCCCGAACTCGCGGGCGTGGTGACGCCGATGGCAAACGGCATCCAGTGGGCGCTGTTCGACTGCAACGTCGGCTATGACAGCCGGGTGCTGATCCAGGGTCCCGGACAGCAGGGGCTGAGCCAGCTTGTCGCCTGCAGGCAGGCGGGTGCATCGCTGATCATCGTTACCGGCACGTCAAAAGATACGGCACGGATGGAGGTCGCACGGAAACTCGGCGCCGACTGCGTGATCAACGTGGACGAGGAAGATCCGCTGGAAAAGATCAACGAAGTGACCGGCGGCGAAGGCGTCGACGTGTCGCTGGATTGCACGGCGGGTGCCGGCACGATTCCCGTCCTGCTCGGCATCGAAGCGCTGAAACGCAAGGGCGGCACGCTGCTCATCCAGGGCGATGTGGCGGAATTCCCGAATTTCCCGCTGGGCAAGATCGCCACGAAATACATCACGGTCAAAGCAGCCCGCGGCCACAATTACGAAAGCTGCGAACTGGCGCTCAAACAGCTTAATTCCGACCGCTTCGACCTCGACATGATCACCACCCATCGCTTCGCCCTGAAGGACACCCACGAAGCGATCAACGCGGTCGGCGGCAGCGGCGACGTCATCCATGTTTCGCTGATGCCCTGGATGTAAATATTGACCGCCCCGGCAGAAAACCCTGACACGCGCATTCCGGTCACGGTCCTTACCGGGTTTCTCGGGGCGGGCAAAACGACCCTGCTGAACCGGCTGTTGTCGGAACTCGGCGGCAGGAAGTTTGCCGTCATCGTCAACGAGTTCGGCGATATCGGCATAGACGGCGACCTGATCGAGACCGGCGACGAGGAACTGATCGAACTGAGCAGCGGCTGTATCTGCTGCGTGGTCCGGGGCGATCTGATCCGCGGCATGCGCAACCTGCTTGCCGAAAAGCCCGGGCTGGACGGGATCATTATCGAGACCACGGGGCTCGCCAATCCGAGCCCCGTGATCCAGACGATGGTCATCGACCAGGTCATCGGCGCGCAGTGCCGCCTCGATTCCGTCGTGTGCGTGGTCGATGCGGTCCATATCGACTCACAGCTTGCCGATGGCGCGGATGCAGCCGACCAGATCGCCTTCAGCGACCATATTGTTCTGAACAAGGTCGCCGATGCCGGGCAGCCCATTGACGGGCTCGAATCGACCCTGCGCCGGATAAACCCCTATGCAACGATCACGCGGACCAACCGGTCCGATGTGCCGGCGCGCGAAATCATCAACCGCCGCGGCTTCGATCTCGACCGGATCGACACCCAGCTTGCCGCCGAACCCAGCCACGAAGATCACGATCATCACGATCACGCCAGTCACATCGACAGGACGGGCATCACCAGCGTGTCACTGACCTGCGCCCAACCGCTTGATGCCGATCTGCTCGAAGAATGGCTGCAGGACCTGCTAGCGCGGCACGGCACCGACATTCTGCGCACCAAGGGCGTCCTGTCGGTTGCCGGAGAGGAGCGGAAACTGGCGCTCCAGGCCGTAAATATGATGCTTGAAGGGGATTTCATCGGCACGTGGGGGACGGATCAACGCATATCCCGTCTCGTCTTCATCGGCAGGAATCTGGATCGCGGCAAACTTCTGACAGCCTTCAACAACTGCCGGGCGGCGGTCGCCGCCGAGGCCTGATCCACAGGGAGCCCAGACCATGGCCCGAATTCCCGTCCTTGACCGCGAAGACATGGATGCCGAACAGCAAGCGGTGCATGACAAGATTGTCGCCAACAATGCGCGCGTCGGATTCGGCCCGGCGATCGGATACGCCTATTCGGCAGGCGTCTGGCAGATACACAATACATCCAGCGCCCACCTGCTGGACTGTTCGCTGACGAATGCACAGGTGCGCATCGTCTCGCTGATGACGGTCCGCCACTGGAAAGCCGCCTATCCGTGGAGCGCCCAGGCGAAAACAGCCCTGAAAGCCGGGCTCGACCCGGCGATCATCGAGGCGATCAACGACGGCACGGACCCGGACTTCGACGATCCGGCGGATGCAGCGGTGCACGCAGCCACCCGTGAACTGCTGGCGACCGGCACGTTGTCGGAGGACGGATTCAGGGCGGCGGAGAGAGACCTCGGCTATCAGCGCCTCGTCGAAGTCGTCGGCGCGATCGGGCATTTCTGCACCACGGCGCTGATGGCCAATGTGGTCGGCGTAATGCCCGCGCCGGATGCGCCGTCACACCTCAAATAACCGGCGCGGCAATCGACCGCGCACATAACGATAAAACGCAAACAGGAAACGGCATGAACAAGCTCAAACTCAGCATCGCTTCGACGGATTACGATCATTTCCGCGATTTCCGCACCGGCGATGTCCGGGCCGAAGGCATAGACCACACCTGGTCGATGCTCGGCCATCACGAAGTCTTTGCGCGCTTCACCGCGAACCGCGAATGGGATGTCGCGGAACTCAGCTTCGCCAAGTTCTCCGCGCAGATCACACGCGACGAATGCGATATCGTCGGCCTGCCGGTCGTGTGTT
>JAYOMI010000044.1:8803-28438 GCA_038120765.1 Rhodospirillaceae bacterium
TTGCAAGCACCCTGATCAGTGGTGCCGATTCACTGAACAAGAATGCCGGCATCAAAACGGTCGGAGACCTGAAGGGCAAGCGGATCGGCTCGCCCGAGTGGGCGCATTCGGCGGCGGTGTATATGCGCGGCTGGATGCATAACGATTGCGGCGTCAAACTGCCGGACGTTCACTGGTACCAGGCAGGGGCCAATGCGCCGGGCCGTGTCGAGAAGGTAGAACTGAACCTGCCGGAAGGGGTGGAGATCACCCGCGTCGCCGACAAGTCGCTCTCGGAAATGCTGGCGTCGGGCGAAATCGACTGCGCCATCATTGCCCGCCCGCCGACCTGTTTTCTGGAAGGCCATCCCGACGTGGAGCGCCTCTTCCCCGATTACCTGGAAATGGAAGAGGATTATTACGCCCGCACGAAGGTGTGGCCGATCATGCATATCATTGCCATCCAGAAACATATTCTGGATGAAAACCCCTGGGTCGCCCGAAACCTGTTCAACGCCTTCAACGAATCCAAGCGGCGCAGCCTGGAACGGATGTTCGACCCGGCAGTGTCACGCTATCCCCTGCCCTGGGTGCCGACCTATGCCCGCAAGATCCAGGAGACCTTCGGCGAGGACCCGTTTCCGTTCGGCATCGACGAAAACCGCGCGACCTGGGAACAGATGCTGCTATACACATACCAGCAGGGGATCGCCCACAAGCATGTCGCGCCGGAGGATATTTTTCCGAAGGGGCTGATGACCAAAGTCGTCGTCTGAGACCAGAAGGACAGTTCGTTATGAGCGAGACAGAAGACCACAAACAACAGATCGTCCGCTGCATCCGCATGCTGGAGCGGTCGGGAATCATGGATTACAACGGCCATGCGAGCATCCGCATCGGCGACAACCGCATGCTGATCAATATCGGGTCCTGCCAGCGCAGCCGGCTGACGGCCGAGGATATCTGCACCATCGATTTCGACGGCAATGTGATCGAAGGCAACGGCAAGCCGCCGCTGGAATTCCACCTTCATGCCGGTATCTATAAAGCGCGGCCGGATGTCGATGCCGTGATCCACTGCCATCCGAAATGGTCCACCACGCTGTCGACGGCGGGGGTCGAATACCTGCCGGTCTATGCGCAGGGCTCGCTGGTCTATCCGCTGCCGGTGCTGGATTCGCCGGACTCGATCAACAACCCGGTTATGTCGGGCCGGCTGAACGACACCCTCGGCGACCGGCCCGCAGCCCTGATGAAAGCCCACGGCGCTGTCACCACCGGCAAGACCCTGATCGACGCCTTCGTGCTGCTGAACTATCTGGAGGAAAACGCGGAGCGCCAGTACATGGCGGCCCAGATCGGCACCCCTTACGCGTTCACCCCGGACGAGCTGGCGCTGTGCCGCGAAAAGTTGTGGACGCCGAGCCTGTTCCAGCGCACCTGGGATCATTTCAGCGCAAAACTGGATGATGGCGCCTGATGGAAAAATTCCACTTGGCGGCCGTCATGGGCTGGCCGGTAATGCATTCGCTGTCGCCGCTGATGCACAATTCCTGGATGGAGCAGGAAGGCCTGAAAGGAACTTACGTGCCGCTGGCCATCGAGCCGGGAACGCTGGAGCCCGCCTTGCGCGCGCTGCACCCGCTGGGGTTCGCGGGCTGCAACCTGACCATCCCGCACAAGCTGGAGGCCATGGCGATCGTCGACGAGGTCGATGACGTCGCCCGCAGGATCGGCGCGATGAGCTGCGTCGTCGTGCGTGAAGACGGCACGCTGTTCGGCACGAACAACGACTGGCTCGGCTTCATCGGCAACCTGAAACAGTTTTTCCCGGACTTCCGCGCCGATACCGCCCCGGTCACGGTGATCGGCGCCGGCGGCGGCGGGCGGGCCGTGGTTCACGCGATGCTCGATCAGGGCGCGCCGGAAATCCGGCTGGTCAACCGTACCCTGGAGCGCGCTGTCGCGATCGCCGACGAGTTCGGCGGACCGATTACCCCGGTGCGCTGGGAAGAACGTCACGAGGCGCTCGACGGCGCCGGGATGGTGGTCAACACGACAAGCCAGGGCATGAAGGGCGAAACAGTGCTGGATATCCGCCTGGACGCTTTACCGGTATCGGCGCTGGCCGCGGACATCATCTATACACCGCTGGAGACGCCGTTCCTGCATGCCGCCCGAATGCGCGGCAACCCGACCCTGAACGGGCTCGGCATGCTGTTGCACCAGGGGCCCGCCGCCTGGAAAAGATGGTTCGGAATCGAACCCGCCATTACCGACGCCCTGCGCCGGCGCATGGAACAGGCCCTCGGCGGACACTAGCCCTCCAGTCATGATGGGACGATTGTATGACCGATAGCGCACCGGCATCGGCCCGGATCAGACGGGACGCACCGCGTATGTGGCTGTGGGCCGAATTTTCGATCCTGTTTCTGATCGTGCCCGTCGCGCATGTCGTTTTTTTCGATTTCTTCGGGCCATTCATTCCCCTCGCGGCGGTATTCGTCGTGTCCGCCATTCTCCTGCAGCTGACGCCGGGCTTCCGTTGGTTTGAAGTCATCGACTGCCGGAGGCTGCTTGGCCATGTTCCGATGACCGTGATTCTCATCGCGCTTTGCACGGCCGTGACTTTCGGTCTGACCCTGCTGATGGTGCCCTAACGGTTTCTGAGTTTCCCCCGCTATAACTTCGAGCGCTATCTCGTCGTCATCGCGCTCTATCCTTTTCTGTCGGTCCTCGGCCAGGAAATCGCTTACCGCCTGCTGTTTTACAGGCGCTACGGGGAATTGTTCCCGGGCAGGACTGCCGGCATCCTCATGAGCGCGTTCATCTTCGCACTCGCCCACGCCTTTTACATGAACTGGGTCGCTGTCACCCTGTCCTTTGCCGGCGGGATATTCTTTGCCTGGGCCTATGAGCGTACCCGGTCCTTCGTTCTGTTTACACCCGGACTAGGTATCTATTTTTACCATGGGGTCATTCCGGGGTAGGCCGTGCCCTTAACGATCTCACGTCAAACCGTTATCATTCACCCTACGGAACGAGCGGACACGGGAACCTGATGAAAAACGCACATCTTGCGGCAGATATCGGCGGCACTTTCACCGATATCGCGGTCACGCATCAGGGGAAGCTGTTTACCTGCAAGGTGCCGACGGTTCCTTCCGCGCCCGAAGAAGGCATCTTCCACGGCATCCGGCGGGCAATGGCCGAAACCGGTCTGACGGCGGAAGATTTCAGCCTGATCGTTCACGGCACGACGTTGGCGACCAACGCGCTGATTGAGCGCAAGGGGGCCAGAACCGCGATGCTGGTAACCGACGGATTTCGCGACGCCGTCGAGATGGCTTTCGAAAACCGGTTCGAGCAATACGATATCTTCATGGACAAGCCGCCGCCGCTGGTTCCGCGGGAACTTCGTTTCGGCGTTCCCGAGCGCGTCGATGCGAACGGGAACGTGCTGATTCCGCTGGACGAACGCGCCCTGGAAAGCCTGGTGGCGGCGCTCCGCAAAAACGAGATCGAAGCTGTCGCCGTCGGTCTGATGCATTCCTACGCCGCGCCCGGCCACGAGCGCCGGATCGCCGAAATTCTGTCGCGCGAACTGCCCGACGTCCTCGTCTCCCTGTCGAGCGAGGTATCGCCCGAAATTCGCGAATACGAGCGCTGGTCGACAACCACGGCGAACGCCTACGTTCAGCCGCTGATGTCGCGCTATCTCGGCCGGTTGTCGAGCGAGCTGGTCAAGATGGGGTTTTCCTGTCCGCTGCGCCTGATGACGTCCGGCGGCGGGCTTGCGTCGCTTGAAACCGCCCGGCGGTTCCCCATCAGGCTGGTGGAATCCGGCCCCGCCGGCGGCGCGATCCTGGCCGCATGTGTCGCCCGCGAATGCGGGCTGGACCGGGTGCTGTCATTCGACATGGGCGGCACGACGGCAAAGATATGCCTGATCGACGACGGCGAACCCCAGCAATCCCGCACCTTCGAGGTCGCCCGGCAATACCGTTTCCTGAAAGGCAGCGGCCTGCCGCTGCGGATCCCCGTGATCGAAATGGTCGAAATCGGCGCGGGCGGCGGCTCCATCGCCCGGGTGGACGGCATGTCGCGCATACATGTCGGGCCGGAAAGCGCGGGCGCCGTCCCGGGTCCCGCCTGTTACGGACAGGGCGGCCACGGCCCGACCGTGACGGATGCCAATGTGACGCTGGGGCGGATCGATCCGGACAATTTCGCGGGGGGCACCATGCAGCTCGACGCGACGCTGTCGCACAAGGCGATAGATGCGGATGTCGGCGCCCCGCTGTCTTTGTCCACCCTCGGGGCGGCTTTCGGTATTTCCGAGGTCGTCGAGGAAAACATGGCCAATGCGGCCCGTGTCCACGCGGTCGAACGCGGCAAGGAAATCCGCGACCGGACGCTGGTGGCCTTCGGCGGCGGCGCAGCGCTCCATGCAGCAAGACTTGCCCGAAAGCTGAACATCAACGAGGTCATCGTGCCGGTCGCCGCCGGGGTCGGATCGGCGGTCGGTTTCCTGCAGGCCCCTGTCGCCTATGAGGTCGGCCGCAGCCGCTATGCGATGCTGGACGACACGTTCGATACCGCAGGCCTGAACGCGCTCTACACGGAAATGCGCGCCGAGGTAGAACAGATCGTCGCCGAGGCGGCACCGGAGTCCGGCCTGATCGAAACCCGGACCGCCGACATGCGCTACCATGGACAGGGACATGAAATCACCGTGACCCTGCCGGCCGGGCCCTATGACGGCACCCTTCGCGAGGAACTGACCGATTTGTTCGAGGCGGCCTATGCGGCCACCTATTCGAGACGCATTCCGGGCCTCGCGGTGGAGGTCATGAACTGGACGCTCCGGCTGTCTGCGAGAGTTGAAGACCCGGCGCCCTGCCCGCCCATGCCGGCGGCCACGGCGCCCGAGCCGTCGGCGATGCGCGAACTTTTCGATCCCGATACAGGCAGTCTGACGACCGCCCCGGTCTATCGCCGTGAGGCGCTTGTTCCAGGCGCAGCATTTGCCGGCCCCGCGGTGATCGCCGAAGACGAGACGACAACGATCGTGCCGGCCGGGTTCACCGCCAGGCTGAACGCCATCGGCTATATTGTGATGCAATGGGAGGGTTCATGACCGACCCGATAAACGATCCGCTCTCGCCGATCCGCCTGCAGATCATGTGGGACCGGCTGATCGCCGTGGTGGAGGAGCAGGCCCTGACGCTGATCCGCACCGGATTTTCGACATCGACCCGGGAGGCGGGCGACCTGTCCGCGGGCGTTTTCGATATCACCGGCGACATGCTGGCCCAGGCGGTCACCGGCACGCCGGGCCACGTCAATTCGATGGCGCGCTCTGTCCGGCACTTTCTCGACCGGTTCCCGGTGGAAGACATGGCGGACGGCGACGTGTTCCTGACCAACGATCCTTGGAAGGGCACCGGCCATCTCCACGATTTCACCTTCATGACCCCGTGTTTCCGCAACGGCACGCTCGTCGCGCTTTTTGCCAGCACGTGCCATGTGGTCGATATCGGCGGGCGGGGGATGACGTCTGACGGGCGGACGATATACGAAGAAGGGCTTTATATCCCGCTGATGCGCTTCGCCCATGCCGGGAAGATCGACCAGGCCGTCATCGATATCGTGACCGCGAACGTCCGCGAACCGGTGCAGGTAGTCGGCGATCTGCATTCGCTCGCCACATGCAACGACCTCGCCTGCCGCCGGCTGTGCGAGATGATGGACGAATTCGCGATTGCCGATCTCGACCGGCTGGGCAGTCATATCCTTGAGCGATCCCGGGCCGCGGCGCTGGAGGCGATTCGCGCGCTTCCGGCCGGCACATACCGCCATGAAATGCGGATCGACGGGCTCGAGGAACCGGTCGACCTCGTCGCCGCAATGACCATCGGCCCGGACGGAATCGATGTCGACTTCGCCGGATCGTCAAGGATATCGTCCTTTGGCATCAATGTGCCGCTTTGCTACACGGAGGCTTATGCCACGTTCGGCGTCAAATGCATCGTCGCCCCGGACGTCCCGAACAATGCGGGCTCGCTCGCGACCATCCGCGTCACCGCGCCGAAGGGCTCGATCCTGAACGCCGAACACCCGGCCCCTGTCGCCGTGCGTCATGTGACCGGCCAGATGCTGCCGGACGTCGTCTTCGGCTGCCTGCACAAGGCGCTGGGCGATGCGGTGCCCGCGGAAGGCACGTCTTGCCTGTGGAATCTCTATGCCTATGGCGGGCTGGGACGGGTCGACGGCGATCCGGCGCTGCTTGCAGATGCACAGTCTTTTACGATCCTCAGCTTCCATTCCGGCGGCACCGGCGCGCGTCCGGGCAAGGACGGCCTGTCGGCAACAGCGTTCCCGAGCGGCGTGCGCAACGTGCCGGTTGAGGTGACGGAGGCAATGTCGCCGCTGATCGTATGGCGCAAGGAATACCGCCAGGATTCCGGGGGCGCCGGCACCCATCGCGGCGGTCTCGGCCAGGTAATGGAACTGAGCCTGCTGGAAGACGCCCCCTTTGCATTCAGCGCCCTGTTCGACCGGATCGAATATCCGCCGCGCGGACGCGATGGCGGCGCTGCCGGGGCCGGCGGTACGATCCGCCTGAAATCCGGCGCACCCCTGAACGGAAAGGGGACCCAGACCATCCCGCGCGGCGAACGGGTCTTGATCGAAATGCCGGGCGGCGGCGGCCTGGGTGATCCGAAAAAACGCGACCCCGGACAGGTGGTGGCGGATGCCCGTGCCAGCCTTATTTCGACAAAAGCGGCCGAAGAGCTTTACGGCATCGCGCTGACGCCCGAGGGTGACCTGGACGCGGCGGCCACCGACCGGCTGCGCAATATCTAACCGAGACTGAAAAGGAAAATTACATGCGTGTAAGCGCCGGACTGCCGACAGGAATGGAAGGCCTGACCTACCCGATACCGTTTTCCGATCCGGAGACGATCATCCGCATCGCGCAGCACGCGGAAAAGCTCGGCTATCATTCCGTCTGGGGCAACGACCACATGACGACGCAGAACTACGTGCGCGCCGAGTTCGAGACGCCGCCGCGTTTCTGGGAACCGCTGGTGACATATGCCTTTGTTGCCTCCGAAACCACCACGTTGCGGTTCGGCACCGGCATTCTGGTGCTGCCGATGCGCCATGACATCGTCGTCACCGCAAAGCAGCTCTGCACGCTGGATCATTTTTCCGGCGGCCGGCTGGAAATCGGCGTCGGGATCGGCGCCTATCGCGAGGAGTTTCTCGCCCTGCAGCCGAGTACGAAGACGCCCCGCGGCCAGATCGTCGATGAAGGCATTCCCGCCCTGCAAGCCCTGCTGACCGACCGGGTCGCGAGCTTCAAGGGCGACTATTACGCCTATAACGATGTGGAGCTTTATCCCAAACCGAAGCAGGATCACGTGCCGTTCTATATCGGCGGCAATAACGCGAACAATCTGGAACGGGTGGCGAAATGGGGCGACGGCTGGCTGCCCGCCGCCATCCATATCGACCAGGTCCGGTCCAGTGTCGCGTCGCTGAAGGAAATGGCACAAGCCCGGGGCCGCAACTTCGACGATATCGAAATTGCCCCGCAATATATCGTCCATATCGGCAAGACCCGCGAGGCCGCCATCGAAAGCTTCGGCAAGACCCAGATGTGCGCCCATCTGACATCGCTGCGGCAGTCCACCCTGAAGGGACAGGGCGCGCTCGGACATGAGGACATCAACCTGATCGGCACCGTTGACGATGTGGTCGACCGCGCGAACCAGCTGGGCGAGGCGGGCGTCACGCATCTGCTGGGGCTGTATTTCGCCGCCAACGACATCACCGAACTGCTCGACCAGATGCAGATATTCGCCGAGGAAGTCGTGCCCCGGCTGGACTAGTTGTCCGCCGTCACTGCGGAGAGCACGGCCGCAATTTCCGCCGGATCCGTGATGCCGCTGACGATCACATGATCAAGCCCGGCGGCGTTGTATTCGGCAAGCCGCGCGCGGACATGGGCCGCGTCGCCGCAGGCGGCATGACGCGTCACCACGTCGTCCGTCACAAACCGGTCGACGTCGTCCCAGTTTTCTGCCGCATAGGCATCGCGCAGGGCCTCCTGATCCAGCGAGGCGCCGCCCATCCGGACATTCTCGGCATGATGGCCGCCGCGCAGGATGAACCCAAGGGTCCGTCGCAGGGAATCCGCCCCGGCCTTTCCGTCGCCGTCGATGCCGGTGTAGACGATGCCGGAATTTTTGATCTTGCGGCCGTCTGCCGCCGCGGTAACGCGGGCAAGACAGCTTTCGACAAAGGGGGCCGATGTCGCGCCCGAGATAATCACGCCGTCGGCGTCGCTGCCCGCCAGTTCCAGCATCTTCGGCCCGGAGGCCGCAAGCACGATCGGAATATCGCAGGGCGCATTCACCAGCCGGCGCTGGGTGACATTGAACACGTCACCCTGATGATCGATCGTGTTCCCGGAGAACAGCGCGCGGCAGACGGCAATCGCCTCGCGCAGGGTGGCCAGCGGGCGCGGCCGCTCAATACCCGCGGCGTCCTGATCGCCGGGCGCGCCGACACCGAGACACAGCACCACCCGGCCGGGAAACAGCTCATCCAGCGTCGCCGCCCCCATCGCCGCGTGAACCGGATGCATGGCATAGGGGCTGACCGCCATCAGCGCGACCTTGAGGGTTTTCGTCGCCGCCAGCGCCGTCGCGCCCAGAGCGACCGGATCGCGCAGGAAAAGATGCGTCGCGATCCAGAGTGTGTCGACGCCGCCTGCTTCTGCGGCGCGCGCCTGCGCGGCAATATCGGCAGCGGGCGTGAACCCGTCGATCGCGAGACCGAGTTCAAACGGTATAGTCATAATGCTCCCCCAGGGCGCGCAGTACCGAGTCCAGGTCAGGCGCAACATCGGGTGCGCCCATGGGCTCGATCCCCGCAACGCCGAAATCCTTCAGCCCGGAAGCCGTCAGGATCGCGACCACGTCGTCTCCCGGCTTGATGACGCCGTTCGCACTCAGCGAGTCCACGGCGGCGAAAGCGGCTGCGGACGAGGTTTCAACCGACAGGCCGGAACCGGTCGCCAGTTTACTGCGTGCCCGCACCAGATCTTCATCGGCGAGCGTTATGGCGACGCCATCGGATTTCCGGAGCGCGGCATGCGCCTGAAACGTGCCCTGGGTGACGTCGATCGACCCGGCGATGCTTTTGCTATTGCGCGAGATAACGGGCGGCATGTCGGCCGCACCTTTCATTGCCGCCGACAGGGAGCCCGAAATCTCGGCGGCCACCAGGCGCGGCATTTTATCGATCCAGCCCCAGCGTATCATCTCGTCGAACCCTTTCCACATGCCATACAGCGCATCGCCGTAACAGACCGGCAGGATGCACCAGTCCGGCGGGTTCCAGGCGGATTGTTCGGCGATCTCGTAAGCGAGGGTCTTGTAACCTTCGATCCCGATCGGATTGCTGCCGATGGCGGGGCCGAAAAACGGCGAGGTCGGGAACCAGCCGAACTGCGCCACCGCCGCCGACAGGACCCGCCAGCGGTCATCCATCGCGGGGACTTTCAGGACCATCGCGCCATAGGAGCGCATCTGGGAAACAATCGCCCCGGCGGCGCCCTTATAGGTCAGCACCACGCAGGGCAGGCCGGCGCGGGCGGCGAAAGCTGCCGCCGCCGCGCCCGCATTCCCGGTGGAACTCGTTGCAATCGCCGGGGCACCAATCGATTTGGCCCAGGAAACCGCGACGGTCGCCAGCCGGTCCTTGAACGACCAGGTTGGATTACGGGATTCGTCTTTCACACGGATCGGACCGTGGCCGAACCCATCGACCGGGATCATCGGCGTCATGCCCTCGCCCAATGTAACCGCATCTGCGGTATCCAGGGGCAGGAACCGGTCGTAGCGCCAGAGCGAGTGCGGAGCATCCGGCAACGCGTCCTGGTCGGGGACCGGGAGTTCGGGATAACGCAGCGTCAGATTGCTGGAAACCCCGTCCGCCGAGCAGACCGCGCACAACCGGTCATACGCGTTGAGCGGATATGCCCGTTGGCATCTGATGCATTCAAGGCTTTCAGGATGCGTCATAGGAACGGGACGCTCTCAGCCTGCCGCCGCCGACAGTAAAATGCAGATTCCATTCGGTATTTTTAATGCATTCGGCGAGGGCGGTCACCAGACATCGACATCTGCCAGCGACAATATTCGGCCTGCGATCAGTTTTCGGTCACCGTCACGTCTGCGCTGAACATATAGCCGACGTCTCGCACTGTCTTGATCAATGCCGGCCGCTTCGGGTTGCGCTCTATTTTGCGGCGAAGGCGTCCCACCTGCACGTCGATGCTGCGATCGAACGCGTCGGCATCGCCGCTGCGGGCGTAGTCGAGCAGCTGTTCGCGGGAGAGCGCCCGGTTGGGCCGGGACGCGAATGCTATCAGCAGATCGAATTCACCCCCGGTCAGATCAACGGCATC
This sequence comes from Rhodospirillaceae bacterium, assembly GCA_038120765.1. Lineage (GTDB taxonomy): Bacteria > Pseudomonadota > Alphaproteobacteria > MPNO01 > UBA830 > CAXBCP01. The sequence goes on from JAYOMI010000044.1 coordinate 19,269, forward strand.
GCCGGCATCCGAAACCAGCGTTCTTCCGTCACGATCGAGAATTCAGTTTGAAAACCGGTAGATGCGCCGCGGCGAATCGTTTCCCGGTTCCTCCCCGTGATTTGCGGGTAGGGCCGCCACGGCGGCCTCCGGCACATTCTGCACGTCGCTCTGATCGGTCTCACTCCGGCGCATTACACTTCTGATCCGCGCCGACTTCAAGCCCGGCGACCCGGTCGAAGCCGGAAAACTCCAACCGCCCATCTTCCAAAGATGTGCATCACTTCAATCCCCCGGCCTCTATAAGTAATGGTCCAGTTTTAGGGGGAAAGGACATTCCCGTACTGCCCCGCCCAGGCTGTCAGATCAGATTGAGCCGGCAATCCGCTTTTATTCAGGCCGCACCATTTTCGGTATTGAATTGGTAACTTCTATACTCTAAATGAAAAATCCTAGACGCAACGCACGTGCCACTGGCCCTGAGTGGTGTATGTAACGACGGACGCGTCCTTTTTGGCTTTACCGGGATACTCCCGGACTGGAAGGGGTGTGACGATGTTTGCAACGGATGCCGGGGCGCGTAGCCGTCTGCGTCGAAATCCACGACGATTTCAGCCTGACAACACGCTTAAAGCGACGATCTCGCTTGTCGCCGAACCGATAGAGGGCCTGCGCCTTCCTGAACGTCAGGGCGATATGCCACCCCGGATTGCCGAATATCTGGCGACACACGAATTCGACGGCCCGTGCGTGGTGGTCGATACCGATGTGGTCGAGCATAACTACAACGCCATGTCGCGCGCGCTGCCGGTCGGCCGCATCTTTTATGCAATCAAGGCGAACCCGGCGGATGCCGTGATCGAGCGACTGGCCTCTCTGGGCGCCTGTTTCGATGCCGCCAGCCCGGCTGAAATCGACCTGTGTATCCGCTTCGGCGTCTCGCCGGACCGGATTTCCTACGGCAACACGATCAAGAAACAGCGCGACATCCAGTATGCCTATACCCGCGGAGTCCGCATGTTCGCGTTCGACAGCGATGCGGAACTGGAAAAACTGGCAGAATCGGCGCCGGGCTCGATGGTCTACTGCCGCGTCCTGATGGAATGTGAAGGGGCTGAATGGCCGCTGTCGCGGAAGTTCGGCTGCGAACCGGAGATGGCGCTGCGCCTCCTTGTCAAGGCGAACGAGATCGGGCTGGATCCCTGCGGCGTCTCCTTCCATGTGGGATCGCAACAGACCGACCTCAGCCAGTGGGACATCGCGCTGTCGCGGATCTCCGGCCTGTTCGAGGACGCACGCCGTCGCGGCATCAATCTGCGTATGGTCAACCTGGGCGGCGGCATGCCCGCACGCTACCGATCGGACGTCTCTTCGCTGGAAGGTTATGCGGATGCAATCATGGGCGCCATGATGCGCCACTTCGGACCGGCCCTGCCGGAAATGGTTTTCGAACCGGGCCGTTCGATTGTCGGGGATGCCGGCGTCATCCAGGCGGAAATCGTGCTGATCTCTCGGAAATCCGACGATGACGACACCCGTTGGGTCTATCTCGATATCGGCAAATTCTCCGGACTTGCGGAGACCATGGACGAATCGATCAAGTACCGTTTCGTGACACCCCACGACGGCGGCGTCACGGGCCCGGTCAAACTGGCAGGACCGACCTGTGACAGCGCCGACATCCTGTATGAAAAGACGGCATATGAATTGCCGCTCGATCTGAAAATCGGTGACAAGGTCCAGATCCTCTCGACAGGCGCCTACACGACCACCTATTCATCCGTGAATTTCAACGGATTCGCACCGCTTGAGTCCATCTGTATCTGAGACCCTCTTCAGGTCTCAGCGCCGCCATCTGACGCCGGGACCAATGTCCGGCCGTTCCAGCTTGACCGATTGCGGCGCAGATTTCTCACCGGGTGATGCGGCGGGTGTATTGACCGGCGTTTGGCGCGGCAGGCAAGCCCCGTATCACCGACCCGCGCGACATCCTCAAACGCCCTTGCGGGTCGGGAAAATCAGGGAAACGGGGTAGTTTGCCGAAAGTTGATCAAGCTCCTCGCCAGCCCTGAAATTCGGATCGAACCGGGATCACAGTTCTTTGAGATTTATTACATCTAATATATTTTAGTCGGGGCCCAGTGACGGATTGTCGTCCCTGGAAACCTGTCAAAGAGACACCTTTCAAAGAGACAAATCAAAGAGACAAAAGAATGAAAATCGCATTATTTGGGATAGTGGCGGCATCGGTTCTTGCCGTCCAAGGAGCGTCTGCAGAAACCATCGGTATCGGCTCAACCAAGGGAACCGCTGTCGGACAGATGGCAACCATCCTGTCCAAGGTCGTTTCGTCAAAGGCCGATGGAATAGAACTGCGCCCGAAGAACATGGGCGGATCACAGAAATACATACCCGTGGTCAATGCCGGCGAACTTCAGTTCGGCATTGCCAACATCGTTCAGACGACGATGGCCTTTGAGGGCAACGGCCTGTCGGAAGGCAAGAACTACGGTAACCTGAGGTTGGCCGCAACGCTGATGGCGTTCCGCAACGGACTTCTGGTCAAGAACGATTCCGACATCCGAAAAATCTCCGACCTCAAGGGCAAACGTGTGCCGAGCGGATTCAAGGCATCTCCCCTCTTCGCGTTCTTTTTCGAAGGCATGATGGCCAATGGCCTGCGCCAGAGCTGGGACCTGCTGAAGCAGGGCAAGGTCGACGTCGTCATCACAGCCGTCGGCGCAGCGCCGACGCGCGAGATGAACGCCCGCGTGCCGAGCGGCGTCCGGTTTCTGAGCTTCGACAAGAGCAACACGTCGACCATCAAGATGCTGAAAGGCGTCTATTACGTCGATCTGAAGCCGTCGCCGAAATTCCCCGCAATCAAGGCGCCGACGACGACGGTCGGGTACGATTTCATGTTGTTTACGAGCAAGGACGTCAGCAACGATACCGTCGGCAAAGTGCTCAAGGCGATCTACGACGGTGAGGCGGAAATCAAGGCGTCAAGCCCGCTCTGGACGAACTACAGTTCCAAGGGCATGGCGAAAGACGTCGGGCTCCAGTACCATCCGGGAGCAGAGGCTTTCTACAAGTCGGTCGGTGTCTGGAAACGCTGATTTCCGGCGATTTCGACCTAGAGAAACGGGGCGGCGGGTCATTGGCCCCCCGCTTCTCCTTCGGCATTCTCCGCACGGCCAACATTTGGTTCAGAAAATAAATGCCTGACAATCTTGAATTTCACGATCCCGAGAGCGCCAGCAGCAGCGCGGGTAAAGACCTCCCCGCCTTCTGGATAAAAACGGCGAGCGTCCTCGGCATTCTTCTTGCGGTCATCGCCCTCGCCTTTTCCGGCGAACTGCAGCTGAAGCTCGGCTTCGCGCTGTTTACCGAACAGGCCCTGCACGCCATTCTGGGACTCTCTGTCGCCAGCGTGTTTATCAAGGTCCGTATCAGCCGCAAGGCCCGCCGGAATAACGTGCCGTGGTACGATCGCATTTGCGCCGCCTCGGCGCTCGCCGTCGGCGGTTACCTGGCCTGGCGCTACCCGGCCCTTGCCGACGACTTTTTCACGCTGCAGAACGAGGCCTTCATCCTCGGGATGATCCTGCTGCCGCTTACAATCGAGGCGCTGCGCCGCACGGCCGGGCTGAGCCTGACGATCATCGTGCTGTCATTTATCCTCTACGCCCTGTTCGGCGATATTTTTCCGGGCAAGCTGAGTGCGCTGGCCCAGCCCTTCGTCGGATTCGTCGCTTATCTTGCGATCGATAACGTTGCGCTCGTCAGCCTGCCGCTGCGGATCGTCGGCACCATTGTCGTCACCTATATTTTCTTCGGACAACTGCTTCTGAAATCCGGCGGCTCGGAATGGTTCACCGATATTGCGACGGCAATAATGGGCCGCTCGCGCGGCGGCGCGGCAAAAATCGCCGTTGTCGCCTCCGGTCTTTTCGGCTCGATTTCGGGTACGGCGGTCGCGAATGTCGCCTCCACCGGCGTCATCACCATTCCGCTGATGCGCGACGCCGGATACGACGCAAAAGTAGCCGGCGCCTTCGAAGCGGTTGCCTCCACCGGCGGCCAGATCATGCCGCCGATCATGGGTGCCGCCGCCTTCCTGATGGCCGAGATGCTCCAGATCACCTATGCCGAAGTTGTGATCGCGGCTGTGATCCCGGCGTTACTCTATTATTTCGCGGTATTCGTATACGCCGATCTTGAAGCGGCCAAGAAAGACATCGCGCCGATTCCCGACGACATGATCCCGCCGATCGTCCGCGTCCTGAAAGAGGGCTGGTTCTTTTGCGTCCCCTTCGCCGTTCTGATCTATGCCCTGTTTTCGCTGAACCGGTCGCCGGAAGAGGCGGCCCTCTGGTCGGCCGGCGCCACGCTGGTCGTAAGCTGGGTGTTCGGATACAAGGGTCGGCGTATCGGCTTTCGGGATATTCTCGACAGTGTCCGCTCGACCGGCGAGAATTCCATCGATATCGTCATCATCGGCGGCATGGCCGGCATCATCATGGGCGTGATGGGCTCGACCGGACTGGGTGACGGGCTCACATTCGTTCTCATCCAGCTCGGCGAGGGCAACCTGCCGATACTGCTGTTCGTGACCGCCCTGATTTGCATCGTCCTTGGCATGAGCATGCCGACCACGGCGATCTATCTGCTCGTCGCCGCAATCGCCGCCCCGCCGCTCGTCAAGCTCGGCATCAATCCGGTCGCCGCCCATATGTACGTGTTCTACTTCGGGATCGTTTCGCTTATTACGCCGCCGGTCGCCGTTGCCGCGTTCGTCGCCGCGAACCTCGCCGGCGCAAAGCCCATGGAAACCGCCCTCGCCTCGGTGCGCATCGGCTGGACCGCCCTTGTTGTGCCGGTGATGTTCGTCATGTCTCCGGACCTGCTTCTTCAGGGAACGGCTTCTAACGCGTTTCTCGCGGTGGTAACGGCTGTGGCGGGCGTCTGGTTCGCGACGGGTGCAATTATCGGCTACATGTTCGGGCCGATGGGACTGGCCATACGCTGTGCCTATGGTGCTGTCGGCCTCGCTTTGCTGATTCCCGCGCAGTCTTTCGAAGGCGCCGGATGGCTCGAAGTCGCCGGCGCCATCGGGGCTGTTGCGCTCGTCTGCAAAGCATTGCTGGACCGGCGATTGAGCAAAGCACGGCAGAAAGTTTCATGACGAATCCGTCTCCGAAATGTCAGGCACCATCGTTCTGAAACTGCCGACTGACTCTCTTCGCCGAGCCTGAAAAAGAGACCCAATCAGCCCGGGAGCGAACTTCGGTTCGGGAAACAGGGAGTGACCTTGCACATGCCCGGGTCCCTTATCCGCCTCACCAGGCGTTGCAGGGCGTCGGCTATCGACGCTTGATGAAAGCAAGTTCTATCGACACGATCCGAGACATGACCAGACTGCCGATCGACGAGAAATTACCGGAACTCTGTGCAAGCCTTGAGCGCACGCCCAATGCAGTGGTCAAGGCATCACCGGGCGCGGGGAAGACCACGCGAATTCCTCTGAGCCTTCTGGACGCTCCCTGGCGCGAGGGGGACAGGATTATCATCCTCGAACCGCGTCGCCTCGCCGCAAGGGCCGCCGCCCGACGGATGGCGCAAACGCTCGGTGAGCCGGTCGGCAAAACCGTTGGCTATCGCGTCCAGCTGGACAACCGGACAGGCCCGGACACCCTGATCGAGGTCGTCACCGAAGGCATTCTGACCCGCCGCCTGCAACGCGATCCCTCCCTGGAAGGCGTGGCGGCGGTTATATTTGATGAGTTTCACGAACGCAGTCTGCAGGCGGACCTGGGCCTGGCCCTGTGCCTGGACTGCCAGGCGGGCCTGCGTGAAGACCTGCGCATTATTGTGATGTCGGCCACACTGGACATGAGTCCTGTCGCTGAATTAATGGGGAGCGCCCCTGTTATAGAAAGCGCCGGCCGTGCTTTCCCGGTCGAGACTTTTTATCTGGGCAAGCCGCCCTTCGACCGCTTCAGGGACACTCTCTGCCCGGCCGTGTCTGCCGCCGTAGAAAAAGCTTTGGCAGACGAAACCGGCAGTATCCTTGTTTTCCTGCCGGGCGAAGGCGAAATCAGGCGGGTCGGGGCGCTGCTGAACGATACTTCGCTGCCCGGCGAGGTAGACGTGTTTCCTCTTTACGGGGCACTTCACCAGGACCAGCAGGATCGGGCCATATCCCCGCCCCCTGCCGGACGGCGGAAAGTCGTTCTTGCGACAGCCATCGCCGAGACCAGCCTGACCATCGAAGGTATCCGGGTGGTGGTCGATGCCGGTCTATCCCGCGCGCCCCGGTTCGATCCCCGAAGCGGCATGACGCGTCTGTTCACGGAACCGGTTTCACTGGCAAGCGCGGAGCAGCGGCGCGGCCGTGCCGGTCGCATGGCGCCCGGTATCTGTTACCGGCTCTGGGACAAGGCAGGGGAAGGCGCCTTCAGACAGTTCTCTCAACCTGAAATCCTTGATGCCGATCTCGCCCCGCTGGCGCTGGATCTGGCGAACTGGGGCGTTCATGATTCCGATGCCCTGAAATGGCTTACACCGCCGCCGAAAGCCGCCCTGGACCAGGGGCGGGACCTGCTGAGATTGCTGCAGGCCATAGACGATCAGGGCAGGATCACCGCCCATGGACGTGAGATGGCCGGACTCCCCATGCACCCCCGGTTGGCGCATATGATAGTAAAAGGCGCGAAATCAGGATGGGCCGGTATCGCCTGCGATGTCGCCGCCCTGCTGACAGACAGGGATATTGCCCAGCGGGACGGCCGCAGTCCGTTGACCGTGGATTTGACCCTGCGGGTGAGCGCCCTCAACGGTGAAAAGACAAGCCTGCCCGTAAACCGCAACGCCCTCAGTCGAACCAGGGCGCTCGCAAAACAATGGCGGAAACAAGCGCCGGAGAACACCCGTCACCGCCGCACACTGGATTTATCCCCGGCCGAGCAGGTCGGCGCTCTGGTCGCGCTCGCCTATCCGGACAGAATTGGAGAACGCCGTCCCGGCGGAGACTCCCGGTACCGTTTGAGCAATGGCAAAGGGGCCGCGCTGCCTGCCGAGGACGCGTGGCGCACTGCACCCTATCTGGCGATCGCCTCCGTCGGTGGCGAAGCCCGCGACGCCCGTATCCGACTGGCTGCGCCCATATCGGCGGCCACGATCGAACACATGTTTGAGGACGAGATACAGGAAGGCGAAACCGCTGTCTGGGATAGCCAAACCCGTTCCGTGAGCGCGCGCAGGCAAAAACGCCTCAATGCCCTGGTGCTGTCCGATGCCCCGGGGAGGGATATTCCGGACGAGCAGATTGCGAACGCGCTCATGGAGGGCATACGCGACACGGGACTCGATTGCCTGCCCTGGAGCAGGGAGGCCACAGACTGGCGGTGGCGGGTACAGTGTTTCCATCAGGCCACCGCGACCGGGCCCGATTTTTCGGATAACGCCTTGCTTGAGACGCTTGAGGAATGGTTGCTGCCCTATCTGGCCGGCATGAGGCGTCTGGAACACCTGAAGTCTTTGGACATGCTGGGCATTCTGAAAGCCCGGCTCGACTGGTCACTCCTGCAAACCGTGGACAAACAGGTGCCGAGCCACTTCACCGTTCCCAGCGGCTCCAGTATCCGGATAGATTACTCCGATCCGGCGGCGCCGGTATTGCCTGTAAAGCTTCAGGAAATGTTTGGCGCGACGGAGACGCCAAGCATCATTGATGGCGCGATTGCGCTGAGCATCCATCTGCTGTCGCCGGCGGGACGGCCATTGCAGATCACCCGCGACCTTCAGGCCTTCTGGCGCAACGCCTATCCTCAGGTAAAGGGCGAGATGAAAGGGCGCTATCCCAAACATCCCTGGCCTGACGACCCGCTTACGGCAGCCCCGACGCGGCATACGAAAAGCAGGATGAATCAGAGAAAGACCTAGAACGGTTTCCTTCTTCCGGTGGCGCCGGCCGGTATTCCCGATCATCGCCCTTAAAAGCCCTCGGGACGTTGTCGATCCGGCGGGGAGACCGAAGAAGGTCCCGTTGTCTCTGACGTGAAGGAAAACTGGCGGAGAGTGAGTCCGCATAACCAGTATTCATCATAGTCCATGGCAATCCATTTTAGTGATATTATATAATTTATTAGTAGATTTCTCCGTCCGAATCAGTTCGTAACAATTCGCCCAAAACCGCCTCATAGTGTGGTACTAAACGTGGTACCATACAACGGTGGCCGCAATGGGAAAGCTTACTGCCTTAAAGGTCAAGAATGCCGGCCCCGGCCGACACGGTGACGGTGACGGCCTCTTTCTTGTCGTCTCGAATACGGGCGCGCGGAAATGGGTACTCCGTGTTCAGGCCAACGGAAAAAGACGCGACATAGGGCTGGGTTCAGGTTCTGTCGTACCTCTCGCAGACGCGCGAGAGGCCGCCCAGACTATGAGGCGGGCCATTAAGCAAGGCGGCGACCCCGTCATTGAACGTCGACGCGCCCGCTATACCATTCCAACATTCCGGGAAGTCGCAATCATGGTTCATGGCGAACATTCGCCCGGCTGGAAGAACAAGAAGCACGCCGCCCAATGGCTTTCATCACTCGAGGCATACGCATTTCCCAGGCTTGGTAATCTGCCTGTCGATCAGATCGACGGGCCGATGGTTCGCGACGTGCTTGCAGAGATCTGGCTGGACATTCCGGAAACAGCCCGGCGGGTCCGCCAGCGGATCGGAACCGTTCTTGATTATGCACATGCAAAGGGTTGGCGGGACGCCGAAGCCCCGATGCGGTCGGTATCGCGGGGCCTGCCGAGGCAGCCGAGTACAAAACAACACCTTGCCGCGATGCCGTGGCAGGAGGCCCCCACCTTCGTTTCTAATATCGCCGACACACTAAAGACCGCGGAGAATATTCGGCTCGCGTTGGAGTTCCTGATCTTTACCGCCGCCCGGTCAGGCGAAGTCCGCGGCGCGCGATGGTCCGAAATTGATTATGACAGGCAGACGTGGACGGTTCCCGGAGAACGTATGAAAGCCGGGACGACCCACCGGGTTCCTCTTTCGCCTCGGGCGATGGAAATCCTGGGGCGCATGGAGGCACTGCGTCGAACCGATGCGCCAACCCAGCTGATATTCGAGGGACGGCGGCCGGATCGACCTCTATCCGATATGTCGCTGACTATGCCGC
>JAYOMI010000045.1:0-9283 GCA_038120765.1 Rhodospirillaceae bacterium
GTGCTACACGGTCTCCAGCCTGCGCGAGCAGTACTGCCATATCTGCGTCGATGTCTGCCCGTATATCCACAAAGCGAATGGCGATCCGGTCAGGAAGGACCTCTACAAGCAGTATATGGGCGTGCGGAAAAAAGTGGGCTACCGGACCCCTGCCTGGTGGGCGGATGACCCGCCCGAGGCATTGCTGCCCTAGCCGGCAGGCATCCCGCGTCGCCGGTCAGTGATCGCTGCGATGCAGGATCATGTCGGCGAGGCCCGTGTCATAGGCCTGCCCGTCGGCAGACAGGGCGATGGCCATCGGGAACATCGAGCGGACAAGCCCCTTGCGTTCAAGCGCTTTCCAGACGGCTTCGTTCTTCAGGCCGGTGGCATCCGCGCTCATCACTACGGCGTCGCCGCAATGGAAATGGTTGCCGTGCGGGCTGGGCAGGTTGCTGATCAGCGCTTCGCCCGATTTTTCGTCATGGGTGGATGTTTCGGGAAACCGTGCCAGCTGCTGCAGGATGGTCAGCGTCTTGAGCTGGAGGGCGTTGAGCTTCAGGGGATTTTTCTTTGACGGCATGGCTTTGCTCAGGCGGCTGTTGTCGGGGAATAGAAATTGATGTCCTGGCCCTGCGCCGCAACGGCGCGTTCGAGGCGGGCGAGGAGGGCGGTGAGTTCGGCCTCGTCATGGGTGTCCAGCGACGGGCCGGGCGCGCGGGTGACGGCAGTGGCGATCACGCCGCGCCGGCGCAGGGTCTCCTTGCGGATGGCAAGGCCGATGCCGATCTGCTGTTCGTAGCGCATCAGGGGCAGGTACGCATCGAACAGGTCCTCGGCGGCGTCGCGGTCGCCGTCGGCAAACATCTCGCACACCTGCACCAGCATTTCCGGAAACGCGAAACCGGTCATGGCGCCGTCGACACCGCGAGCCAGTTCCAGCGGCAGGAACAGGCCGCCATTGCCCACCAGGACACTGATCCGCCGGTGCGCGCCGGCAGCCTCCGCATTGCGGAACTGGGTTATCTTGCGCAGGCCCGGCCAGTCTTCGTGTTTGAGCACTTTGAGCGACGGCAGGTCGGCAAACAGCTTCGTCAGCAGTGGGGTGGAAAACCATACGCCGGTGGTCGGCGGATAATCCTGCAGCACGATCGGTGTGTCGCCCAACGTGTTGCAGACCGCGTGAAAATACGTCTCGATCTTCTGGTCCGTGTTCAGCCCGCCCATGGGAGCGACCATCACGCCGGCAGCGCCGAGGTCCATCACCTGCCGGGTAAGGTCGGCCATCGGGTTGAAGGCAGGGGAGGACACGCCGACGACGACAGGGACCTTGCCGTCCACCGCCGACATGACCCGTTTGGTGAAAGCGACCGATTCTTCCGGTGCAAGCTTGTGTGCTTCGCCCATGATTCCGAGGATCGTGAGGCCCGAGACGCCGCAATCGAGATAGAATTTCACCATGCGGTCCGTGCTTTCGAGGTCGAGCGCGCCGTCCTCGGCAAACGGTGTTGCGGCAATGGCAAAGACGCCGCTGGCGCTTTCATCGAGTATGGGCATGGTTGGTTCGTTCCTCTGCGTTTCGGGTCGTGATCTGGTTTCCGCAGGCTACACCCCGTATGCTGGGTTCGGCAAACCTGAAGGGGAAATTATCCGGTATGACGGAATACGATCTGGTAATTCGCGGCGCCCGCGTCGCAACGGCGAGCGACGTTTTCGAGGCCGATATCGGCATCACCGGCGGCAAGATCGAGGCGCTGGGCCGGTCCCTCGCCGCCGGCGCGGAAGAGGTCGATGCGACCGGACTGCTGATTACCCCGGGCGGGGTCGACAGCCATTGTCACGTCGAACAGATTTCCTCGACCGGTATCTGGACCGCCGATGACTGGTTTACCGCCACGCGGTCCGCCGCCTGCGGCGGGACGACGACGATCATGCCGTTCGCCTGTCAGCACAAGGGCCAGTCGCTGCGCCAGGTCGTGCAGGAATATCACGAGCTGGCGAGGCCGAAGGCTGCGGTGGATTATGCTTTTCACCTGATCGTGTCGGACCCGACGGCGCAGGTGCTGGGACAGGAGCTGCCGGCGCTGATCAGGGACGGCTATACCAGCTTCAAGATCTATCTCACCTACGATGCGCTGAAACTCTCGGACCGCGAGTTTCTCGACGTGCTCGCCGTCGCCCGCCGCGACGGGGCGATGGTGATGGTGCATGCGGAAAACAACGACATGATCATGTGGATGGCCGAACGGCTGATCGCCGCCGGACTCACCGCGCCGAAATACCATGCCACCGCGCGCCCGATGCTGGTCGAGCGCGAGGCGACACATCGCACCATCGCCCTTGCCGAGCTGGTCGACGTGCCGGTGCTGATCGTCCACGTATCTGGCAAGGAGGCGATCGACCAGATCCGCTGGGCGCAGAGCAAGGGGCTCAAGGTTTACGGCGAGACCTGCCCGCAATACCTGTTCCTGACCGAGGCGGATCTCGACAAGCCGGGGCTCGAAGGGGCGAAGCATATGTGCAGCCCGCCGCCGCGTGACGCCGCAAACCAGGAGATCGTCTGGGACGCGCTGATCGAGGGGATTTTCGAGGTCTTCTCGTCGGATCATGCGCCCTACCGGTACGACGACCCGGAAGGCAAGCTGAAGGCGGGGCCGGAAGCGCATTTCAAGCAGATCGCCAACGGCGTGCCGGGTATCGAGGTGCGCATGCCGCTCCTGTTCTCGGAAGGCGTGCTCAAGAACCGTATCAGCCTGCCGGAATTCGTGGCCCTGACGGCGACCAACGCAGCAAAGCTGTATGGGCTGTATCCGCGCAAGGGCACGATCGCCGTCGGCGCGGATGCCGACCTCGTGATCTGGGATGAAAAGAAGCAGGTCACCATCACGCAGTCGATCATGCACGATGCGATGGATTACACGCCTTATGAGGGGCGCGAAGTGACCGGCTGGCCGGTAATGACCCTGCTGCGCGGCAAATTCGTCTGGCGCGACGGCGAATTCACCGGCGAAGCGGGCGGCGGCATGTTCCATGAATGCGACACCCCGCCCGCGCTTGCGGCCCCGCCCCGCCTGCCGACGGCATTCGATCCCGTCGCCGGCAAGCTGGTGGAGTAGAAGCCGCTACACGCTGCGGATCAGGCCGCCATCCACTTTGATCACGCTGCCGGTGATGTAGCTGGCATTGTCGCTCAGCAAATAGACCGCCGTATCGGCGAATTCGGCCACGCTGCCATAGCGGCCCATGGGAATCGTCGCCCGGGAGGCCTTTGCGATATCTTCGACCGGTTTGCCCTGTTTCTTGGCCGCTGCCGCGTCGATCTGGTTGACGCGGTCGGTATGGATGCGGCCAGGGGCGACCGTGTTGACGGTGACGCCATCGGGCGCGACCTCGTTCGACAGCGTCTTCGCCCAGCCGACCTGCGATGCGCGGATTGCATTGGATATGCCGAGATTGGGGATCGGCTGGACGATCCCGGAGCTCGAAACCACCTGGATGCGGCCCCATTTGCGCTCCCGCATGCCGGGCAGGAAGGCGTTCACGATGCTCAACTGATTGATGAACATCGTCTGAAACTGTGTGGCCCATGTTTCCGCCGTCACATCGGCAATATTGCCGGGCGGCGGCCCGCCGCCATTGCAAACGATGATGTCGAGCCCGCCGAAATCGGCTTCGACCGCGGCGATCAGGGCGCCGACGGACGCCTGATCCGACAGGTCCAGCGCGTAGGCGCGGCTGTCTGGAATGCCGGCGGCGGACTCTTCGGCATCGGCGAGCTTGCGGCCGCAGACCGCGACCTTGGCGCCCTCGGCGGCGAGCCGGGCAGCAATGCCCTGGCCCATCCCGCGGGTCGATCCCATTACTAGCGCACGTTTTCCTGTAAGTCCCAGATCCATCGATCATCTCCCCTTGAAATTGTTTTCGCGCATCATGCGGCGAAACCCGGCCGCGATACGCCGATGGACAGTGCTCTATGTCCCGGACGGGCCGAATCCCCTATTCTTTAGCACAGATAAGAAAGGACGGAACGATGGCAGATGCGACCGCGAAACCGGACTGGGATATCGAGACCGACCTGTTGGTGGCGGGGGCCGGTCCCGGCGGCATGACGGCAGCGCTGGTCGCTGCCATTGAGGGGCTCGATGTCATTATCTGTGAGAAAGCGGCTCAGGTCGGCGGTACCGGCGCGACCTCGGCCGGCACGTTGTGGATCCCCGGAAACACGCAAAGCCGGGACGCCGGGTTCGGGGATTCTCCCGAACAGGCCGCGAAGTATCTGGACAGCCTGATCGGCGAAGACCGGACAAGCGAACACCGCCGGGTATATCTGCGGGATGGCCCGGGGGTCATCGACTACCTGGCGGAAAGAACCGATGTGCGCTTCGTGCCCTGCGGGCTGCACCCGGACTACCGGAACAACATCGAAGGGGCCGCGTCGTCCGGCAGGGCGATCATTCCGGAAAATTTCGACGGACGCCTGCTGGGTCCGGATTTCGACCGCGTCCGTCCGCCGATCCCGGAATTCATGCTGATGGGCGGGATGATGGTCGGCAAGCTGGATATCGTCAGTTTGCTCGGACGTTACCGGTCGGTGGCGAATTTCAGACATGCGGCGTCCATCGTTCTGCGTTACCTGACCGACCGGCTCCGCTTTAGACGGGGAACCCGTCTGGTTATGGGGAACGCACTGGTCGGACGGCTTTTCTACAGCCTGAAGAAACGCAATGTGCCTGTTCTGTTTGAAACGCCGATTGCCGGGTTTCTCCGCGATGCGGACGGGGCTGTGCTTGGGGCCGTTCTGGACACGCCCGATGGCGAAACGCGCGTTCGGGCGCGCAAGGGCGTGGTCCTCGCGACCGGCGGATTCGCCCATAATGCGAAATACCGCGAAGCCTTCATGCCGCATCCCACGCCGCCCTATTCCCTCGCTGCGACCTTGAACGCGGGGGACGGTCTCGCGCTTGCCGAAGCGGCCGATGCGGCCGTCGATTCCGACAGCCATCAGAGCGCCGGTTTCTGGACGCCGGTGTCGGTGACCAAGCGCGACGACGGGACAGAAGGCCTGTTTCCGCATCTCGCCATGGACCGGGCCAAACCAGGGCTGATTGCCGTCAATGCGGCAGGACGCCGGTTCGTCAACGAGGGCGTGTCGTATCACGATTTTGTCGAAGCGATGTACCGGTCGCACGAAACCGTCGATACCATGCCCGCCTGGCTGATCTGCGAGACCCGTTTCATCATAAAATACGGTCTCGGGGCGATACACCCGGAGACACGCAACCTGACCAGGCATGTTCGAAGCGGTTATCTGACCGTCGCCGATAATCTGGAGGCGCTCGCCGGAAAAATCGGCATAGACCCGGCAGGTCTGCAGGACAGCATCGCGCGCCATAATCGGTTCGCGCTGGCCGGGGTCGACGAGGATTTCGGAAAGGGCGATCTGGAACTCAACCGGTTCAATGGCGATCCCGCGCATGGGCCCAACCCGTGCCTGGCTCCGATCGAGGCGGGACCGTTCGCCGCGATGGCCGTCTGGCCCGCCGAAATCGGCTGCAGCGTCGGTCTGTCGACGGACCCGGATTGCCGCGTGCTGGACGGCGATAATCGGCCGATTCTGGGGCTTTATGCCTGCGGCAACGACATGGGGTCGGTGATGTCGGGTGCCTATCCGGGGCCGGGGACGACACTGGGACCCGCGGTGGTCTTCGGCTGGCGTGCGGCGATGCACGCTGCGGGGCGCGTTCCGGCGGGCGACGGAGCGGCGTGAGTGGATTTTCAGCGCGTTCCCGGGGTGCGATCCGGCGCAGCGCGGCGGCGGTTATACGCCGCAGGGCGGGGGTGTTGATTCTTTCCATACGCTCGCGTACGGAGATAAATGACGTGCGTTGAAGAGATAAAATCGGGAAGTGGGACAATGAAGTACGAAAAGATCGGACAGCCGGTTCGCCGCCGGGAGGATGTGCGCCTTCTGACAGGGAACGGCCGGTTCAGCGACGACTGGTCGATTGAAGGCCAGGCCTACATGGTCGTTGTCCGATCCTCCCATGCGCATGCGGTCCTTCGCGGTATCGATACTGTCGAAGCCTCAAGCATGCCCGGCGTGCTCGGCATATTTACCGGCGCGGATTGCGTTGCCGACGGGTTGTCGCAGATTCCTCATAGCCCGCTGCCGTCCACGAAACACGATCAGAAGCTTCACGGCCCGGGGGGCGTTGATCCTTTTATCGGCAATCACATGCCGCTGCCGACGGACAAGGCGCGGTATGTGGGCGAGGCGATTGCTGTCGTCGTCGCGGAGACGCTGGCCCAGGCCGAAGACGCCGCCGATGCGGTGGTCGTCGATTACGAGCCGCTGCCCTGTGTGACCGACACGAACAAAGCCGCCGCCGCCGGTGCTCCGACGATCTGGGACGAAGTGCCCGACAATGTGGGCATCGAGACGTTTTTCGGTGATAAGGCTGCGACCGATGCGGCCTTTGATAAAGCCGACCACGTTGTCGATATGGAGTTCTATATAGACCGCGTCACGGGCGTGCCGATGGAGCCGCGCGCGGCGCTTGGTGACTATGACGATGCCACAGGCCGGTACACGATATATGCCGGTTCCGGCGGGTCGGTCCGTCAGAAACGCGAGATTGCCGAGGTGCTGGGTGTCGACGCGGAAGACGTGCGGGTCATCTCCAAGGATGTCGGCGGCAATTTCGGCACGCGAAACCGCCTTTATGTCGAATTCCCGCTGGTGGGCTGGGCGTCGCGCAAAGTGGGCAGACCAGTAAAATTCACCTGCCGGCGCAGCGAGTCTTTCATCAGCGACTATCAGGGGCGCGATCTTGTGACCAAGGTATCGCTTGCTCTCGATGCCGACGGCAGGTTCCTCGCCATGCGCGCCGACAACCTCAGCAATGTAGGCTCGCGGATGGTATCATTGTCGCCGCTGAGCAAGGGGTCGGGGCTGATCACGGGCTCCTACGATATCCCGGCGGCGCACCTGCGGTCGCGCGCGGTATTCAGCAACACGCCGCCGACCAACGCCTATCGCAGCTCGGGCCGCCCGGAAGTGACATTCGCAATCGAGCGTCTTGTCGAAACAGCCGCGCACGAGCTTGGCTTCGATCCGATCGAGCTGCGCCGGAAAAATCTCGTCTCGTCGGACCAGATGCCGTATCCGAATGCGGTCGGCATGACCTATGACAGCGGCGAATACGCCAAAAGCATGGACATGGTGATGGAACTCTCCGACTGGGACGGCTTCGCGGCCCGTAAAAAAGACGCGGAAGCGCGGGGATTGCTGCTGGGCCGGGGATTCGCGAACTATGTCGAATCATCGATCGGCACGCCGCGCGAGCAGGCGGAAATTCACGTCAAGCCGGATGGTGGCATCGATCTGGTGATCGGCACCCAGCCGAGCGGGCAGGGGCACGAGACGAGCTTTGCACAGGTCGCCGCCGAATGGCTCGGCGTGCCGGTTGAAACCGTCACCGTAATTGTCGGCGATACAGACGTCGTCAAGGTCGGCGGCGGGTCGCATAGCGGGAGGTCCATGCGAATGGCCGGCACCGTGATCGTCAAAGCAGCGGACGAACTGATCGAAAAAGGAAAACGCCTTGCGGCCATCGTCCTCGAAGCGGCGGAAAGCGATATCGAATTTGCCGACGCGGCGTTTGCAATCAAGGGCACTGACCGGGCAATCGGCCTGTTTGAGCTTGCGGAGGCCGTCTCCGGCAGGACCGATCTCCCGGAAGCGCTCGCGGACGGGCTGTCTGTGATCGAAGACAACGTGATGGAAACCCCGGTATTCCCGAATGGCTGCCATGTCTGCGAGATCGAGATCGATCCCGAGTCCGGCGCATTCGATGTCGTGCGATACACCACGATCGACGATGTCGGGCGCGCGATCAATCCGCTGATTGTCGACGGTCAGACCCATGGGGGCATCGTCCAGGGTGCCGGCGAGGCCCTTGGCGAGCTCTGCGCGATCGATGAGCATGGCCAGCCGCTGGCGGGATCGTTCATGGATTATCATATGCCGCGCGCCGATGAATATCCGTCCTTCGTCACGGCGCTCAACGAAGTGCCGTCACCGACCAATCCGCTTGGCGTGAAGGCGGGCGGGGAAGGCGGCACGACGCCGGCCCTGGCGGTGCTTGTAAACGGGTTCGTGGATGCGCTGCGGCCTTACGGGGTGCGCGATATCAGAATGCCTGTCACGCCCCGCAAGATCTGGGAGCTGATTCACGCCGCTAAATCCGGCGACGTCTGATCTTCCGCTGCCCCGGCCTCCGGGGCGGCGCGGCGTCTCCGCCGATCAGAAAGAAGGGCGCCAGTACGATAGCCTAGCTCGCGACGGTGCAGCCGAGGAAGCAGACGAATTTTACGCGCGGTGACCAGCCCTTATCGGATGGCCGGCGGTTTGTGCCGGCATGGGCGACGTCGGGATGGCTCAGAACTGCATGTTGTGCCATGGGACTCTCCTTGAGTTATCTCTAATTTGACGAAAATTCTCTAAGGAAGGGTTAAGCCCGCAAAGCCTCGCATGGTGCCATGCAAGGTATTATCGTCGCACGGGCTACCATGCCGGCTTATATGGCTCTAGATTGCTCGGGCTGCGTTCGGTCGAACCGGCCAAACCCGCTAGGAATGATGTTGAAAATATGGATGGGTCTCGATGAAAGCTGCTGCCTTTGACTATGTCCGGGCGTCGTCGGTCGACGAAATCTGCCGTTTGCTGGCAGAGGCGGGCGACGAGGAACGCAAAATCATCGCCGGCGGACAGACACTTGTTCCCTTGATGGCGATGCGCATGGCGCGTCCCGACATGCTGATCGATATCAACGATGTCGCCGAGCTTGCCGGTATCGATGACCGGGGTGACTACGTGTCGTTCGGCGCCGGTACCCGACAACGCGCCATCGAGAGATCGGACATTGTTTCCGATCGTTTGCCGCTCGTCGCCAAGGCGGTGCGCAATGTCGGTCATCAGCAGACCCGCAACCGCGGCACAATCGGCGGCAGCATCGTACATGGCGATCCGTCCGCAGAACTGCCTATGGCCGGCCTGGCGCTTGAAGCGACCATGATCCTGCGATCTGTTTCGGGCGAGACCGAAATGCCGATTGACGGGTTTTTCGAAGCGGCGATGGTGACGAATATCGAACCGGAACAGCTGCTGACCGAGATTCGTATTCCCGTCTGGCAGGATACCCGGATCGGTACCGGCTTCCACGAGACATCGAGCCGACAGGGCGACTTCGCCCTTGTCGCCGCCGCGGCGCAGATCGTGCTGGCCGCCGATGGCAGTATCTCC
>JAYOMI010000045.1:9293-19266 GCA_038120765.1 Rhodospirillaceae bacterium
CAGCTGCATGCGCTGGAAGCGGCCCTTGTCGGGAAACCGGCAGGCGGGTTCCAGGAGGTGATTGCGCTGGTCGACGAGGAAATCGATCCCGAAACGGATGTTCACGCGACCGCCGATTACCGGCGCCGCGTTACACGAAAGCTCGTAACGCGCGCGATTGACGATGCGATTGCGGAGGCGGGGAAATGAAACAGGTTGAAGTCACACTGAACGTTAACGGCAGGGACACGACGCTCACCATTCCGCCGCGGATGACACTGGTGGATTGCCTGCGCGACGAATTGCGGCTGACCGGCACCCATGTCGGTTGCGAACACGGTATCTGCGGCGCGTGCTCCGTTTTCCTGGACGGAGAACCGATCCGGTCCTGCCTGATGTTTGCGGTTCAGGCCGAAGGACACAGGATCACGACCGTCGAAGGTCTGCTCAATGAGGATGGCTCACTCAGCGATCTGCAGGATTCGTTCTGGGAATGCCACGCGATGCAGTGCGGCTATTGCACGCCCGGCATGCTGGTCGCCAGCGAAGCTCTGCTTGCCGAGAATCCCGACCCCAGCGAAGACGATATCCGCGAGGCGATCAGCGGAAATCTGTGCCGGTGCACCGGCTATCAGCAGATCGTCGAAGCGGTACAGATGACGGCGAAGCGTCGCCGCGAAGGAGCCGCCAATGGTTGATGCCCCCGCGAACCTGCCGAATTACCGGTACGTATCGCGCAAGCGCCGGACCAAGGAAGACCGCCGGTTCGTCAGCGGCCGCGGCAAATTCGTCGCCGACTTGGAAATCCCCGGCATGAAGCATGTCGCCATTCTGCCGAGCCCGCATGCCCGCGCGAATATCATTAGCATCGATGCCAGCGCGGCGCTCGCCCTGCCGGGCGTTCACTACGTGCTGACCGGCAACGAGATCGCGGAAGCGACGAATTCGCTGTTTCACGGCCTGGACCTGCCCAATGTGATCTGGCATCCGCTGGCCGTTGGCATGACCCGGTATGCCGGCGAGTGGGTTGCGGCCGTGGTTGCGGACTCCCGCTACATTGCCGAAGACGCGGCAGAACTGATCGAGGTTGAATACGAAGCCCTGCCGGCCGCTGTCGATTCGGAGAAGATGATCGATGAGGACCAGCCTCTGGTTCACCCCGCCCACGGCACGAACGTGCTGTTCCGGAAGACCTGGACATGGGGGCCGGTCGCGGAGGATTTCGCGAGCGTGCCCAATACCGTCAGTTACCGCGCCCGTTGGGGCCGGTCGTCCACGGTGCCGATCGAGACATTCGGCGTCGTTGCCAAGTGGGATGACGTGAACGAGATCATCGATGTCTGGGCGTCGATCCAGATGCCGCAGTATCAGGACCAGATCGCGTCGGCGCTCCGCATACCGATGAACCAGGTGCGGGTGCATAACGACGTCGATGTCGGCGGCTCCTATGGGGTCAAGCGCGGCATCAAGCATACGATTCTGGTCACGTATCTTGCCAAAAAGCTCGGGTTTCCGGTGCGGTTCATCGAAGACCGGCTAGACAATATGTCGGGCGGCGATGCGCATGGTCCCGACCGGATATTCGATATCACGATGGCGTTTGACGACGAGGGCGTCATCAGGTCGATGAAGATCCGCGCGCTGGACGATGTCGGCGCCTATCCGGGCCGCGCGCCGCTTCAGCTCGGCAAGCCGATGACGGCGCTGTGCGGGCCCTACCGGATGAATTCGATCGAGTACGAGGCCATATCCGTTACGTCCAATAAAACCGGGCAGGTCCCCGTGCGCGGCTTTGGTCAGTCGCCGACCAATTTCGCGATCGAGACCGGGCTGGAGCGCGTGGCCAAGTATCTCGGTATCGATCGCGTAGAAGTGCGGGCGCGCAACCTGGTCCGCAAGGACGAGTTCCCCTGGCAAATTCCCCCGGGATCGATCTACGATTCAGGCGATTTCCACGCGGTGCTCGAAGGCATTCTCAAGACATCCAACTGGGACGACCTGATCGCTCGGCGGGACGCGCTTCGGGCCGAGGGCAAGCTCGCGGGCGTCGGTATCGCGACATGCCTGGAGCCCGGCGGCGGGAACAATATTTTTGAATTTCTGTTCAATCCCAAGCTGGAAATCACCACGTTTGTCGAATCTGTCCTGATCAAGGTCGAGCCGACCGGGGCGATCACGGCGGTCATGTGCACCACCACATCCGGTCAGGGCCATGAAACGCTTGTATCGACCATCGCCGGCGAGGAGCTGGAACGGGACCCGGATACGATCCGTGTCCTGCACGGGGATTCGCTCGAAGCCCTGCCGACCCGCAGCCCGGTTGCAAGCCGCATGGCGATCGTTCTCGGCACCGCGACGTCGAAGGCGGCGCGGGATATCAAGGCGAAGATGATCACCATCGCAGCCCACGATCTGGGCGTCGAAAAAGATCAGATCGAATATGCCGATGGCGAGTTCACGGTGCGCGGGAACCCGATCAGCAAGCTGACCTGGACGGAAATCTGCCACATCGCGCACAAGCAGTTCCACCGGATGCCGCCGGGCCACGAACTGGGCCTGCAGGCTTATGCGGTCCAGCAGGTGCCCGGTGCGGGCAGTCTGCCGGATGAGAATAACCGGGTGCCGCTATACCCGTGCTTCTCGTTCCAGGCCCATGTGCCGCTGGTCGAGATCGATCCCGATACCGGCAAGGTCAAAATTCACGACTATTTCATCGGCCACGATTGCGGGACAGCCATCAATCCAGATATCGTGCGCGGCATGATTATCGGGGGGGTCGCCCATGGTATCGGTGCGGCATTGTATGAAAAGTTCGAATACGACACGGATGGTCAGCTGCTGGCCGGGACATTCGTCGATTACCTGCTGCCGTCGGCGCACGAAATACCGGCGGTTGTCGATTCCGAGAGCTGCACGCCGTCGCCACTGACCTCGCTTGGCCAGAAGGGATCGGGCGAGGGCGGATATCTCGGTGCGCCTGCCGCGATCGCGTCGGCGGTCAACGACGCGCTGGCGCCGTTCGATATCGAGATAAACGAACTGCCTATCCGGGCCCGCGATATAGAAGCGGCGCTCTATGAAAAGACCAGATAACGAACACCAAACGTATTAACGGGAGACGGAGATGAGCGACGACATTCTGCTGCAACAGGACGGACGAATCCTGAGAGCGACTTTCAATACACCCCCTGACAATGGCGTGTCCGATGTCATGGCACGGCAATTCTCCGAGGCCATTCTCGCCGCGCATGAGACCTCCGACATGGTCCTGCTGCGCAGCACCGGCCCGGATTTCTGCACCGGGCGCGTTCGAGATGCCAGCAATGGCCCGCCTTCCCCTGAAGCGTATAGCCGCCGCCCGGAATACGATCCGATCTTCAATTGCTATCGTTCGATCAAGGACGCCCAGGTTCCGATCGTAGCCGTGATCGAAGGCCGCTGCATGGGTTTCGGGACGGCTGTGGCGTCGGTTTGCGACGTGTCCTTCGCGAGCAGCACCGCGACCTTCAATATTCCCGAGGTCGGGCATAACGTGATGCCGACGATGGTGATGTCGGCGGTCTACGACCGTATGCCGCGCAACGCCATCATGTGGATGACCTATTCCACCGATTTTATCGATGCCCAGCGCGCCCTCACCTACGGGCTGGTCAGTCAAGTCGTCGATGCCGACAAACTCGAGGAGGAGGTCGAACGGTTCTGCGGCCTGCTGATCAGCCGTCCGCGTCCGGCCATTCTAGGGTTGAAGGAATATCTGCGGTCGGCGCCGCGGATGGACGACCAGGGCGCCATGGACTATGCGCGGAGCATTCACTCGATGGTGAATACCGCGGCGGCCATGAAGAAGGATCACTGAGCGCCGGAAGACCTTCTTTTTTCGACGCGACGTTCACACGTTTGAAACCGGTGGGGCCTCCTCACCGGTTTCTTTTTCGCAGATCCGCCGCGTAATCCACCATCGCTCCTTCGAGAGAGAAGGCGGGGGTCCAGCCCAATTCATGCGCCGCGCGGCTGACGTCCAGCGGCGTGTCGCGTGACACCGGCGCTTTGCCGGGCGTTATCTCGATTTTGAACCCCGGGACGGCCGCCCGCACGGCATCCACCAGCCGCTCGAACGAAATCACTTCGCCATAGGCGAGGTTGTAGACTGCCTTTGCGGGCAGGCCGGTGGCCGTCGCGGCGAGGTCCACGGCGCGCCCCATGTCCTTTGCATAGATATATTCGAATGCCATGGTCTGCTCTTCCGGAATGACGGCGGGAACGCCGCGAAGGCCCGCTTCGACCAGGGTCTGGACCTTTTCGCCGCCGCCGGAACCGGCCCAGAAATGGCCTGTGCCAAAGACGTTTGCCGGGCGCAGCAATACAAGTTCGAAGCCGCATTCGACCTGATAGGCCTCGAATATCAGTTCCTGGGCGGCCTTCGAATTGGAATAGGCCGCGCCGCTGCCGCGGTGAAAACTCTCATCGATTTTATCGGGGGTCGGCTGGCGCCAGTCATAGACGCCGAAGGTCGAAATATGGATCAGGCGCTTCACACGTGTCAGCTTGACGGCCTCGGCAACGGCCATCGCACCGCCCACATTCAGGCTATAGCCCGCGCTGAGCGGTCTGGACACGCGCTTGCCGATCAGCCCGGCGGTATGGACGAACGTATCGATATGGTGGGTCTGGATCGCGTCGATCAGGGCGGGCAGGCTGCACGCGTCGTCCGCGATGATCTCATAGTCGATATCGCCAACGCGGCCTGCCACATAATCCGCCCGGGGCAGGGGATCGAGAAAGACGACCTTCTCGCCGCGTTTTGCTGCCTCGATTGCGAATGCCGTCCCGATCAGGCCGGCACCCGTTACCAGTGTCGTCATCCGTGTGGTCCTCTTGTCCGCGATCAGCCGTAAAATTTTCCGTCGAGAAACTCGATCGGCACGGATTTATTCTTCTTTGAATCGCCTCGCATGGGGTTTCCGTCCGCGTCAATGCGATCTACTTCCGGCAGTTTCTGGAAATTCGGCGATCCGATCCGCAGCATGACAAGCGGCTCTCCCGGAATGGCGGTGAACCAGTACATGTTCCCCTTTGGCAGCATAATGCCCTGGTTTGCGACGAGAACGGTCTCGTCGTCCTCGGGACCGTAAAACCGGACACTGCCCTGCAGGACGATAAAACTGTGATCTTCGCCGGGATGGGCATGAAGCTCGTTCTCGCCGCCCTCGGCATAAATCTTGAGCCGGATCGACAGGTCTTCCGTCGCCGCGAGCGGGGTATCTGTCCGGCCACGGGCCAGAAGCTGGCCCGCGACATTGAAGACCGACGGTTTGGTATTCGCCGCGAGTTCGGATTGACGGCGCTTGAGTTCGTCGGACCCTATCGCCGGCGGAAGAACTTCACGGGTGACTGTGGCCATAGCGGTATCCTTTGTCGGTGGCACGCCCGTTGAGCGCGGGCATACGCTGACGTATGGTTTGCTGGAAAACAAGATTAGGCCGATCCTGATCGGTAACGCAATCAGCGGAAAGGCGATCCATGTCGGACGGTACCGAAATCCGGAAATCCGATCAGAAATACCAGTCGGACATCATTGTCGACCTGATCAAGCAGTATGGATTCCGGCATATTTCCCTGAATCCCGGCGCCAGCTATCGCGGCCTGCACGATTCACTGGTCAATTACGGCGAGAACGATCCGCCCATGATGATCTGCAATCACGAGAAAATTGCGGTGCAGATGGCGCATGGCTATGCGAAAGCGACGGGCGAGCCGATGATTGCCATTGTCCACAACGTCGTCGGCCTGCTGCATGCGCCGCTCGCGATCTATTACGCGTATATCGACCGGGCGCCGGTTTTCATCATCGGTGCGACCGGCCCGACAGACGAAGGCATCCGCCGGCCGTTTATCGACTGGATTCATACCGCTGCCGTGCAGGGCAATGCGGTACGCGACTTCACCAAGTGGGATTACCAGCCCGGCAGCGTGCACGGCATCCCGGACTCTTTCGCGCGCGCCTATTCGATCATGATGGCGGAGCCCCAGGGCCCGATCTACATGTGCTACGACGCCGGCATTCAGGAAGCGCCGCTGACGGAGGAGATAAAACTGCCGTCACCAGACGCCGTTCGCGTGACGACGCCCCTGGCGCCCGATCGCTCGGCACTGGAAAAGGTCGCCGATCACCTGCTGACGGCGGACAATCCGATGATCCTGGTTGAATATGCGGGACGCATGCCGCACGGCTATGACTATATCGTGGAGTTCGCCGAAACCGTCGGCGCGGGCGTGTCGGATATATACAAGCGCCTGAACTTCCCGAACCGCCACCCGTTGAACCTCAGCATGGACGGAAAGGCGTTCGAAGGCGCCGATCTGGTGCTGTGCCTCGATGTTCGCGACTGGACGCGGGGGACTCACGGCACGGATCCGGAAACGCGCGAGGTCGATGACAGGACGCTTCCCGGCAGCAAGTGGATCGATATCGGGTTCGGCGATATCGAGATCAGTAAATGGGCGATGGATTACAACAAGCATCGCGACTGGGATGTGCGGGTGACATCCGACGTCGTGTCCGCCCTGCCGATCCTGACCGATATCTGCCGTGAACGCATTGCCGGTGACACGGTATTGCAGCAGAAGATTGCCGGCCGCAGCGCCGAAATCGGCAGGCGTCACAATGCGTTGTTCGCAAAATGGGCGGTGGATGCGAGAGAGGACTGGGATGCGTCACCGATCACGTTGCCGAGGCTCGCGTCAGAGGTGTGGGCTGTTATAGAGCACGAGGACTGGGTGCTGACGGCGGGTGAGTTGCGCAACTGGACGCGCAAGCTGTGGAACTTCGACAAGCCCTATCGCCATCCTGGCCGGTCGCTCGGGACGGCAACACAGTTCGGTATTTCTCTCGGTGTGGCGCTGGCCAACAAGGGCGCGGGGCGTCTGGTCGTCGACCTGCAGCCCGATGGCGATCTGATGTTCGATCTCGGCGCCCTGTGGGTCGCCGCCAAGTACGAAATTCCGATGCTGGTCGTGATGTATAACAACCGCGCCTATTACAACGACTGGGAACACCAGAAGCACGTCGCCCATGCGCGCGGCACCGCCGAGGAACGCGCCTATATCGGTATGGATCTCGACGGACCCGAACCGGATTTCGCGCAGGCCGCCAAATCGATGGGCTGGTGGTCGGAAGGGCCGATAGAAAACCCCGCCGATATAAACGGCGCGCTGAAACGGGCGATCGAACAGGTCAAGGCGGGCAGGCCCGCGCTGGTCGATACGATCTGCCAGCACAGATAAAAGGGACGCAGATATGGAACGAAAGCCAATGTTGCCGGCGGTCGAAAAATTCGTCGCCGAGATGCGGAAGACCTGCGAGACGGTTGATGGCGATGAAAAATGGGAGCGCTGCCGGGCGTTGCTGGGCGAACTGCTCAAAGACCCCGACCTACAGAAACATGCACAGGACTGGCCGGTCGGCGGTTTCGACGGAAAGAAAGTCGACAACCTCCTGTTCTATGAAGACCCGGACCACGGGTTTGTCATTAATGGCCTGATCAAGAATCCGGGCGGGCTTGCAGTGCCGCACGATCACGGCAAGGCATGGACGGTATACGGCGTGCTCGCGGGAGGGGAACGGATTGTCCAGATGACGCCAGGCGAGAACGGATTCGAGCAGGGCGAAGCCAGCGTATGCGGACCCGGAGATGTCGATATCGTGCCACCATGGCGCATTCACGCCGAGTACGCGGGCGACGAAAAAACCATCGCCGTTATCGTCCGCAGCCAGAGGTCGGGCACCTTCGAGCAGTATCGCCATAACGAGGACGGCACCAGAACGCTTTTTCCCGGTCCGAACTGGCTTGATCCGGGCCGGCGAAATCGGCCGACGACTGCGGTTCCGGAATTTATCCTTCCTTTCCCGGATCAGAAGGCTCGAGAGCGAGACGTTGACAATTTAACGGCAGCAAACAAGACTTAAGCGAAGTCGGATCAAAAAGAATTCGATGTTGATAGGGGTGTCGCGGGAATCCTGACCAATAACAGGAATCCGGGAAGCCGGAATTTGGTTTTAGCAATCCGCTAAATCAATACATGGGAGGACGCTATTATGGCTAGAACTTCAGGCATTCTGATGGTCGGCGCGTTGATCGCTGGCGCCATTGCGACGCCGGCAACTGCAAAAACCGTCAAGATAACCGTCGCTGCTGCACCGCCGCCGCTGGTAACGTTTGTCGGCGCCTTCAAGGATATCGTGACCACGAAAATCGACGAACGGCTTGCCAGCCCCGAGGGCAAGGGGTTCAAGATCGAATGGAACCATGCCTATTCGGGGTCTCTCGCCAGCTTCAACGAAGTCTTCGAAACCGTAGAGGAAGGCATCGCGGGCGCCGGTCTGATCCTGAAGAATTTCGAGCCGTCGAACCTCCCGCTCGAAGCTTATGCGGTCTACATGCCGTTCGTGACGCCTACGCGCGCGCAACTGGTGGCGATCGACGGGAATATGCGGAAAAAAATTCCCGAAATGGCCGCGGCTTACAAAAAGCACAACCAGGTCTACCTGCAGAGCGGCGCCAACGATTCGATGCAGCTTTTCACGAAATTTCCCGTCACCAAATTCAGCGATCTCGATGGCCGGAAACTGGGATCGAGCGGTACATTCGCGCAGTGGCTGCGCGATACAGGCGCGGTTTCGGTGAATTCATCGATGAACCAGTCCTTCACCAACATCAAGAATGGCGTTTATGAAGGCTATCCCATCTCCGAAACGCTTGGTTTCGTCTACAAGACCTGGTCCGCTGCGCCTTATTTTACCCAGGTCGATTTCGGCCCGTCCGTGGTGTCGGGGGTCTCGTTCAATGCTGACGTCTGGAAGAACCTTCCGGGTCATGTACAACAGATCATTCGCGAAGAGGTCGACAAGTGGCCGGGCTATCTCGACCGGATCGATGCGCAGAAGAAACAAAAGTTTATCGGCATAATGAAGAAAGGCGGCGTCAAGTTCAGTGCACTTGCGGCCGAGGAGCGTAAGAAATGGGCGATGGCATTGCCCAACATCGCCAAGGAATGGGTGGACCGGCTTGAAGAAAAAGGCCTGCCGGGCAACAAAATGATCTCGACCTATATGGAGGAGCTTCGTGCCGCCAAGGTCGAGATTACCCGCGACTGGGACCGGAACTAGCGGAACCAAAATGACAGGGTAGCAATACTCTGATGTCGGAATCCGACGTTTCGACCACGCGACAGCCGGGTCTTCAGGCCCGGCTGTTCGACGCTTGGGTCTCTTTGTTCAATGGCGGCGGGAGTGTCTGGATCTTCTGCCTTATGTCGATCCTGTGCGCCGATGTTATCAGCCGGTCATTGTTCAATGAGCCGATAAACGGCGTGCCGCTGCTGGTCGAACTGTCGATCCTTGTCATCATGTTCATGCAGTTGCCTGCGGCGATCCGCAGCGGCAGGCTGACCCGGTCGGACATTCTGCTGGCGCGCCTGCTGCGCGACAGGCCGTCTCTCGGGTTGAGCCTGCGGATGGTCTATGACGCGCTCGGGATCGGTCTGATGGTGCTGGTTTTCGTCTATACGCTGCCGACCTTCGAAAAGGTCTGGCGGCGCGATACCTTCGAAGGCCTCGAAGGCGATTTCGCCCTGCCGGGATGGCCCTTCAAATTGCTGATACTGGTCGGCGCCGCGATGTGCGCAGTACAGTTCTGCAGGTCGCTGCTCGAAGGAATCGACGATCTGGTTGCGCTGCGCCGGCAGAATACGTTCGAAAGCAGGGGTATCGTTCGGACGTTCGCCTCGCTCGGAATCGCTTGCGCCATCCTGTGGGCGATCGCAAGTTTTACCGGAATCAGCGATGCCGGGATCGGCGTTATCTCCATCGTGTTCGTTCTCTTCTTCGTCTATGTCGGCGTGCATATTGGTGTCGCGCTGGCGCTGATCTCCTTCGCATGCGTCTGGCTGGTCCGCGGCGACATGGACCTTGCCGGCAAGCTTCTGGCGCTGTCGA
>JAYOMI010000045.1:19276-22815 GCA_038120765.1 Rhodospirillaceae bacterium
GTTGCGAACCACCTGTTCCGCCGGATGAAAGGCGGGCTGGGAACGGCAACGGTGGGCGCAAATGCCGTATTCGCCGCCGTCACCGGTACCAGCATTGCGTCGGCCTCGGTGTTTACCAAGGTTGCCGTACCGGAAATGCTGCGCCTGGGGTATCGACCGAGGTTCTCGGTCGGGGTGGTTGCGGGCTCATCCGTGCTCGGCATGCTGATCCCGCCAAGCCTGCTGCTGATCGTGTTCGGTATTCTGGCGGAACAATCGATCGGCGATCTGTTTATTGCAGGCATCATCCCGGGGCTCGTACTGACGGTCGCGTATTGCATCCTGATCTGGGTGTTGGCGACGTATTTCCCCGGCAAGGTCGGCAACGCCGAAGCGCTGAACACGAACCGCGCCGCCCTTATGACCGGTGGCCAGGCGGCGCGCAAAAGCCTGCCGATTATTCTGCTGATCGCCCTGGTGCTGGGCGGGATTTACGGTGGATTGTTTACAGCGACGGAGGCTGGCGGTGTCGGCGCGCTGGGTGCGCTGATCCTGAGCCTCGTAAAGCGCTCTCTCAACCGCGAGAACCTGTGGGAGGCTCTTTCGGAGACGGGACATGTGACGGCATCGATCTGTTTTCTGCTTGTGTCGGCCCATATCTATTCCCGAATGATCACCCTGACCGGTATTCCGAACCTGATGGAGCACTGGGTCAACACTTCGGGTCTCGGCCTGACCGGGTTATTGGTTATTTACATCCTCGCGATCGTCCTGATGGGGACGATCCTCGATGCCGGCTCTATCATGCTGATTACCGTACCGCTGATGATTCCTGCCCTGGCCGGCTTCGAGATCGATCTGATCTGGTTCGGCATTATCACCATTATCGCGGTGGAGATCGGTTTGCTGACGCCGCCATTGGGGCTTGCGTGCTTCGTGATACACAACAATTTGCAGGATGAACGCATCCGCATCGAGGATGTGTTCTGGGGCGCGGTGCCGTTTGCAATCACCATGCTGCTGGTGCTTCTGCTTGTCGTCGCGGTGCCGGAACTCGCCACCGTATTAATCTGATCCATAAACCAATCAGGGAATTCTGACCGTGAAACTGTTGACCATCTACACCGCCGAGGGCGGAAACCCGGGAATCGTCATCGGCGACGATCAGGTTCTTAACATAGCATTGGCACCGGACCGCGTGGTGTCGGGATGGCGGCCTCAATCGGTGCGAGAGATTCTCGAGCAGGGCGATGACGGGCTGGAGCGCGTCAGACGCATGGCCGGCGCCGCCGAGGCGGACATGGGTTCCTGTTCGGGTGCGCTGACGGCGTTGTCGGACACCAACCTGGCGCCTCCGATCCCCAATCCCTGGCTCGTCTTCTCGGTCGGGATGAACTACGGGCGGCATCTCGCGGAAATGGGAGATACGCCGCGCCCGGCTCACCCTGCGGGTTTTATCAAAACCCGTGATTCCCTTCTCGGGTCGGGCAAGGCGATCCGCGTTCCGCCGCAATGTCCCGACATGATCGATTACGAAGGCGAATTCTGCTTCGTCTTCGGGCGCGAATGCCACGCCGTCAGCGAGGCCGAGGCGATGGATTATGTGGCCGGCTATACGATTGCGAACGATGTTTCGGCCCGCGACTGGATTCCCGACATCAAGGTGGGCGAGCCGCCTTTCGGGCCGATCCACGGCTGGGAACGCAATATCATGGGCAAGAACCTGCCCGGATTCACCCCCTGCGGGCCGGTCATGGTTACCAAGGACGAGATCGCCGATCCCCACGACCTTCATCTGCAGACGCGCCTGAACGGCGAGATCATGCAGGACACAAGGACCGACGACCTGATTTTCAAACTGCCGGAAATTATTTCCTATTATTCGCAGTGGTACCGGTTCCGCCCTGGCGATGTCGTGACGACCGGGTCGCCGGCAGGTGTCGGCATCGGGCGCAATCCACCGGTCTTCATGAAAGCGGGCGATACGGTCGAGGTCGAACTGGAAGGTGTCGGCACATTGGTCAATACGCTGGCCTGATTGCAGGGGAGGCGAAAGATGGCGAAGAAACCGGCAGCGACGCAAAAGCGCTACGGCATGAAGATCGAGGATCCCGTCTTTGTCACCATGCGGGATGGCGTGCGGATCGCGTGCCGGATCTATCGTCCAGACGCGCCCGGGGAATTCCCGGCCCTGTTCGCCGCGTCTCCCTACCAGTTCGAGACCGACGACCTGCCCCATTCGACGATGTTCCTGTGGCGCGAAGTCGGGCCCGTGGAGTGGTATGTCCGCGATCAGGGATATGCCTATGTGCACATGGATGTGCGTGGCTCAGGTCAGTCGGGCGGCGTCTACAACCTGCTCGACAGACAGGAACAGCAGGATTACCACGAATGCATCGAATGGGTCGCGCGGCAGGACTGGTGCACGGGCAAGGTCGGCGGGCTGGGCCAATCCTATTACGCCTGGTCGCAGTGGTTTATGGGGATCGTCAATCCGCCCAGCCTGAAATGCATCGCACCCTATGACGGCGCCGTCGATATGTATCGCGGTACCGCCTATCACGGTGGCATCTACTGCGATTTCATGGCGATGTGGTACCAGATGATCCGGGTCAACAACCTGCAGCGCGCGGCGAACGGGCCGGGCGGCCAGTACATGCCGCTCGACCTCGCCGGCGAGATGGCGAAACACCCGACCTATGACGACTGGTGGCGCGAGCGTTGCGCCTGGGAACGGCTGGACGAGATAAAGGTGCCCGTCCTGTCGATCGGACACTGGGGCAAGATGGGGCTGCATCTGCGCGGCAACATTCTGGGCTACGAGAAAGTGAAGTCGCCGAAGAAACTGGTGGTGACCGGCGCCAGGGATGTGTTCGAGGCGCACGATCAGTACGATCATATCTCCTACCACGAACAGGAACTGCTGCCGTTCTACGACTTTTACCTGAAGGACAAAAAGAACGGTTACGACAGGCGTCCGAACGTCCGGCTGCATGTCGGCGGGCGCAACGAATGGCGCGAAGACGCGGTCTGGCCGCCGAAGAATGCGAAATACACGCCCTTTTATCTGAACCGTAAAAAGTCGGGCAGCGTCACGTCGCTCAACGACGGATCGCTCGCCCAGGAAGCGCCGAAGGCAAATGGCGGCTCTACCAGCTACGACTATCCTGATCCCGGCTGGAAGCTCGGTACGGTCGGTTTCGGTCCGCACGGGCTGGACCCGGCGCGGAGGGTGGTTACGTTTACGACTGCGCCGCTCGAGAAGGACCTGGAGATCGCCGGGCCGGTTATTCTCGAACTCCAAGTGTCATCGACCTGCACGGATACCGATTTCATCGTCAAGCTGTCGGACCAGCACCCGCAGTCGAAGGAAGATCGCGCCAAAGGCCTGCAGCCCGCATTCAATGTGGTCTCGAAAGGCTGGCTGCGTGCGTCGCACCGCGAAAAAGACGAAGAGAACAGCACGAGATTCCGGCCTTTCTATACGCATGCCAATCCGCAGCCGATCGAACCCGGCGAGATCTACAAATACGAAATTGAGGTCATGCCCTGTGCTTACC
>JAYOMI010000045.1:22825-27931 GCA_038120765.1 Rhodospirillaceae bacterium
GCACCGGATCCGGCTGGAAATCGTCAACGGCGATTCACCGCTGACGGACGCGATTTTCACGCACCAGTATCTCTACTACAAGGTCGGCACCGATACCTTCCTGCATAATGCGAAACACGCGTCGAGACTGCTGTTGCCGGTGGTGCCGGCGAAATAGCGGTCAGACCAGCAGCAGCAGGCCGCCGAAGATACAGCTGTTATTGGTGATCAGCAGGAAATGATAGGTTCGTTTCATCGGGTCTTCCATCTGCCAGAACCGGTGATGAAGCCCGCTTGCCAGCATGGTGAACACCATCAGGAGGATTGCACCGGTCGCCGTATGCCAGTCCGCCAGCACCATGAATCCGCCGCTGAACTGTATCGCGAATCCGAATAACAGACAGGGGACGGCGGGCAGTCCCTGGTCGGCGATCCGCTGCACGTTCATGTCCCAGAGTTTGATATTCTTGACGCCCATCCAGATAAAATAGACGGCGATTATGATCTGGCCCGCGGCCTCGGTCGGAGAATGATCGGCATACATCGGATGTGCTCCCATTGGTGTGTCGTTTCTATCGTGAAGCAGGGGGCGCTGCTATAGTCCGGCCATGTTTTCCGGATATTTTACCCAGCAGGTTCATCCTTCGGTCAGGCGGCGTCGTCTGGTGCAGGCGTATTGTGCCGAAACCGGGGCGTTGGGTGAATAGTCCGGCGACCGACAATATCCTGACCCGTTATGCGCCGCCGGCCGCCATCGCCGGAGCGCTGGCGATGTTGTGCTGGGCGGGCAGCATCATCGCTGCGCGAGATGTCGCCGGGGTCGTGCCGCCGGCGGCGATGTCGTTCCTGCGCTGCGTTCTGGCGTTGATGATTCTCTACCCGATCTGCAGGCGGAGCCTGCATGACCAGTGGCCACTGATGTGCCGGCACTGGAAGATAATCGGTCTTCAGGGAATACTCTTGTTCATCGGCGGTAACGGCATGCTGTTCGTCGGGCTGCAGTTCACGTCCGCCATCAGTGCTGCCTTGATCAACTCGGCCGAGCCCGTCGTCATCGTGGCTGTCGCCTGGGTGATGTTTCGCGACCGGCTGACCATGGTCCAGTGGATCGGCGTGATTGTCTCGGTCGTCGGCGTTCTGTACCTGATCGGCCGGGGCAATATGCCGGTATTTCTGAGCCTCGATCTCAATATAGGTGACGTTTTCGTGCTGATTTCGGTCGTTTCCTGGGCATTCTATGCCGTACTGACGCGGCGGGTGCCGCGCGAACTGGACCGGCTGAATCTGGTGTTCGGTATCCTGCTCGCAGGCGCCGTCACGGTCTTTCCGTTCTGGATCCTCGAGAATATTTTTTACAAGCCGACGCCCCTGATCTGGGAAACCGTGTGGACGACCGGTTTCAATGCCGTCTTCGCCTCGATACTGGCGCTGTTATGGTGGAATCACGCCGTCGAGCAACTGGGCCCGGGCAGGGCGGGGCTTTTTGTGCACCTGATCCCGGTTTACACGGTCATTCTGGCGATGTCGTTGCTGGGGGAACAGCCCTATCTCTTTCATGCGACCGGGATCGGCCTGATTGCAATCGGTATATTCCTGACGACAATGCTGAAAGGTGAACGGGAGAAAGCTTGATGAAAAAGCAGCGTATTCGCGATGCGGCTGTTGGCGAGCCGCCGGTAGGGACATGGTCCAACTGCCTGGTCATCGACCGCCATGTCTATATTGCCGGCATGACGTCGCGGAGCGATGAATTCGACACCATTATCGGCGACAATGCTTACGATCAGTCCAAGGTCATCTTCGACAAGATCAAGGCGCTGATCGAGGCCGCCGGCGGAACCATGGCCGATATCGTGAAGGTGAATGTCTTCCTCACCGACATAAACGACCGCCAGCAAGTCTGGGAAGCCCGCTGCGAATATTTCGACGGCGATTTTCCCGTCTCCACCCTGCTCGAAATTTCGAAACTGGTGCATCCCGATATGCTGGTCGAGATCGAGGCCGTCGGGATACTGGGTGCCGGCGGCGATTGACGCTGTTTCATCCCTGTTTGCCACGCTAAGGTATTAAAAAAACGGGAGCGAAACGGAGCGACGCCAATGCTGACCATGCGGTCGGCGCTGGAACGGGCGCAACGTCTGTTCGGCGCAAACACGGCAATCATAGACAAGGAGCGTCGGTTCACCTGGTCCGGGCATATGGACCGGGTAATGCGGCTTGCAACCGTGTTGCAGGACAACGGCATCGACAAGGGCGACCGGTTCGGCATTATCTGCCGTAATACGTGGCGCCATTGCGAATTGCTCCACGCCGGGTACTGGAACGGATCGGTCCCGGTGCCTGTAAATTACCGCCTCGCCCCTCCGGAGATACGCCATATTCTCGACGATGCGGGTGTCACCCAGCTTTTCGTCGAAGAGACGTTCCTGCCGTTTCTGGACGCAGATGAATTTGCGCCGTGGCGGGATAGCGCTATGTGCATTCCCGCGGGCGATCCGGTCGATACGACCCTGAGGGTCTCTGACGCGCTGATCGATGCGGCGGCGCCGTCCGACGGCAATGACAGTGCGGAGGACGAGGACGCGATCCTTCTTTACACCGGCGGCACGACCGGCCGTTCCAAAGGCGTCCGGCTGACGCATAAAAACGTGTTTTCGAACGGCCAGCAATGTACCGCCCCGATGAAGATAAATGCCGCCGACGTCTACCTGCATGTGGCGCCGATGTTCCATTCGGCAGACCTGCTGGGGACGGGTTACACGCAGGCAGGCGCCGCGCATGCCTACCTGCCGGTATTTACGCCGGAAAACCTGCTGCAGGCCATCCAGGACTATCGCGCCACATCGGCCATGTTGGCGCCGACGATGATCATCCTGACGCTGCAGGCACCGGAATTCGCCAGCTATGATCTCTCGTCGCTCGACCGTGTCTATTACGGATCGTCGCCGATGGCGGTGGAATGGATCCGGCGAACGATGGAGGCGTTTCCGACCGCCAATGTGCAGCAGGGCTATGGCCTGACGGAGACGTCGCCGATTTTGACGACGCTTGATGAGGATGTGCATGTCGCGGCAATCCGAAGCGGCGCGTTCGATATCCTCAAGGCGGCGGGCCGCCCGCTTGTCGGCATCGATATGCGGATTGTCGACGCCGATGGAAATGAAGTGCCGCTTGGCGAAGGCGGCGAAGTGGTCGTGCGCGGACCGAACGTCACGCCCGGCTACCTGAACCGGCCGGAGGAGAACGCGGCGTCCTTCCGGGATGGCTGGTTTCATACAGGCGATATCGGCAGGATGGACGCGAACGGTTTCATGTTCCTGCTCGATCGCAAGAAGGACATGATCGTCACCGGCGGCGAAAACGTCTATTCGTCCGAAGTCGAAGCGGCGCTTTACCAGCATGACAACGTTCACGAATGCGCCGTGGTCGGGGTGCCGGACGATAAATACGGCGAAGCTCTGTTTGCAGCGATCGTGCCGCGCCCCGGTACGCGGCTCACCGATGGCGAAATCATCGACCATTGTCGCGGCCTGATCGGCGGCTACAAAATTCCGCGGCGCATGGTGTTCCTCGAAGAACTGCCCAAAAGCGCCATGGGTAAAATACTCAAAACCGAAATTCGCAAAATCTACGGGGACAAGACCTGATGAAAGACAGCCTGACCGCCGGTCTGGAGCGCACGCAGAAATTCGAGATCGATACCGGCCGAACAATCGAATTCATGGGAGATGAACTCCGCGTGTACGGCACGCCCTATATGGTCCGCGATATCGAGCAAACATCCCGCCTGCTGGTTCAGGATCATCTGGACGAGGGCGAGGAAACCGTTGGCGCCCACGTGTCAGTGGATCACCTGGGTGCATCCCTGCTCGGGATGACGGTGACCGTTACGGCAAGAATTACAGCCGTCGATGGCCGGCGGGTGACGCTGGAGGCCGAAGTGCATGACGGGATGGATGTCGTCGGCAAGGCGAGGCATGTACGCTTTGTCATCGACCGGGACCGTCAGAAAGTCCGGCTGGAGAAAAAACGCGCCGCGATGGGGTGATAGTAAAAAAGCAGGCTTGTTTCGATTAGTCCTTGCGCGACCCGCCTGCCTGTCGATGAATGGCTTCAGACAGCGAACTCGGGTTTACGGGTTTGGCGACATAGTCGTCCATCCCCGCAGCGAGATAGGTTTCCCGGTCTCCTTTCATCGCATTTGCTGTCAGCGCGATGATCGGGATGTCGCAGTAGGGCGGCGGCAGCGTGCGGATCGTCTTTGCAGCGGTAATGCCGTCCATCAGAGGCATGTGGATGTCCATCAGGATCACGTCAAAATCATGTTTCTGAAGCGTGTCTATCGCCTCCAGACCGTTTTCCGCGAGGATCACCTCCATGCCCACGGCTTCGAGAATCGCCATGGCGACACGCTGGTTGACGTGGTTGTCTTCGACGAGCAGGACCGTCTGCGCAGATTTCGACGTTGCTTTCGTCCCGGGCGGGTTGTCTGTCCCGGGTGATGGTGCAGGCTTTTGACTGGTGTCGCCGTCCGCCATGCCGGTGCGCAGTGGCTGTACGGGGTCGCTCTGGGCAAAGCTATCGAGATATTTGCGTAACCGGGACTGTCTCACCGGTAAGTCAATGAACTGCGCGAAGTCCGGCAATTCCGGCTGTGCCGATCCATGTACACAAAGTGTGAATGACGTTTCGCCGTGCAGCTCAGCCAATCGATCAGCCAGGTCGCTGCGCGCCAGGAAGGTATCTGAATCGAGGATTACCAGCACCTGACTGCCGTATGAAGAAGTAAGACAGTCCAGAAGCCTGTCGGAATCGTCAAAGACTTCAATCGCGATACCATAGGCCTGCAATTGACGGCATATTCCGCTGTCAGGCTCCAGCACGCCGGCTGAAATAAGGGCGGACGCGGTTGGAGCGGGATTCGAGCGCGCTGAAAATTCGCCCGGTACCTTCTTCGGTTGGGTGCACTGGATGGTGAATCGGAACGTACTACCCTTATCGACTGTACTTTCGACGGTGATATCGCCGCCCATCAGATGGCAAAGTCGCTTGCTGATCGAAAGTCCCAGCCCCGTGCCGCCAAACTTCCGGGTGGTCGACGCGTCCGCCTGCGAGAAGACTTCGAAG
>JAYOMI010000046.1:0-4330 GCA_038120765.1 Rhodospirillaceae bacterium
ATGGTTCCTATTCAATTGCAAACCGAGGGTTGCCTGCTGCCCAACTCCGCCTACTTGCTGTACTCCGGATCCTTGTGGTGGGTCGGTTGTCGTTGACGAAGTCATCGTTGAGGACGCGGTGATCGACGCCGACAGCCGTCAGCGCAGCCGAGGAACTCGCGGGAGAGCGCATCGACCGGATATTCGTCAATCTGTCGGGCGGCAAGATCTATTCCCAGATCCAGGAGATAGAGGTTTCCATTGCCGGTCACGAGATCGCAGAGACCGATCTGCGCCGCGCGCGCGAACGCAACTTCCAGATCGAACAGCCCGAAGACCGGGACCTCATTCACTGCCTGCCCGTCGGATACTCGATCGACGGAAACCGGGGCATTCACGACCCGCGGGGAATGTTCGGCGAACAGCTCGGCGTCAGCTTCCACCGGATCAACGCATCCGTCGGCCCGGTCCGGAATCTGAAAAACTGCGTTGCCCGTTGTCATCTGGATATCGAGGAAGTCGTGGTCTCGCCCTATGCGTCCGGCCTGTCATGCCTTGTCGAGGACGAAAAAGACCTTGGCGTCACCATGGTCGACATGGGCGGTGGCACGACCACAATTGCCGTGTTCTATGACGGTCAGGTCGTCTATGCCGATTCAATTCCGGTCGGCGGCGGTCACGTCACCAACGACATCGCGCGCGGACTCTCGACCCCGGTCGTCCATGCCGAACGCATGAAGATCCTGTATGGCAGCGCGATCTCGACGCAGTCGGACGACAACGAGATTATCGACGTCCCGCTTGTCGGCGAGGACGATCACAACCAGGCCAATCACGTGCCGCGGTCGATCCTTACCGGGATTATCAGGCCGCGCATGGAAGAAACCTTCGAACTTTTGCGTGAGCGGCTCGAAATCAGCGGCGCAGACCGCATTTCAGGCCGCCGCATGGTTCTGACCGGCGGGGCCTCGCAGCTCCACGGCATTCCCGAACTCGCCGGCATGGTTCTCGAGAAACAGATCCGGATCGGCCGGCCGCTGCGGATCAGCGGCCTCGCCGAAGCAACCAGCGGACCGGCATTCTCCGCCTGCGCCGGTTTGCTGCGCTATGGCGTCGAAAAATACGCGGGCACCATCGAAAACACCCCTGCAAACGAAGCAGTACCCGTTGGCCGGATCGCCCGGATCGGCCAGTGGCTGAAGGAAAGTTTTTGAACCCATGAAATCCAGACCCCTGACCCACGCCAAAAACAGACCAAAAACCAGACCGAGCACCGCGGCGCTTCCGCGGCCCTTTCAACGCGGGTGGATCGGCATCACCCGTTTCGTCCCTTCCCTGCACCAGGAGGCTTAAATGACCATCAATCTCACCGTACCCACAGCCCAGGACCACCTGAAACCCCGTATCAGCGTTATCGGCGTCGGCGGCGCCGGCGGCAACGCCGTCAACAACATGATTTCGTCCCAACTCGAAGGCGTCGAATTCGTCGTTGCCAACACCGACGCACAGGCGCTCGCCCAGTCTCTGGCTGACAAACCCATCCAGCTCGGGCCGGGCATCACGCATGGCCTCGGCGCAGGCTCGCGGCCCGATATCGGCCGCGCTGCCGCAGAAGAAGCGATGGAAGACCTTATGGAGGCCATCGGTTCCGCGCACATGGTGTTCATCACCGCCGGAATGGGCGGCGGCACCGGCACAGGAGCTGCCCCCGTAATTGCCCGTCTTGCGCGGGAACACGGCATCCTGACTGTCGGCGTCGTCACCAAGCCGTTCCAGTTCGAAGGTATCAACCGGATGCGCATCGCAGAAGCCGGCATCGAAGAGATGCAGCAATACGTCGATACGCTGATCGTCATTCCGAACCAGAACCTGTTCCGCATCGCCAATGAAAAGACCACCTTCGCCGACGCCTTCACGATGGCCGACGAGGTCCTTCATTCCGGCGTTCGCGGCGTCACCGACCTGATGGTTGTGCCCGGCCTGATCAATCTCGACTTCGCGGACATTCGCGCTGTCATGAGCGAGATGGGCAAGGCGATGATGGGTACCGGCGAAGGCGAAGGCGAAGATCGCGCGCGCCTGGCTGCCGAAGCGGCCATTTCGAATCCGTTGCTGGACGATGTCTCCATGAAAGGTGCACGCGGCGTGCTGATCAACATCACGGGCGGGCCCGATATGACCCTGTTCGAAGTCGACGAGGCCGCCAACCGTATCGGCGAGGAAGTCGATCCGGACGCAAACATCATCTTCGGCTCGACGATGGATTCGTCGCTCGAAGGCAAGATGCGGGTTTCGGTTGTCGCAACCGGGATCGACGCGATTGCCGAAATGCAGCCAAGACCGGTCCTGAAGGTCTATTCCGGGCCGCAGAAACTGATCCGCACCCCGGCAAGCGAAGAAGTCGCGGAAGACGCCCCGGCCCTCCCGGCGACGGCTTCGGACAACGCAGCCGAGGCTCCCGCTGCCGCTGCACCAACCGCACAGCCATCTGCACCGCCAGCGCCGATGTCTGCGGAGCCGCCGCCGGTTGCCACCTCAGCACCTGCCGAAGAGGCTGCGACAGCATCCGCATCGGCAGAAGCTGAAAACGCACCGGCAGCATATGCAGAAGCCCCCGCGGGACCCGCATTCGAAGCACCCGTCGAGGAAGCGTCTGCCGCCCCGCAGGCCCCTGCCGCGACGACTGCCCCGGCGGCGGCGGCTGCAGCGCCAGCCGTTGCGGAGGCGCCTGCGCGGCCTGAACCCCGCCTTGTCGCCAAGAACGACGCGTTTATGCCGCCCCCGCCGGTCGATCCCAAGGCGACGGCCGAAACCCCGTCGGCATCGGACCCCTTCAAGGAAGCCGATCTCGTCAATGGCGGCAGTTCGGACGATACCCGTCGCAGGGGTCCGAACCTGTTCCAGCGAATCACGGGAGCCGCCCGCGAATCGCGGCCCGAAATGCCGGCGCCGCGGGTGACCCCTCCAGCGGCCCGTACGGCACCGGAACAGCCTGCAAGCACGTCACAGCCGGAAAAACCGCGGGAAATCGCCCCTCAGCCAGCGCCCCAGCAGGCCCGGCTGTCGGGTGTCGATCCGGAAGACAGGCTTAAGACGTCCCAGTCGGACGACGATTTGCTGGAAATACCGGCTTTTCTCCGCCGGCAGGCGAATTAACAGGGTGTTAACTGTCTAAGTACGTAACATTCTGTAACATTTGTTGATTTGAGTTCCTCGGAGTGGGTTTGGTAAACACATTCCGAGGACTTGAATCCGCCGCAGGGCATTTTCCGGTTCCCACCCTGCCTGTTACGGGCAAATCCGAGAACACGCAGGACGAATCCAAGGGTAATACAGAATAATGGCCGCAGGCACGATCAAACAAAAAACACTGAAAACCGAAATCGGTTGCACCGGTGTCGCACTGCATTCAGGCCGCAAAACCTCGCTGACCCTGAAACCGGCGGCAGAAAATACCGGCATACGGATTTGCCGTACCGATCTTCTTAACGGTGCACGCGAAATTCTTGTCAGGTGGCAGAATGTGGTCGATACGCGATTGGCAACCACGGTCGGCAACGATCACGGTTCGACGGTCAGCACGGTGGAACATCTGGCGGCGGCCCTTGCAGGGTGCGAAATCGACAATGTTCTGATCGAAGTGGACGGCCCTGAAATTCCGATTATGGACGGCAGCTCCGCGCCTTTCGTCTTTCTGATAGAATGTGCCGGCACCGTCGAACAGAACGCGGCACGCACAGCCATCAAGATTCTCAAGCCGGTGACCGTGGGTGACGAAACCCGGTCCCTGTCGATCCTGCCTGCAGAGAATTTCAGCCTCGCATTCGAGATCGATTTCGACTCGTCGGCAATCGACCGTCAGGAACGCACGTTCCAGCGTATCGGTGCGGATTTCAAATCGGATATCGCGCGTGCGCGGACTTTCGGCTTCGATCACGAAGTGGAAGCCCTGCGCAGCGCAGGGCTGGCCCGCGGCGGCTCGCTTGAGAACGCTGTGGTTGTCAGCGGCGACAAGATCCTCAACGAAGGCGGTCTTCGGTTCGACGACGAATTCGTGCGCCACAAGATTCTGGATTGCGTCGGCGATCTCTACCTGGCGGGCGGCCCGGTGATCGGCGAAGTCATCGCCAGCAAATCGGGGCATGAACTGAACAACGCGCTTTTGCGCGCCGTGTTCGCCGACGATGATGCCTGGGAGCGTGTCGAAGCTTCGGCGTCATCCGGCCCGGAAATCGAACAGATGGTTTCCGCCGTCGCCTGAACGGCGCAAAAAGCAAAATCTTGAAAGGCGCCCCGATGGGCGCCTTTTTTTGTTCCGGCCTACTTTCCAGGGCCTTTAAATGCTATATAC
>JAYOMI010000046.1:4340-20869 GCA_038120765.1 Rhodospirillaceae bacterium
GCTATATACACATTGCTTTCACCGACAGGTAATTCGGGTTGAAATTTCTGATGATGTCTTTCCGTTTCCGGCAATGCACCGCCATTTTTTCCGTATGCGCTCTTCTGACCGCCTGCGGCAGCAAAGACGAAGAGAAGTACGTCGAACAGAAAGTCGAAGTCCTTTACAACACGGCGGTAAATTCAGCCGAAGCAGGGGACTACAAGGCTGCCGCCAGGCAATTCGACGAAGTCGAGCGCCAGCACCCCTATTCAACCTGGGCGACGAAAGCCCAGATCATGGCTGCATATTCGCATTACCAGGCAAACGCATACGACGAAGCGGTGATCGGCCTCGACCGGTTCATCCGCCTGCATCCGGGTAACCGGGATGTCGCCTATGCGTATTACCTGAAGGCCTTGTCCTATTACGAGCGGATATCCGATGTCGCGCGCGACCAGTTAATTACCGAACAGGCCCTGACGGCGCTGACCGAGGTCGTCCGGCGATTTCCCGAATCCAAATACGCCCGGGACGCAAAGCTGAAAATCGACCTGACCCGCGATCATCTGGCAGGAAAACAGATGGAAATCGGGCGTTTCTACCTGAACAGGAAGCATTATCTCGCCGCGATAAACCGCTTCAGGACCGTCGTCGATGACTATCAGACCACGACCCACGTACCGGAAGCGCTGCACCGCCTGGTCGAAGCCTATACGGCGCTTGGCGTGATCGATGAGGCACGCCGTGTCGCCGCTGTCCTTGGGCATAACTACCCCGGGAGCGAATGGTACCTCGACAGCTACGCCGTCGCCGCCGGACCGGATCTGCGTGAACGCCCTGACGATCGGGGTTTCCTCACGCGGACGTGGGACTGGTTGTTCTGATCAGCGATGCTCGCATCGCTTTCCATCCGTAATTTCGTCCTTATCGACCGGCTGGACATCGATTTCAGCCGGGGCCTGTGCGTTCTCACCGGCGAGACGGGTGCGGGGAAATCGATCCTGCTTGATGCGCTCGGCCTCGCGATTGGCGGGCGGGCGGACTCTTCATTCGTACGCGGTGGCGCCGGGTCCGGACTGAAGGCCATGATCACCGCCACCTTCGATATTCCCGGCGACCACGAAGCGCTGGCACGGCTCGCCGAAAACGATATCGAGATGCCCGACGCAGGAGAACCGCTCATCCTGCGGCGCATCCTGACCGGTGACGGCCGCAGCCGCGCCTTCGTCAACGATCAGCCGATCAGCGCGGGTGCCCTGCGCAATATCGGCGAAACGCTGATCGAGATCGAAGGTCAGTTTGCCAGCCATGGACTGCTGGACCCGTCCAACCACCGCAATGCGCTCGATTCATTCGGCCGCCTCGAAAAGAAAGTCGCAGCCACCCGCGACACCTGGAACACCATGACCGCCGCAGAGAAAGCCCTGGCGACCGCCCGGGACGAGATCGAGCGTATTGCCAGCGAAGGGGATTACCTGCGACACGTTTATGCCGAAATCGACGAATTCGATCCCCGGAAAGGCGAGGAAACCGAACTCGCCGAAGCGCGCTCGCTCATGATGAACAGCGAGAAAATCGCGGAATCCATCAACCAGGCGCTCGAAACGCTGGCCGGCCACAAGGGTCTCCAGACCGCATTGTCAAAGGCATCGCGTTCGCTCGAGCGCGCCAACGAGCAGGCAGCCGGCACCCTGAAAGCCGTCCTGGAATCGATGGAAATCACCAGCAACGAAGCGGCGACGACCGTGGATCTCCTCGGCGACGCCCTGCGGTCCCTCGATCAGGACCCCGCGCAGCTGGAACGCCTCGACGAGCGGCTCTTCGGTCTCCGCGCGCTGGCGCGCAAGCACAATACCACCGTCGATTCCCTCGCCGATCTGCGCGCCGAGTTTGTCCGCAAGCTCGAACGGCTGGACGATGCCGACCGGGACCTTACCCGCCTTCAGACAGAGGCGCGCGCGGCGCGGGCCGCTTATATCGACGCATCGCGCAGTCTTCACGACGCCAGAGCCAAAGCCGCAGGCGCGCTCGATTCGGCAATCAACCAGGAACTGCCGCACCTTCGGCTTGAGAAGGCGAAATTCGCGACGCAGGTCACCGAGCTTGCCGAAACCGCATGGTCGAGCCATGGTATCGACAACGTCACCTTCGATGTGACGACGAATCCGGGCCAGCCTGCCGGTCCGATCAACAAGGTGGCATCCGGCGGCGAACTCGCCCGCCTGCTGCTCGCGCTGAAAGTCGCGCTTTCCACCTCGAACCGGGTGACAACGCTGGTCTTTGACGAGGTCGATGCAGGCGTCGGCGGCGCAACCGCCGCGTCCGTTGCGGAACGCCTGTCACGGCTTTCCGATGGGGTACAGGTGCTTGTCGTCACCCATTCTCCGCAGGTCGCCGCCCGGGGAGCGCGTCACCTTCACGTGATGAAATCGATCGAGACGACAAACGGTGGAGACAACACCGTCACCGCTGTCACCGAACTTTCGCCGGAAGATCGGCGCGAGGAGATCGCCCGGATGCTTGCCGGCGCAAAAGTGACCGAAGAAGCCCGCGCGGCCGCAGACAGCCTGATCGCGGAATTCGCACAGTGAAGGCGAAAACGCATGAAGCCTGAAGAAGAGTGTCCGGAACTCGAATCCCTGACCGCGGAAGAAGCATCGACCCGGCTGGCGGAACTGGCCGCCGAAATAGACCGGCACGACAAGGCCTATCACCAGAAAGACGCGCCGGAGATATCCGATGCGGAATATGACAGGCTCCGCCGGCTGAATACAGCAATCGAGGCACGATTTCCGGATCTTATCAGAAGCGACAGTCCGAGCCAGACCGTCGGAGCCGCCCCCGCTGCCGGTT
Source organism: Rhodospirillaceae bacterium (assembly GCA_038120765.1). Lineage (GTDB taxonomy): Bacteria > Pseudomonadota > Alphaproteobacteria > MPNO01 > UBA830 > CAXBCP01. The sequence goes on from JAYOMI010000046.1 coordinate 7,176, forward strand.
TCGGCAAGATAACGCACAGACGGCCGATGCTCTCGCTGGACAATGCTTTTGACGACGAAGACGTCGAGAATTTTATCAGTCGTGTCCGACGCTTTCTGGGGCTCGGCGAAGACGAGATCGTCGAGATTGTCGCCGAGCCCAAGATCGACGGCCTGTCGATCTCGCTCCGCTATGAAAACGGAAAATACGTGCAGGCGGCGACCCGCGGCGACGGCGCGGTCGGCGAAAACGTCACCGCCAATGTCGCGACGATCTCGGACATACCCGACACACTTGGCCCGGGGGCGCCCGAAATCGTCGAAATCCGCGGCGAGGTCTATATGCGTCATGACGATTTCGCCGCGCTGAACCGCACACGCGCCGAAGGCGGCCAGGCGGTGTTCGCCAATCCCCGGAATGCGGCGGCAGGCTCCCTCCGCCAGCTTGATGTCTCGGTCACCGCCTCGCGGAACCTCAAGATGTTCGCCTATGCGGCAGGAGAGTTATCTGCACCCGTTGGCTACACTCACCGGGCATGGCTCGATCAGCTCGACGAATGGGGGTTTTCGGTCAATCCGCAATCGCAGCTCTGCCGGACGACCGAAGAGGTACTGGAAGTATATCGCACGATTGGCGAAGGCCGCGCCAAACTGCCCTACGACATCGACGGCGTCGTCTACAAGGTCAACAGGCATGACTGGCAGGATCGGCTCGGAATGGTAAGCCGCGCGCCGCGCTGGGCGATTGCCCATAAATTTCCGGCGGAACAGGCCCAGACGATTCTGGAGAAAATCACCATTCAGGTCGGCAGGACCGGCGCGATCACGCCGGTCGCCAACCTGTTGCCGATTACGGTCGGCGGGGTTGTCGTCAGCCGGGCGACATTGCACAACGAAGATGAAATCCGACGCAAGGATGTCCGCGAAGGCGACACGGTCGTTGTTCAGCGCGCCGGCGACGTCATTCCCCAGATCGTGCGCGTAGTTAAAGAAAAGCGCGACCCCGCCACCCCGCCCTTCGCATTCCCCACGGTATGCCCCTGTGACCTGCAGACACCGGTCATCCGGCAGGAAGGCGAAGCGGTTGCAAGATGTTCGGGCGAACTGGCCTGTCCCTATCAGCAGGTCGAACGCATCCGCCACTTTGTCAGCAGGGACGCTTTCGATATCGACGGACTTGGCGAGAAACAGGTGAAGGCGTTTTTCGACCGCGGACTTGTACGCACCCCCGTCGACATCTTCGATCTTGAGGAAAATGACAGCAAAGCGCTCGACCCGCTCAAACGATGGGAAGGCTGGGGCGAAAAGTCCGTCACCAAGCTTTTCGCGGCGATCGATGCCCGCCGGTCGATCGCCTTCGATCGCCTCATATACGCGCTCGGCATCCGCCAGATCGGGCAGGCGACCGCACGTCTCCTCGCCCGCCATTACGGCGATCTCGCCACCTGGCACAAGGCAATGACGGCGGCAGCCGCGGAACGGGCGGCCAATCCCGACGAGAAAAAGAAGCCTGAACTGGTGGGCGAGAACTATGCCGACCTGTGCAATATCGACCAGATCGGGATCAGCGTTGCGGACGAGCTCACGGCGTTTTTTTCCGAACCCCACAACCTCGAAATCCTTGAAGGGCTTGAAGACCGGCTTGAAATAGAAGCCCTTGAAGCCCCCGCGAAGGATACGGCCGTCACCGGAAAAACCGTCGTCTTTACCGGAACCCTGGTCACCATGAGCCGGGGCGAGGCCAAGGCGAAGGCAGAATCATTGGGCGCAAAAGTATCGGGGTCGGTTTCCAAGAAAACGGACTACGTCATCGTCGGCGCGGATGCAGGCTCCAAGGCCAAGAAGGCCCTGGAACTGGGCATCACCGTCCTGTCCGAAGACGAATGGCAGGCAATGATCGCCTGACCCCCAACCGGTTACTGCCGGCGCATCAGATCGGGGCCGTCGCGGCCTCCAGCCAGGTGCGAACGCTTTTATCCACCAGCGGCGACAGGGTCTCGCGAACACGGGCGTGATAGCCGTCGAGCCATGCCCGCTCGTCGGCCGTCAGAAGGTCCCGGTCGATCAGGTTGCGGTCGATGGGGGCAAGCGTGATTGTTTCGAATTCGAGCATACTGCGCTCGGTATCCTTATCCGGGAGAGCTTTCGAAACCACGACGAGGTTTTCGATACGAATACCGTAGGCGCCCTCTTTGTAATATCCGGGCTCGTTCGACAGGATCATGCCCGGCTCCATCGGGACGCCACCGCCCTGCTTCGAAATCCGCTGCGGCCCCTCATGAACGCCGAGATAGCTGCCAACGCCGTGCCCTGTGCCGTGATCGTAGTCCAGACCGGCCTCCCATAGCGCCAGACGCGCAAGTACGTCTATCTGGCTACCATGCGTACCCGCAGGGAACCGCGCTGTAGCGACCGCTATATGGCCCTTCAGGACACGCGTGTTCCGTTCCTTCGCCTCTGCCGATGCGCCCTTGCCATCGTCGATAAACACGGTACGGGTAACATCCGTGGTGCCGTCCAGATACTGCGCGCCGGAATCAACAAGATAAACGTCGCCCGGGGCAAGTTTCCGGTTCGTCGCCGGCGTCACGCGATAGTGCACGATCGCGCCATTCGGACCGCTGCCCGAAATCGTATCGAAGCTGAGCCCACGGAATTTTTCATTCGTTCGGCGGCAGTCATACAGGTAATCCGCCGCCGACATTTCGGTCACGCCGCCTTTCGGCGCGGCGTCGGACAGCCAGGCCAGGAACGTCGTCAATGCTGCGCCGTCGCGGACATGCGCCGCCCGCGTCCCCGAAATTTCGGTACTGTTCTTCCGCGCCTTCGGCAGGTTGCACAGATCGGTCCCGGCAGACAATGTGGCGCCGGCGGCCTCGAGTGCCAGCCGGATGCCTTCCGGTGCGCTTGCCGGGTCAACCCGGACGGCGCCGTCGGACTTTCCAAGCGCTGCGAGCCGGCCGGCAAATTCGTTCGGCGGGAACAGCGAAATGCCGGAATCGAGTTTTTGCCGCGTTGAAGGAGGAATTTTGCGGGAGTCGATAAACCAGTCGACATCTCCCGTCCGGTAGACGATGGCATATCCGAGGGCCAGCGGCGTATTCGGTACGTCAGAGCCCCGGATATTGAGGAGCCATGCAATCGAATCCGGCGCGCTAAGCACTGATGCGGCACATTGCGCCGCCACAAGCCCTTCGGAAAACTGGCGGCGTTTCTCTTCCGACGGCACTCCGGCATTCTCTTCCGGCAGAGCCATCACCGGTCCCAGCGGAACGGGCGGCTGATCGTCCCAGACCAGATCGACGGGATTCTGCTCTACGGGGGCAAGCTCCGCCCCGGCTTCAGTGCAGGCCACCCGCAATCGCGCGATGCCGGCCGATGTATGCAGCCACGGATCGAAACCGACGCGCGCGCCCTTTTGCAGGTTCTCCCGCAACCAGTCATCCGGAGATGTCTCCGCCACTGCCAAGGGTGCAAAGGCGGCGGTGTCCACCTGGTCCCGGACCTGTAACGTGTAGCGCCCATCGACAAATATCGCGGCCTTGTCCCGCAGGACGATCGCCATCCCGGCAGAGCCGCCGAAACCTGTCAGCCAGGCGAGGCGCTGGGACCTTTTCGCGATAAATTCGCCCTGGTGTTCGTCGGCCAGCGGCACGAGAAAGCCATCGAGGCGCTGCGCCTCCAGCACGGCCCGCAAAGCCGCCAGACGTGCCGGCGGCGCCGGAACCTGCCCCAGACCGGCGTGCTGTGCCGCACGCAGGGTATCGATTCGGGCGCGAATATCGCCAGGTTGCTGATGCTCGAACAGTTCAGCAAGCACATCGTCCGCGCCGGCGACATCGGTCAGGAATGCCGAGGCGGCAATTCCTTCCAGCAAAATGGTATCTATCTTGGCCTCCAATATGGCGGAAAACCGCCGTTCAGCTGCATTGTTGACGCGCACGGTAGCGTTCCGGCGCGACGTGGACAATATTATTGCGGTATGCACGCAGATTGCCGTAGGGTCTGCGGGTTGCCGATGTATTACAGGCGACAAATCGTGTTTTGGGTAAGCGAGAGTAGAAAGTGCAGAAAACCTTCCTTGGCGCGGCGATTGTCATCGCCGCCAGCGTAAATTTCGCGTCCGCCCAGTCTCTCCCCAAAACGACGAATAAATTCGGCGACTGGGCGTTATCCTGCCGCCAGATACAGGGAGACAAGCCCGCAAACTGCGTCCTGTTCCAGGATATTCTCTGGCAGAAGAGCGGCAAGCGCATCCTGAATGTATCGATCGCGCGGCCTGCACAGGGGCAGCCCTTCATTGCTGCGGTCACAGCGCCGCTCGGCATTCTTTTGCCCGCGGGTCTTACTCTTCATATCGACGACAAGGAACTGGTCCGGTTTCCCCTCCAGTTCTGCAACATCAACGGGTGCCGCGGACAGTTCCCGGTCACCGACGATATGCAAAACCTCTTCGCAAAGGGCGACAAAGGCCGGGTAATTTTCCGCCAGCCGAACGGCCAGCCGCTGCGGGTTGAATTTTCCCTGAAGGGTTTTGCCGCCGGATTCATGGACCTCAAGGCCAAGTAGCGATAGGTCCCGTCTTCAGGCCACAGGCCGCGCCAGGATCAACGTCGACCAGTTTCCGAGATCGATCCTGTCTCTGAGCGTCAGGCCGTTACCGGCATACGCTGCCGCGACGCCGTCGGCCTGCTCCAGCAGGATACCCGACAGGATGACCTGTCCGCCGCCGGCCAGGATACCCGAAATGCCGGGCGCCAGCGCGATAAGGGGGTTGGCGACGATATTGGCGATGATCAGGTCATAGGGAGCCGCCGACACGATCCCGGGATTGTACAGCCCGTCGCAGACCACGAAACGCAACCGGTCTTCAACCCCGTTAATCCCGGCATTCTCCCGCGCGACGTCGATCGCAATCGGGTCGATATCGCTCGCCATGACGTCAACGTCGAACCTTTTGGCGATCGCGATCGCCAGGATGCCGCTGCCGGTGCCGATATCGATCGGCAATGCCGGTGGATGATCCGCGCAGACCGCTTCAATCGCCTGCAGGCAGCCCTGGGTCGTCTCGTGATTGCCGGTGCCGAAGGCGAGCCCTGCATCGATCTGGATCGCGATGGAATTCGCCGGCGGCGTCTCGCGGATGTGAGAGCCGAAAACGTAGTATGGCGGCACATGAATGGGCGTCAGGGTCTTTTCCACCTCGGCAACCCAGTCTTTTTCGACAATCGGCGCAAAGCTGATTGCCGGGACATCCTGCCCTGCCGAAGCTGCCGCCGCCGAGATGCTCGCGGCGATGGCCGCCTCGTCCGGCGCCACCTCCGCATAGCCCGTAAGCCGCCAGCGCGGCGTTCCGTCGATCTCGAAAACCGCCTGCCCGGTCACGAAATCCGACAGAGCCTCCTCGAAAACCTCGCGGCGGTCGCCCGTCGGCAATTCAATAACGATTTCCCACAATTTCGGTTCGGTCATGCCGGTTCCACGAAGCTTTCCATGACCTTTTTCGTCCCCGCCTTCTCGAAATCGATTTCAAGCTTGCCACCTTCGTTCGACCGCACGGTGCCGTAGCCGAATTTCTGGTGAAAAATCCGGATACCGACCGCAATAAGCCCTGAAGACGCGCCCGCTCCCACCGGAGACGGACGCGCCACCGGCTCGGCACTTCTGTTGCCCGACCGCATCCGTTGGTAACCCGGCCCGCGGCCCTGCTGGCCGCTTCCCCAGTGATCGCCGCCGGACGATGTGATCCCCGGCTCCCCGATGCCGCCATACAGGCCGGGCTCGACAACATGTTCGACGAATTCATCCGGCAATTCATCGATAAACCGGGATGGGGCGCAGGAAAGCCACTGGCCATACATCTGACGGCTGGATGCGTGGCAGATCCAGACACGACGCCGTGCGCGGGTAATACCGACATAGGCAAGCCGGCGTTCTTCCTCCAGCGCGGCCGAACCGCCATCGTCGACCGACCGGCGATTGGGGAAGACTTCTTCTTCCCAGCCCGGCAGGAACACGTGATCGAATTCCAGCCCCTTGGCCGCGTGAAGGGTCATCAGGCTCGCCATTTCGCCCGCCGCGCCATCGTCGCGATCCATGACAAGACTGATATGTTCCAGAAATCCCTCAAGCGATTCGAACTCGCTGAGCGCAGAGACCAGTTCTTTCAGGTTTTCCAGACGGCCCGGCGCATCGGGCGCTTTGTTCTTCTGCCACATCTCGGTGTAACCGGATTCGTCCAGAACAGTGCCGGCGAGTTCCATCTGGTCGACAGCCTGCGACATGGCGCGCCAGCGATCGAAGGCTTCAAGCAGTTTGCGCAGCGAAGACCGCGCCTGCGGCTTGATCTCGTCCGTCTCGATGATCTGGCGGGCGGAAGCGTAGAGCGAAATACCCTGTGCCCGGGCATTGCCGTGAAGGGTCTGCAGGGTCGCCGTGCCGAGCCCGCGTTTTGGGGTGTTGATGATGCGTTCCAGGGCAAGATCGTCATTGGGCTGGGCAACGACCCGAAGATAGGCAATCGCGTCGCGGATTTCGGCGCGTTCGTAGAATCGCGGCCCGCCGACAACCCGGTACGGCACGCCGAGCGTGATCAGTCGTTCTTCGAATGCCCGCATCTGGAAGCTGGCGCGCACGAGGATCGCCACCCCATCGAGCGAGAATCCGCGCCGCTGCAGGGTCTCGATCTCGTCACAGATAAAACGCGCCTCGGATTCTCCGTCCCAGACCGCCCGGATCTGCAGGGGCTCGCCGCTCTCGGCCTCGGTCCAGAGCGTCTTGCCGAGACGCCCGCTGTTATGGGCGATCATCTGCGAGGCGGCGGACAGGATCTGCTGGGTCGAGCGGTAGTTCTGTTCGAGGCGGATGACCTTTGCCCCGGGGAAATCCTGTTCAAACCGAAGGATGTTGCCGACCTCGGCCCCGCGCCAGCTATAGATCGACTGATCGTCATCGCCGACACAGCAGATATTGTTGCGGCCCTGCGCCAGCAGGCGCAACCACAGATACTGGGCAACGTTCGAATCCTGGTATTCGTCCACCAGGACGTAGTGAAACTGTTGCTGGTACTCCTCGAGTACGTGCCGGTTTTCCCGAAACAGCGTCACGCAATGCAGCAGCAGGTCGCCGAAATCGGCGGCGTGCAGAACCTTCAGCCGATCCTGATAGATTTTGTACAGCTCGCCGATACGGCCGTCCGCGATATCGCCCGCCTCGGCGACGCCGACCTTGTCCGGCGTCAGACCGCGGTCCTTGAAACGCTCGATCGCGGCGTGGACGGCGCGGGCGGGCCAGCGCTTGTCATCGATTTCCTCGGCCTCGATAATCTGTTTCACCAGCCGGATCTGATCATCCTGATCGAGGATCGTGAAATTCGACTGCAAACCGACGAGTTCGGCGTGACGCCGCAGAATTCGGGTCGCAATCGCATGGAACGTGCCGATCCACAGCCCTTCTGATGCACCGCCGATCATTGCCGCCACCCGGTCGCGCATTTCGCGGGCGGCCTTGTTGGTGAACGTCACCGCGAGAATCTGGCTCGGCCAGGCGCGGCGCGTCACAAGAATATGACCAATTCGGGTCGTCAGAACGCGTGTTTTACCTGTCCCCGCGCCGGCCAGAACCAGCAAAGGACCATCCACGGCTTCGACCGCCTCCTGCTGGGGGCCGTTCAGACCCTGAAGGTACGGCGCCGCTGGCTTGGCGGGAACATTGAGTGAATCCGGATTGGCTGTCATGGCTCCCAGTATACCAGCCCGGCGTATCCTTATCGCGGCGAAACGCATGATTTCCGAATCGGACGACCCTTCGGACCAAGATTAACCATGTCCGCAGAAAGATTTGAGACTTCCTGACCCGTCGGATATTGTCTCCGGGGGTAGCGGGCAACGTCATAGGTAATGATCGCATGCCAGGCAACGAAGATTTCCACGAACTATCCGGCTATTTTACGGCCTGCGAGGCGCACGCCGAGGCCCGCTTCAACGATTTGCCCCCGGAACGTCGCGAGCATATCGCGACCTAGAGCGCAGCTGTCATGGCGGCGCTTAAGGAGGAGACCATTCCAACGTCCGATATCCAGATGATGCTGGGGACCCTCGCCGGGATGCTCGTTCACGCCGAGACCGTGCCAGACGGTCTGAGCAAGGCGGAACTCCGGAGCCATCGCCGGAATTTGCTGATCGGGGCGTTCGAGCGCGGCTGCGACGGTATTTCGCTGCTCGACCTTAAACGCTGACAGCCGCAGCGACGGAGCCGACCGAAAGAACGAAAAACATTCAGATCTCGCCGCGTTCCTCGCGCCGGGCATCAAGCAGCGCGCGGTTGTAAATCAGCATTACATCTATTTCGTGGAGGAACCCGACAAGTTTCATCGACTTACGGTCAGCCACCACTGCGACATGCTCTTCGCCCGTGTCCTGCATCATTTTCAGGGCGCTCTCCAGCGTCTCCTCGGCGGAAAGCGACGGCGGGTGCAGACGCGCGACATCCCGGGCATTCACGACATCGTCGATCGAATGATCGAAGGCGCTGTCGGACAGATCTCCGAGCGTAATCGTGCCGAACAGGGCGCCTTTATCATCCACGACGAATAATTCCCCATGCGGCGCAGTCAGCAGTTTTTCACGCACTCCGTTTATGTTGAGCGACTGCTTCACCGGCGTGAACCTGTGGCTCATCACGTCTGACACATGGGTCGACGTCATAAGACCGGACTCGCGGCCGCCTTTCGTGTTGATACCCCGCCGCTCCAGCTGCCAGGTAAAGAACGAATTACGCCAAACCTGCTGTGTGATGACGGTTGCGATCACCACCGCCATCATCACGGCGATGGTCAGAGCGTAATTCGCCGTCAGTTCGAATACGATCAGAATGGTCGAGATCGGCGCGCCGAGAACGGCCCCCGAGACGGCCCCCAATCCAACCAGCGTATAGGCCGAATGACCGGACGACAGATGCGGAAAGAACTGGGTCGCGACGAGACCGAAGGCGCCCCCTACCATCGCACCGATAAACATCGATGGGGTGAACACGCCGCCGCCGAACCCTGCCCCGACGCAGATTGCCGTCGCGGCGGTCTTGGCGGCAATCAGGGCAATGAGCAGCGCGAGGTCGTACTGGCCCTTAAGGGCAAGATCCGTTGCCTCGTATCCGACACCGAGCACCTGGGGGAAAGCAAGAGCGATCACCCCAACGCCTAAACCGCCGAACATGGGCTTCACCCATCCGGGCACCGGTATGCGCGCAAACGTATCCGACGAGAACTCGACAGACCGCATGAAAATAATCGCCGACAACGCACAGACGACGCCGAGAAGTGCAAAGGCCGGGAATTCCCAGAAGGACACGATGGTCTGGTCCGGAATGATAAAAGCCGGAAAATCGCCAAAATACAGTCGCGTGATGATCGTGCCGGTAACACCTGCAATGACGATCGGGGCGAAAGCACTCAGCGCGTAATGTCCGATCACCACCTCAAGCGCGAAAAAAACGCCGGCAATCGGCGCATTGAACGACGACGCGACGGCGGATGCGACGCCACACCCGAGGAGCGTGACCGCCTGCGACCGGCTGAGCCTGAGCCGCGTCGCCACGAAGGATGACAGGGTGGCACCAAGATGCACCACAGGCCCTTCCCGGCCGACCGAAGCGCCGACACCGATCGTCACCGCACTGACCGCCGCCGCGCCCAATCCTTCGCGCAGGGTTATCGAGCCGGACCGCAGTGCGACCGCCTCCATGACGTCTGCGACACCCCGGTTGCGCCTGCCGGGCATCAGGTAATGCACCATCAGACCCACCAACAGACCGCCCGCCGTCGGGACAAGAACAACCTGCCAGCCAGGCATGTCCGCTATAAATTCGGACATTTGTTCAAGCGATGCGCCGAAAGTCACCGTTTGTATGAGAACAATAGATTCCCGGAAGACGATTGCGCCGAGCGATGCGGCTGAGCCCGTCAGCACCGCGAGCAGGATAAGAATAAGCTGCTGGTTGCGGATAAACCTGTAGAACGGCTCGAGCAAAGTCTTGCCTGTCACGCCGGACCACCCGTCAAAGGTGGTGCGTTGACCGACAAATTACAACATGGATTCAATCGTTTGAAAGCCATCTCTATAGGTGTATCGCGCCGGGTGTTCTGCGAAAAGCCCAAATTTCCGCCCCCGGTCTATTTCCGCCGGATACCGATTGTGCGGCCCTGCTGTTCAGGCGCCGGGATATCGCTGTGCAATGCCCGTATTTCAGCCGCCTTGCGACAGATTGCATCCGGCATCGGCGTGACTTTGCGGACGCCCAGATCGACGTGAACCGTCATTACCTCCGTCGTGGCGGACAGAAAACCCTTCTCCGCATGATACATCCGGTGAAAATAGTGGAGCCGCTTTTCGTCATGGTCGAGAAGCTGGGTTCTCACCGAAACCTCGTCGCCTCCCAGCACCTCGGCAAGATATGAGGTATGCGTCTCGACCGCGAAAGTAGAGCAGCCGGTCGCCTCCCGATAGGGTTTATCGAGACCGAGACTGTCATGAAACACGTCCGTCGCATGATCGAAGATCAGCACATAATAGGCCATGTTCAGATGGCCGTTGTAATCGCACCAGTCGCTGCGAACGCTCTCCCGCCAGATGACCGGAAGGGCCGCCGCATCCATCAGGACTTCAATGCCTTCCGGGCCCGGACCACGATATCCAGTGCCTTGAAGGCATCCTCTATCAGCGGGAACGTCGGCACGCCGCGCGGCTCCAGAAAGGCCTTGGCTTCCTCGTTGCAGTCATGATCACCGCTGAAGGAAATATAGAGAGGCTTCTTCGGGTATTTGACGGCAAGTTCCGGGATGAAATCGAGCGAGGGCATGCCGAGTTCCCGGGTGAGAATCATGATCGACACGACAGCATCGACATTCGGATCCCTGAACACAGCTTCCATCGCTTCGCGATAGGCAAACTCCATGCCATGCACGGTCGCGCTCGGAAAAATATCCACGGGATTGCTCAGCCGGATAAACGGCGGGCTGATCTCCTTCAGCCGGTCCATTGTCTTTTTGGTCAGCTTCGGAAAAGCAAGGTTCAGCCGCTGGCGGCACAAATCGCTGATATGCACGATAAACGCTCCCGAGGGCGATACGAACCCCACCCTGTTCCCCGCCGGTACCGGCATCCGCGCGACCGCTTTTGCCGCAAGGAATAGATGCGAGAATTCCTCGATGCGCACGACACCGGCCTGGCGCAGGGCGCCATCCAGTATCCGGTCGTCCGAGCCGAGCGACGCGGTATGCGACAGCGCGGCCGCCGCCCCGTCCGGCGTTGCCCCGCCCTTCAGCAGGATCACCGGTTTCTTCGGGGTGACCTTGCGCGCGATCTCGATAAAATCGCGCGGACGCCGCAGGCTTTCGAGATAGAAGAAAATCGCGTCCGTATGTTTATCGGTCGCCAGAAACTCGAAAACGTCGGTCTCGTCGATATCGACCGTGTTGCCGAGACCGATGCACCGCGCTACGCCGTAATTCTCCGCCGACATGATGTGCTTCATCATGGCGCCGGTGAAATTGCCGGTCTGCGCCACATAGGAAATGCCGCCCTTCGGAATTTCGCCAAGCGGAAAGAAGCTGGACGTAAAATCGGCAGGCGTTGAGATATGGCCCGCCGTGTTGGGACCGAGCACCCGCACGCCCGTCTCCCGCGCCGCCCGCGCAAGATCTTCCTGCAGGTCTTCGCCGGCATGATCGACTTCGGCGAATCCGCCGGCGACCAGAACGATCGATCCGATCTTTCGCGCAGCGCAGTCGCGCACCGCCTGCGGCGTCGCCATTGCGGGCAGAATCACGATCGCAAGATCGATACCGGACGGCAGGTCTTCGATGGTCTTGTAGACTTTCAGCCCCAGCAACCTTCCCCCGCGGGGGTTCACCGGATAGATGTTTCCGGCATACCCATTGGCACGCATGTTCTCGATGACAACACGACCGGGCCGCCCCTTCGTCGCCGACGCGCCGATGACCGCCACATTGCGGGGCGCGAAGAACCGTTTGAGATCTCTCTTCGCCGTCATTTGGCCTCTCCCGCAGCTTTGAGAATGACAAGGCCGTCAACCGCGACGGGGCTGGCGCCGGTTATGATCAGCGGATTGATATCGATCTCGGCGATTTCCGGATTATCGGCGGCGGCTTTGCCAACCCCGACGATTGCGCGGGCGAGCGCTGCCCGATCCACCCGCGGCATGCCCCGCACCGCATCGAGAATGCGTGTTGCCCGGATTTCATTCATCATCTCGCGCGCATCGCTCAGGGTCAGCGGCGCAAGCCGGAAAGAGACATCTTCAAGCACTTCGGTGAAAATACCGCCAAGGCCGAACATCACCGACGGGCCGAACTGCTCATCCCGGATCATACCGATCATCAGTTCGCGGCTTCCCTTGACCATTTCCTGGACCAGGTACCCGCCGGCAAAATCCGGACCTGCACGCCCGGAAAGTTTCTTGAAAGCGTCTGTGACGTCACGCCCGGAGCCGAGCCCGACCGCGACCAGGCCGGCTTCCGTCTTGTGCAACAGGTCATGGGCGCAGCCCTTCAGGACGACGGGATAGCCCAGTGTGTCAGCGGCCTTTTTCGCTTCCGCGGCGGTTTTGACGAGCTTCTCGCGGGTGACCGGCACCCCGTACGCAGAAAGAAGACGTTTGCTGTCATATTCGGATAATGCGCCATGGCCTGATGCCAGCGCTTTCTGGATAAGGCGCTTGGCGCCTGCGGTCTTCACGATATAGCCCTCGTCGGTGTTTCTCTTTCATAGCCGAGGACAGGCGACAGCCACCGCTCCGCGGTGGCAAGGTCCATCCCCTTGCGACGTGCATAATCCTCTACCTGATCTTTTGCAATTTTCCCGGTGCCGAAGAAACGCGCCTCGGGATGGGCGATGTAAAACCCCGACACGGCCGCGGTCGGCAGCATTGCAAAACTCTCGGTCAGCTCGATCCCGACCTTGTCAGTCGCCTGAAGCAGCGAAAACAGGCCTTCCTTCTCGGTATGATCGGGACAGGCCGGATAGCCCGGGGCCGGACGGATCCCCTGATAGGCCTCTTTGATAAGGGCCGTATTATCCAGGCTTTCGCCCGGCGCGTAGCCCCAGAACTCGGTGCGCACGCGTTCATGAAGGCGCTCCGCAAACGCCTCGGCCAGCCTGTCGGCCAGCGCCTTCAGCAGGATCGCATTGTAATCGTCGTTCGCCGCTTCATAGCGGGCGACATGTTCGTCGATGCCGATCCCCGCTGTCACCGCAAATGCTCCGATGTAATCGCCGACGCCGGAGTCCGCCGGGGCGACAAAGTCTGCAAGCGCGAAATTCGCCCGCGTTTTCTGCGCCCCGCCGTCTCTCTTAATCTGCTGGCGGATGGTATGGAAATGCGAGATGACTTCCGTGCGGTCTTCATCTGCATATATCGCGATACTCTCGGCTCCGTCCGAATTTGCCGGGAACAGGCCGTACACGCCCCGCGCCTTGAGCCATTTTTCCTCGATGATCCGGTCCAGCATGCGCTCCGCGTCTTCGAACAGGGCCGTCGCGGTCTCGCCGACGATGTCGTCTTCAAGGATTGCCGGATACGTGCCGATCAGTTCCCAGGCCCGGAAAAACGGCGTCCAGTCGATCCGGTCCCGTAATTCGGCGAGCGAGTAGTCGTCGAGAACATGTACGCCGGGCATTGCGGGCGGTGTCGGCTGCCAGG
>JAYOMI010000046.1:20879-27546 GCA_038120765.1 Rhodospirillaceae bacterium
TCGATATCGGCCTTGTTGGCCCGTGCCTCTTCGAGACTGAGCGCACGTCCGGCGCTGTCCTTGGCAGTGTGGCGCCGGCGGGCGTCTTCGTTCTCCGCACGGATTTTTTTGACAAACTCTTCGCTGAGGTCGTCGCTTAATAGGTTCGAGGCGACGCCGACCCCGCGCGATGCATCCAGCACATGGATGGTCGTGCCGGAATAGGCGGGCTCGATACGCACGGCGGTGTGGATTTTCGACGTGGTCGCACCGCCAATCATCAGCGGAATCTTGAAACCCGCACGCTCCATCTCGGCAGCGACATGCACCATTTCATCGAGAGACGGCGTAATCAGTCCGCTGAGGCCGATAATATCGACCTTCTCATCCCGCGCGGTCTCGATGATTTTCTGGGTCGGGACCATCACGCCGAGATCGATGACCTCGTAATTGTTGCACTGGAGCACGACGCCGACGATGTTCTTGCCGATATCGTGGACGTCGCCTTTCACGGTGGCCATCAGGATCTTGCCCTTGGCTTTCGTCTCCTCGCCTTCGCGCTTGTCGTCCTCGATGAACGGGATCAGATAGGCCACCGCCTGTTTCATCACCCGCGCACTCTTGACGACCTGGGGCAGAAACATCTTGCCCGCGCCGAAGAGATCGCCAACGACGTTCATGCCGTCCATCAGCGGGCCTTCGATGACGTGCAGCGGCCGGTCCGCCTGCTGTCGCGCAGCTTCGGTATCCTCGACGATATAATCCGCAATCCCGTTGACCAGAGAATGGGCCAGCCGCTCGCCCACCGGTTTCTCGCGCCAGGACAGGTCCTCGATGCGCTCTTTCTTCTCGCCTTTGAACGATTCCGCCGCATCGACAAGACGCTCTGTCGCATCCTCGCGACGGTTGAGCAGCACATCCTCCACCAGTTCGCGGAAATCGGCCGGAATATCCTCATAGACCGTCAACTGGCCGGCATTCACGATTCCCATATCCATGCCGGCGCGAATAGCGTGATAGAGAAATGCCGAATGCATGGCTTCGCGCACGGGGTCGTTGCCGCGGAAAGAGAATGAAATATTGCTCAGCCCCCCGGAGACATGCACATGCGGCAGGGTTTCCTTGATCCTCGCCGTCGCCTCGATGAAGTCGACGGCATAGTTGTTGTGCGCCTCGATGCCGGTCGCGACCGCAAAGATGTTCGGATCGAAAATAATGTCCTGCGGCGCAAATCCGGCTTCTTTGGTCAGGAGCTTGTAGGACTCGGTGCAGATTTCGACCTTGCGGTCGGCCGTATCGGCCTGACCGTCTTCATCGAATGCCATCACCACCACAGCCGCCCCGTACCAGCGCACCCGTTTCGCTTGCGCGAGGAAAACCTCCTTGCCCTCTTTCATGCTGATCGAGTTGACGACGCCCTTGCCCTGGACGCAGCGCAGGCCTGCCTCGATAACCGACCATTTTGAGGAATCGATCATGACCGGCACGCGCGAGATATCGGGTTCCGCCGCCAGAAGGTTCAGATACCGCACCATCACAGCCTCGGAATCGATCAATCCTTCGTCCATGTTTATGTCAACGATCTGCGCGCCGTTGGCGACCTGCTGGCGGGCAACTTCCAGAGCACTATCAAAATCGCCTTCCTTGATCAGTTTGGCGAACCGCGCGGAGCCGGTCACATTGGTGCGTTCGCCGACATTCACGAACAGGGTGTCGGGCCCGATATTCAAAGGCTCCAGGCCGCTCAGACGGCAGCGGATTTCAATCTCCGGCACCTGGCGGGGCGGATGAGTCGCGGCGTGTTCCACCAGCAGGCGGGTGTGATCCGGCGTCGTCCCGCAGCAACCGCCGATCAGATTGACGAACCCGTTGGCGGCGAAATCGCTCATGATCTCCTGCATTTCCTCGGGCGTCTGGTCGTATTCGCCGAAAGCATTCGGCAGGCCCGCATTCGGATGACAGGACACGAACGTCCCGGCCATGCGTGACAGTTCCTGCAGGTAGGGCCGCAGTTCCTGCGCGCCCAGCGAGCAGTTCAGACCGACGACCAGGGGTTCCGCATGGGCGATCGAATTCCAGAACGCTTCCGTCGTCTGACCCGTGAGGGTCCTGCCGCTCGCATCCGTGATGGCGCCGGAGATAAATATCGGCAGCCTGAGACCGGCTTCATCGAAAAACTGCAGGATGGCGAAAATCGCGGCCTTCGCGTTCAACGTGTCGAACACGGTCTCGATCAGCAAAATGTCGGCACCGCCATCGACCAGTCCGGTGACTGATTCCGTGTAGACATCGACCAGTTCGCCGAAGGTCGTGTTGCGATATCCCGGATCATTCACATCTGGCGAAATTGACGAGGTCCGGTTGGTCGGACCGATGACTCCGGCGACGAAACGGGGTTTGTCAGGCGTCTCGGCCGTCTTCTTGTCAGCAACCCCGCGCGCAAGCCTCGCCGCCGCATAGTTGAGTTCGTAGACCTGCTCTTCCATCCCGTAATCCGCCATCGCGATCGCGGAGGAATTGAAGGTATTTGTCTCCAGGATATCGACCCCGGAATCGACGAACTGCCGGTGAATTTCCCCGATGACATCGGGGCGTGTCAGCGTCAGCAGGTCGTTGTTCCCTTTCTGGGGGAAGGCGTGGCCGGCGAACCGGTCGCCCCGATAATCGGCTTCGTCCAGTTTGTAGGACTGGATCATGGTTCCCATCGCCCCGTCGATCACAAGAATTCTGCTCTCCAGCAGCCTGCGGAGCTCTTCGGTTCGGTCGGGTTGCCGCAACCGGGGCTTTTCCGTCGTCATCCCGCCGGCATGGTCGACCGCGTCACGCAAAACTCTTGTATTCTCGAAGTTCATTAGTCTGTTTCCTGCGACTTGTCGGCACTGCCCGGACGAACGCCCAGGATGTGGCAGATAGCAAAAGATAAATCGGCCCTGTTGAGGGTATAGAAATGGAATGCGTCGACCCCCTCGGCCTGAAGGGTCCGACACTGTTCGGCGGCGGTGGTCGCCGCGACCAGCCGGCGGGTCTCGGGGTCGTCGTCGAGGCCCTCGAACAGATCGGCCATCCATCCCGGCACGGTCGCTCCGCACATCGCGCTGAATTTCCGGACCTGTGCAAAATTGGTAACCGGCAGGATCCCGGGGACGATCTCGACATCGATACCCGCCTTCCGGACACGCTCCACGAAACGCAGATACACCTCCGCCTCGAAGAAATACTGCGTGATCGCCCGTATCGCGCCTGCATCGAGTTTGCGTTTCAGATTGTCGAGGTCGTCTGAAATGCTGGCGGATTCCGGGTGAACCTCGGGATAGGCGGCGACGCTGATTTCAAAATCCCCGACATCCCGCAGTCCCGCTACAAGGTCCGATGCATAATCGTAGCCACCCGGACAAGGCGTATAGCCGGCGGCGGCGTCCGGCGCGTCTCCCCGCAGGGCAACGATATGCCGGATACCTGCATCCCAATATTCCCGGGCGACCCGGTTTACCTCTTCGCGCGTCGCATCCACACAGGTCAGGTGCGCCGCCGCGGAAAGCGATGTCTCCGAGTTTATCCGGGTCACCGTATTATGCGTGCGCTCCCGGGTTGTTCCGCCGGCGCCGTAGGTTACCGAAACGAAACGCGGCGCCAGCGGTTCCAGCCGCTTCACCGACTGCCAGAGAGTTTCCGCCATCTTGTCGGTTTTGGGCGGGAAAAATTCGAATGAAATATTCAGGGCGGAGTCAGTCATCGGACGGTCTCTCCGCCGGCGGAAAGGCCGGTGCTCACCGCCGCGGACAGCGGGGGACGGACATCGCCGCCCACAGCCCCTTCGCCCGTTTTTCTGCCGATCCAGATCTTGACCGTCAGCGGGTCACCGGGCAGGTCGTGGGTTTCGACCGCCAGCATGTCGGCATCCTCGAACAGGGCAGCAATTTCTGTGTCGCCGAAGCCGAGACGCCGGTGGGCATGGAGATCCCGGAGCCCCTCGATGTCATGGGGCGCAAAATCGACGATCGCCAGCGTGCCGCCGGGTGCCAGAACTCTCGCCGCTTCGGTGACGACCGCCGCCGGGTCATCGGCGTAGTGCAGTACCTGATGCAGGATCGCGATATCGAATACGGCATCGTCCTCCCGCAGTTGGTACATATCGCCCTGACGCACCTGGCAATTGCCGGCATTGAAAGAATCGAGCCGCGACCGCGCCAGAGCGAGCATCTCGCGCGATGAATCCACACCGATGCCGCGGGCAACGCGTGGCGCCATCAGTTCAAGAATGCGGCCTGTTCCGGTGCCGATATCGATCAGCGTCTTTTCGTCATCGTCAGGAAGGGCTGCAAGCAGCGTTGCCTCGACCTGCAGATCATCGACATGCATCGACCGGATCTGGTCCCACTGGCTCGCATTTTCGCGGAAATAAGCGTCTGCCAGTTCGTGACGTGCCCGGCGGACATCCGCCAGTCGCAGCATATCGCGTTTAACCTGGGAATCGTTTTCGGGGATAAGGCTGATGATCTGCATGCACAGTGCACAAGCCTGAGATCCAGCCCGGTCTGCGAGCCGGTAGAAAACCCATGCACCTTCCTGAAAACGGTTCAGCAATCCTGCATCGCAGAGCAGTTTCAGATGACGCGACACCCGGGGCTGGCTCTGTCCGAGGATGTGCGTGAGTTCACTCACCGTCAGTTCCCCCTGCGCACATATGGCCAGAATGCGCAGCCGCGTGGGCTCTGCCACCGCTTTCAATCGATTAAGGAGTTTCTCCACAGGCGCTGCCGCTCCGATACTGTTTGAATACGGAAATTAAGATATAAAGATATTTTTATATCCCTACCATTCGACGAACTCAATCCGGTATCTTCGCTACCGCGACAGAAAGTCAACTTTTCGCGAAACGGGGTCCTGAGGATTGATATTGAGCGAAGTATCTGTTTCAAAGGGTCAGTTTGGTCTCGCTCGGTTCGTCGGGACGGCAGGTTAATAGTCAGTTAGGCATAATAGAGCACTGCCGTTAAGGCAGTGTTTACGTGATATTCCTATCGTTCGGCAGGTAGTAGTCGGACGCGACATGGCGAGGTAAATGAATCGGTAGAATTGTATCGATTCGAGAATTGCCTTAGTGTCAGGTCCGAAGGTGGGGCAGGCCTTTGAAATCACGTGTTTAGTAAGCAATGTGGACGAAGGGCGAGGTGGATTGTGAAAGTAGTTGGGATAATGTCCGGGCGTGCTGCCCGCTTGGCAGCGACTGCCACCTTTATCGGGTTTCTTGCCGCGGGCTGCGCAACGCCGCCGCCAGCCGGTGATCAGGCTGCGATCGCCGCTTTCGATGAAACCAATGATCCGTATGAGCCTTTTAACCGGGCGATGCTTCAGTTCAATCTCGCGCTGGACAAGGCGATCCTGAAGCCCGTCGCCTATGTCTATAAAGAAACCGTTCCCGACCCTCTTCAGACCAATGTGACAAATTTCCTGGCGAACCTGCGTGGGCCCGTCATCTTCGCGAACGACCTCCTGCAGGGCGAGTTCGAGCGGGCCGGAAACACGCTGATGCGCTTCACGATGAATTCGACATCCTGGGCATTAACGACCTCGCGGGCGAGATCGGCATGCAGGAGCATACCGAAGATTTCGGACAGACCCTGGCGACCTGGGATGTCGATGACGGCCCCTATCTGGTTCTGCCGATATTCGGCCCCTCGAACCCGCGTGACGGCATCGGCATTCTTGCGGACAGCCTGATGGATCCTTTCACATGGTTGACGCCTTTCGAGTTCAGGATTGGCAGAGCCGTCGGCACCGCGGTTGACAGGCGTGCCCGGCATTACGACCAGATCAACGATCTGGAAAAGAATTCTCTCGATTTCTATGCCGCAATCCGCAGCCTCTACCGGCAGCGGCGCGCCGATGAAATCCGCAATGGTGCGCCTGCCTCCGGTTCCCCGGTTCCCGGCGGGCTCTCTGTCATGCCTCAAAAACCCGACGGCCAGCAAAGCAAAGCACTTTCGTCGGAAAAATAGATGACAGGATCGCCGCTCAGAGCAGCGCTTGGCGCTCTATTTTTCCTTGTCGTCGCGTACGCAGCGCCTGTGCAGGCTTCTACGCCGGCTGACTTCGTCAAGCAAATGGGCGACAAGGCTTTTGCTTCGCTCAGCGAACCCGGCCTGACATCGGACGAGCGCGCGGAACGATTTCGCATATTGCTGAATGAAGCTTTCGATCTTCCCAGAATCGCCCGGTTCACGCTTGGCCGCTACTGGCGGACTTCGAGCGAGGAAGAACAGAAAGAATTCGTCGCACTGTTCGAGAAATTCGTGATCCAGGCCTATGCCAACCGTTTCCAGGATTTGAGCGGCCAGAAGCTGAACGTCATCGATGCGAGAGAAATATCTGCCGCACAGGCTTTGGTTTTGTCGGAAATCGAAATACCGGGAAAGCCGCCAGTCAAGATCAACTGGCGGGTCCAGTCGAAAGATGACGAGCACAAGATCGTCGACGTGATGGTCGAAGGCATCAGCATGAGCGTGACCCAGCGGGACGAATTCGCCGCCGTCATTCGCCAGAACGGTGGCAAGGTCGATGGTCTCATCAAGGCGCTGCGCCGCAAGACCGGATCCGACTGACATTTACCGGCGGATTTATCCGCCGGCCTTGCCCCATCCCGAAGACGTTAGTATTGCGATCTATCCGCGAATAAGCGGCTTGTATT
>JAYOMI010000047.1:0-6967 GCA_038120765.1 Rhodospirillaceae bacterium
CCATGGGGTTCCCAACGAAATCAACGCCCACCCGCATGCCACCGACCGGGTCGCGTTGGTGCACAACGGTATTATCGAGAATTTTCAGGAACTGCGCGCCGAGCTGGAAGAGGACGGCCGTGAACTGGCGTCGGAGACCGACACCGAGGTCATTGCCCACATGATCACGCACAATCTGGAAGCCGGCATGGCGCCGGCGCAGGCGACGCATGAAACCTTGAAACGGTTGGAGGGCGCCTTCGCGCTCGGCATTGTCTTCGCCGGCCATCATGGCCTAATGATCGGCGCGCGCCTCGGCAGCCCGCTCGCTGTCGGCTTCGGCGAGGGCGAGATGTTTCTCGGTTCCGATGCGCTGGCCCTGGCACCGCTGACCAAGCAGATCATGTACCTGGAAGACGGCGACTGGGCGGTCATCAACGACAATGGCGCCACCGTCTATGACCTGGCCGGCGACGAGGTGACCCGCCAGGTGCGCCTGACCGAACACTCGGGCGCCGCCATCGGCAAGGCCGGTTATCGGCATTTCATGCTCAAGGAAATCTATGAGCAGCCGCAGGTCATCGGCGACACCCTGCACAACTACGTCAGTCAGGCCGACCGCAAACTGACCCTGCCCGACCTCGCCATTGATCTCGCCGCCGTGTCCAAGGTGACGCTGATCGCCTGCGGCACCTCCTATTACGCCTGCATGACCGCGAAATACTGGTTGGAGCAGCTGGCCCGGGTGCCGGTCGAGGTCGATATCGCTTCCGAATTCCGCTATCGCGCCGCCGCCATGCCGGACGACGGTCTCGCGGTGTTCCTCTCGCAATCCGGCGAAACCATCGACACCCTGGCCGCCCTGCGGTATGCGCGCGGCCAGAAACAAGTGATCCTGTCCATCGTCAACGTGCCGGAAAGCGCCATATCGCGTGAATCCGACGCCGTGCTGCGCACCGTGGCGGGACCGGAGATCGGCGTGGCCTCTACCAAGGCCTTCACCACGCAGCTTACCGTTCTGGCATCGTTGACCATCGTCATGGCGCGCGCGCGCGGCCAGATTTCCGCGACGGAGGAAGCCCGTCTGGTTGGCGCGTTGACCGAGGTGCCGGCGCGCGCGGTCGAAATCCTCAATCACGACGAGCATCTGGCGGCTATCGCCCAGGATATCGCCGAGGCGCGCGACGTGCTTTATCTCGGCCGCGGCACCAGCTATCCAATCGCCCTCGAAGGGGCGCTGAAGCTGAAGGAAATTTCCTACATCCACGCCGAAGGCTATGCGGCTGGCGAAATGAAGCACGGCCCCATCGCGCTGATCGACGAACAGGTGCCGGTCATCGTCATCGCGCCGTCGGACGAGCTGTTCGACAAGACGGCATCCAACATGCAGGAAGTGATCGCGCGCGGCGGGCGGGTGATCTTCCTGTCCGACAAGGCGGGGATCGAAAAGCTCGGAAACATGGCCGCGGCGACGATCGAACTGCCGACGGTGGACCCGTTCGTGGCCCCGATCCTCTACACGGTGCCGATCCAGTTGCTGGCCTATCACGTGGCCGTGCTGAAGGGGACGGATGTCGACCAGCCGCGGAACCTGGCGAAGTCGGTCACGGTGGAATAGGGGCCGGGGGCGTCGCGGCTGACTCGCCGGCGCCGCGCCGGTATACTCGGCCCAACAAAGATCTAATTGACGGATTAAACGTTGCTGTATTCGGCTGTCTGCCGACAAGAGGGAGAAACACACATGTCTGCATCGCTTGAACTAAAGGACCCGACGCTTTTCCGGGAAGCCTGCTATATCGACGGCAAATGGGTCGCCGCGGATTCGAAAGAGACCATCGACGTCACCAACCCGGCATCGGGCGAGGTGCTGGGCACGATCCCGAAAATGGGAGCGGATGAGACCCGCCGGGCAATCGAAGCGGCGAATGCGGCCTATCCCGCGTGGCGCGCCAAGACGGCGAAGGAGCGCGCGACCATCCTGCGCAAATGGTTCGACCTGATGATGGAAAACCAGGAAGACCTCGCCAAAATGATGACCGCGGAGCAGGGCAAGCCGCTGAGAGAATCCATGGGCGAAATCGTCTATGCGGCCTCCTTCATCGAATGGTTCGCCGAAGAAGGCAAGCGCGTCTATGGCGATACCATCCCGCAGCACGCCCCCGGCAAGCGCATTGTCGTGACGAAGGAGCCCATCGGCGTCTGTGCGGCGATCACGCCGTGGAATTTCCCGTCGGCGATGATCACGCGGAAATGCGGACCGGCGCTGGCCGCCGGCTGCACGATGGTCGTCAAACCGGCCACCGCGACGCCGTATTCCGCGCTTGCGCTGGCCGAACTTGCCGAGCGCGCAGGCGTTCCCGCCGGTGTGTTCAGTGTCGTGACCGGCTCTTCCGGGGCGATCGGCGGCGAGATGACGTCCAACCCCATCGTCCGCAAGCTCACCTTCACCGGCTCCACCGAGATCGGCAAGCTGCTCATGGAGCAATGCGCCGGCACCGTTAAAAAGACCTCGATGGAGCTTGGCGGCAACGCGCCGTTCATCGTTTTCGATGACGCCGATATCGACGAAGCGGTGCTCGGCGCGATGGCGTCCAAGTTCCGCAACACCGGTCAGACCTGCGTCTGCGCCAACCGGTTGCTGGTGCAGGACGGCGTCTACGAGGAATTCTCGAAGAAACTCGCCGCCGCTGTCGAGGAAATGCGGGTCGGCGACGGCCTCAAGGGCGAAACCGAACAGGGCCCGATGATCGACATGGCCGCGGTCGAGAAGGTCGAGGAACACATCCAGGATGCCGTCGCCAAGGGCGCCAGGGTTATTTCCGGCGGGTCGCGCCACGATCTGGGCGGCACGTTCTTCCAGCCGACGGTCCTTGCCGACGTGAACACCGACATGAAGGTGACCCGGGAAGAGACCTTCGGCCCGGTCGCGCCGCTCTACCGGTTCGAAACGGAGGAACAGGCCCTGCAGATGGCGAACGACACCGAGTTCGGCCTTGCCGCCTATTTCTACAGCCGCGATATCGGCCGGGTCTGGCGGGTGATGGAAGGCCTCGAATACGGCATCGTCGGCGTCAATGAAGGCATTATCTCGACCGAGGTCGCGCCCTTCGGCGGCATGAAGGAATCCGGCACCGGCCGCGAAGGCTCCAAGTACGGTATAGAGGATTATCTCGAAATCAAGTATGGCCTGATCGGCGGCATCGGGGC
Source organism: Rhodospirillaceae bacterium (assembly GCA_038120765.1). Lineage (GTDB taxonomy): Bacteria > Pseudomonadota > Alphaproteobacteria > MPNO01 > UBA830 > CAXBCP01. The sequence continues at coordinate 3,187 of JAYOMI010000047.1, forward strand.
CTGATATTTGCCGGCGCGACCGGCGCGATTGTTTGAAAACCGGGGCGGGCCTGTCCGGGCCCGCCGCTGACAGGCGTTTTATATGGCTGACTACGATTACGATCTTTTTGTCATCGGTGCGGGGTCCGGCGGGGTCCGGGCTTCGCGTATGTCGGCGTCGCACGGCGCGCGGGTTGCCGTGGCCGAGGAATGCTTTCTCGGCGGCACCTGCGTGAATGTCGGCTGTATCCCGAAGAAGCTGTTTTCCTATGGCTCGCATTACGCTCACGCGGCGAAGGAAGCGTCGGCCTATGGCTGGGACTTCCCGGAACCGACGCTGACCTGGTCGCGCTTGATCGAGAACAAGAACCGGGAGATCGAGCGTCTCAACGGCATCTATCGCAACATACTCGCCAACAATAATGTGACCCTGTACGAGGCCCGGGCGACGCTGGTCGATGCCCATACGCTGGATGTCGGCGGCGAAAAGGTGACGGCGGACAAGATTCTGATCGCGACCGGCGGCAAACCGCAGGTCTGGAACACGCCGGGCTTCGAACATGCCATCGTGTCCGACAATGCGTTCTATCTGGAAGAACGCCCCGACCGTGTGCTGGTCGTCGGCGGCGGTTATATCGCGGTCGAATTCGCCGGAATCTTCAACGGCTATGGCGCGGAAACCACACTCATCTACCGCGGCGACAGGATACTGCGCGGCTTCGATATGGACGTGCGTACCCATCTTGCCTCGGAGATGGAAAAGAAGGGCGTCGGCTTCATCTGGAATACGATTATCGACCGGATCGAGAAAGTCGACGGCGGGCTCGACGTGACCATGAGCAACGGCGAAGTGCATCAGTACGACCAGGTGCTCTATGCGATCGGCCGGGTACCCAATACGCGGAATATGGGGCTTGAAGAGGTGGGCGTGAAACTGAACGATGACGGCGCGATTGTCGTCGACGATTATTTCCAGACCAGCGTCGACAACATCTACGCGCTCGGCGATATCATCGACCGCTATCAGCTTACGCCGGTCGCCATCGGCGAGGCGATGAAACTTGCGTCGAACCTGTTCAAGGGAACGCGCCAGAAAATGGATTATGCCGATATTCCAACCGCCGTGTTCTCCGACCCGCCCATTGGCACCGTCGGGCTGACCGAGGAGGATGCCCGGGCAAAGTACGGCGACGTCGAAATTTACCGGTCGACCTTCCGGGGCCTCAAGGACACCCTCACCGGATCGACCGAACAGACGATGATGAAGCTGATTGTGGACAAGGCGTCGGACCGGGTGGTCGGGTGCCATATGGTCGGTCCCGACGCGGGGGAAATCACGCAGGGGCTCGGCATCGCGCTGAAATGCGGGGCGACCAAGGCCCAGTTCGACGCGACGGTCGGTATCCACCCGACTGCGGCGGAGGAATTCGTCACGATGCGCGAACCGGTTCCCGAGCCGGAGGCCGCGCAGGCGGTGGAATAGATCAGGCGCCGTTGGGCCGGTCTCCCGGCGATCTGACGGATTGGCGCTTTCTGCGGTTTTGCTGGAAATGGTCATCCAAACGGCGTATACGCGAGCCTCAGGAATTTTGAATGAGTGAGGATTATCATGTCGGGGAACTGGTCGCCCGATAGCTGGCGCAAAAAGCCCATCGTACAGGTGCCGGAATATCCGGATACGGATGCGCTGGACGCCGCCGAGAAGAAGCTCCGTAATTATCCGCCGCTGGTCTTTGCCGGGGAGGCAAGGAAACTGCGGTCGCAGCTTGCGGCCGTGGCCGAGGGAAAGGCTTTTCTTCTACAGGGCGGAGACTGCGCCGAGAGTTTCGCCGAATTCCATCCCAACAATATCCGGGATACCCTCCGGGTTCTGCTGCAGATGGCGGTTGTCCTTACATTCGCGTCCGGAAAGCCCGTGGTAAAGGTCGGCCGCCTGGCCGGACAGTTCGCCAAGCCGCGCTCGTCCGATGTCGAAGAGATCGATGGCGTGACGCTGCCGAGCTACCGCGGCGACATGATTAACGACATGGCGTTCACGGAGGCCGGCCGGGCGGCGGATCCCGAACGGATGATCCAGGTCTATAACCAGTCGGCGGCGACGCTGAACCTGCTGCGGGCCTTCGCGCAGGGCGGCTATGCAAACCTTGCAGAAGTCCACCGCTGGAACCTCGAATTCGTGTCTTCCGGCGTCCAGGCGGAGAAATACAGCGAACTCGCCGACCGCATCGACGAAGCGATGACCTTCATGGCCGCCTGCGGGCTGACCCCGGAAGTCGCGCCCCAGCTGCGCGAAACCGATTTCTATACAAGCCATGAAGCCCTGCTTCTCGGCTACGAAGAAGCGATGACCCGCGTCGATTCCACGTCGGGCGACTGGTACGATACATCGGCGCATCTGCTGTGGATCGGCGACCGGACCCGTCAGCTGGACAGCGGCCACGTCGAATTCATGAGGGGTATCGCCAATCCAATCGGCCTGAAGACCGGGCCGAGCCAGACGCCGGACGGCCTGCTTGAGCTGATCGATGCGCTGAATCCACGGAACGATCCGGGCCGGCTGGTCCTGATCAGCCGTATGGGCCACGACAAGGTCGAGGAAAAGCTGCCCGAACTCGTGCGGGCGGTCGCCCGCGAGGGCAAGAATGTCGTCTGGACGTGTGATCCCATGCACGGCAATACGATCAAGGCGCAGAGCGGCTACAAAACCCGTCCGTTCGACCAGATTCTGGACGAAGTGCGCGGGTTCTTCGCCGTTCACGAAGCAGAGGGCACCCATGCCGGCGGCGTTCATATCGAACTGACCGGCCAGAACGTGACCGAGTGCACCGGCGGCGCACAGGCGATCACCGACGAAGGGCTGTCCGACCGCTACCACACCCATTGCGATCCGCGTCTCAACGCGTCGCAGTCGCTTGAACTCGCGTTTCTCGTCGGCGAACACCTGAAGTCGAAGCGCGATGGCGAACGGCAGAACGGGTCCGTCCGCGAGGCGGCGGAATAGGACCTGCTGCGCCCGATATGACGGACACTCTTACCATTGCGCTCGCGCAGTTGAATCCGGTCGTCGGCGACATTGACGGGAATATCGGCCTTATACGGGAGGCCCGCGCCGAGGCGGCCGCGGCAGGGGCCGATCTGGTCGTCGCGAGCGAACTGGTGGTCTGCGGTTACCCGCCGGAAGACCTCGTTGTCCGCCCCATCGTTCAGCAAACGATCGAGCGCGCAGTCACGGCGCTTGCCGCCGAGACGGCGGATGGCGGGCCCGCGTTGCTTATCGGCGCGCCCTGGGTTGAAGACGGCAAGCTCTACAATGCCGCCCTGCTGCTCGACGGCGGTGAAATTGCGACGAAACGCTACAAGCACGACCTGCCCAATTACGGCGTGTTCGACGAAAAACGCGTGTTCGACGCGGGCCCTCTGCCCGGACCTGTCAATTTCCGGGGCGTCCGCCTCGGCGTGATGGTCTGCGAGGACATGTGGACCGTTGACGTGGCTGAGTGCCTCGAAGAATCCGGCGCAGAGATCCTGACGGTGCTCAACGGCTCGCCCTACGAGCAGGATAAATGGGATACGCGGCTGAACCTGGCGGTGGCGCGGGCGACCGAATGCCGGATGCCGCTGATCTACGTCAATCAGGTCGGCGGACAGGACGAACTGGTATTCGACGGCGCATCCTTCGTGATCGGCGCCGATGCATCGCTGCGCGCGCAGATGCCTGCCTGGGAATCCGGCGTTCAGATAACCGAATGGTCGCGCGACGGAGATAAATGGATCTGCGCCGAAACCGACCGCCACCCCCCGC
>JAYOMI010000047.1:6977-14832 GCA_038120765.1 Rhodospirillaceae bacterium
GAGGGGGACCCCGCGATTTATTCGGCAATGGTTCTGGGCCTGCGGGATTATGTCCGCAAAAGCGGTTTTCCCGGGGTACTGATCGGCATGTCCGGCGGCATCGATTCCGCCCTGACCGCGGCGGTGGCTGCCGATGCGCTGGGCCCCGACGCCGTGCATTGCGTCATGATGCCGTCGCCCTATACGTCGCAGGAAAGCCTGGACGATGCGGCCGAAGCCTGCAGGCTGCTTGGCGCGCCGCTGGATTCGGTGTCGATCGGCCCGGCAATGAGCGCGTTCGACGAAATGCTCGCCGAGGCCTTTGCCGGCACGCAGGCGGATACCACCGAAGAGAATATCCAGGCGCGGTCGCGCGGCCTGACGCTGATGGCGCTCTCGAACAAGACCGGCGCGATGGTTGTCTCGACCGGCAACAAGTCCGAGATGTCCGTCGGCTATGCGACATTGTACGGCGATATGTGCGGCGGGTATTCGGTCCTCAAAGATGTCTACAAGACCAAGGTGTTCGAGCTCTCACGCTGGCGCAATGCAAACAGGCCGGCCGGCGCACTGGGGCCGGCAGGGATCGTGGTGCCTGAAAACATCATCACCAAGCCGCCATCTGCGGAGCTGAAACCGGACCAGAAGGACGAAGACACGCTGCCGCCCTACGACGAGCTCGATGCTATTCTGAAGGGGCTTAACGAGCGCGATCTCAGCATCGACGAGGTCGTCGCCGAGGGTCACGACCGGGCGCTGGTGCTGCGGATATGGCGAATGCTGCTCGGCGCGGAATACAAGCGCCGCCAGGCGCCGCCGGGGGTCAAGATTACCGGGCGGTCCTTTGGCCGCGACCGCCGTTACCCGATCGTCAACGCGTTCCGGGGACGGGCATAAACATTTTACCTGCCGGGCGGGGTCTGATAGTCCTTGCCGGGTTTTAGTCGGAAAATCAACGTCATGGCGGATAACAGCAACCGCGTTTACCTGTTCGATTCAACGTTGCGCGACGGCGCGCAGACGCAGGGCGTCGACTTTTCCGTCGCCGACAAGACGGCGATGGCCCGCGCGCTGGATTCGATCGGTATCGACTATGTCGAGGGCGGCTGGCCGGGGGCGAACCCGACCGACGACGCCTTTTTCCGCGATGCGCCGAAGCTGAAACGGGCAAAATTCACCGCTTTCGGCATGACCCGGCGGCCGGGCCGATCGGTGGAAAACGATCCGGGGGTTGCGGCCCTGCTGGATGTCGAACCCGCGGCGGTGTGCATGGTGGGCAAGACGTGGGATTACCATGTCGATGTCGCGCTCGAGATTCCGCGCGACGAGAACCTCCGCATGATCTCGGACTCGATCGCGCATGCAAAGGCGCGAACCGGCGAGGCGCTGTTCGATGCGGAGCATTTCTTCGACGGCTACAAGGCCAATCCGGAATACGCGCTGTCCTGCATCAAGGCCGCCTACGACGCAGGCGCGCGATGGGTGGTACTGTGCGACACCAATGGCGGCACGCTGCCCCACGAGGTGGACCGCATCGTGCGGGAGATCGGCGAACATATACCGGGATCGAATCTTGGCATTCACTGCCACAATGACACGGAAAACGCCGTCGCGAACTCGCTGGCGGCGGTCAATGCCGGCGCCCGCCAGATCCAGGGAACGCTCAACGGTCTCGGCGAACGCTGCGGCAATGCGAACCTGACGGCCATCATCCCGACTCTGATGCTCAAGATGGGGTACGAGACCAGATTGACCGACAACGACCTTCGAAATCTGACCCGTGTATCGCGCCTGCTGGACGAACGGCTGAACCGGCCGCCGTCGCGGAACGCGGCCTATGTCGGCCAATCCGCATTCGCGCACAAGGGCGGCCTGCACGTTTCCGCCGTCGAGAAGGACCCGGCGACGTATGAGCATATCGACCCCGCCCTTGTCGGCAATGAACGTCATATCGTCGTCTCCGATCAATCCGGGCGGGCGAACATTCTGGCGCGGTTCCGCGAGATCGGCTTCGAAATCGACCCGGCAAACCCGAAGCTGCCGCGCCTGCTCGAAATCGTGAAGGAGCGCGAATTCGAGGGCTATGCCTATGACGGCGCCGAAGCGAGTTTCGAGCTTCTGGCCCGGCGCACGCTCGAAGAGGTGCCCGAGTTCTACAATCTGAAATCGTTTCGCGTGCTCGATGAACGCCGCTGGAATGCCAATGGCGATCTGGTGACCGTGTCGGAAGCGACCGTAAAGGTCGATGTCGGCGACGAGCATCACATGGCAGTGGCCGAGGGCAATGGCCCGGTCAATGCGCTCGACAACGCGCTCGGCAAGGTATTGTTCGCAAGTTATCCGGAACTCGGCGATATGCGGCTGGTCGATTACAAGGTCCGTATCCTCACGCCGACCGACGGGACAGGGGCGATCACCCGCGTGCTGATAGAAAGCGCAGACGGCAGGGACGAGCGCTGGTCCTGCATCGGCCTGTCGACCAACATTATCGATGCGTCCTACAACGCGTTGCAGGATTCCATCACCTACAAACTGTTTCGCGATGGCGCGACGCCAGCCTGACGGAAGAAGACGTGTCCACACCTCCCGTCATCATTCTTGTGCGCCCGACGCTTGGCGAGAATATCGGCGCGGCTGCCCGCGCGATGATGAATTTCGGTCTGTCCGAAATGCGCCTCGTATCCCCGAAAGGCGACTGGCCCAACCAGAAAGCGATCAACACGGCGTCCGGCGCGGAACGCATCCTGGAGCAGGCCCGAATTTTCGATACCACCGAGGAAGCCGTTCAGGACCTGCAGCGGCTGTATGCCACCACGGCCCGCGTGCGGGATATGGAAAAGCCGGTCCTGGCGCCGCACGGCCTTGCCGCGACCGTACGGGAGAGTGCCGTCGCCGGCGAAAAGTCCGGCATTCTGTTCGGCCGCGAATCCAAGGGGCTGGATAACGAAGACGTTGCCCTGTCCGATGCCATCGTCATGGTGCCGGTGCACCCGGACCACACGTCGATCAACCTGGGGCAGGCGGTGCTGCTGATCGGTTACGAGTGGTTCCAGGCGGGCGATCCCGAGACGATTTCGGTGGTCACCCGCAAAAGCGGCCAGCCGGCCTCGCGCCAGGAGCTCCTTGCGTTCTTCGAGCACCTCGAGCGCGAGCTCGATGACTGCGGATTCCTCTATCCGCCGGAAAAACGCCCGCGCATGGTGCGCAATATCCGGAATATGTTCACCCGGACCGGTCTGAGCGATCAGGAAGTCAAAACCCTGCGCGGCATCGTCGCCGGACTGTCCGAGCGGCGGCATCGGAAGCGGTCCTGAAAACGGCTGAATTCCGCTAAAAACAGGCGTTTTTCTGCGGCGCAGCAAATGTTTGACATCGGGCCGCCGATCCATATACTCCGCCGCCATTCCCGGGAATGTGGATGTCGTCCGTTTTGGTCGCGCCATCCCGCCACCGGCAAGGTCCGGAACTGGACTACCGGGACAATTATGAAGGAGAAAGCCGCATGTCGAAACGTGTGCGCTCGAAGTACAAGATCAACCGCCGCCTGGGCTGCAACCTCTGGGGCCGCCCGAAGAGCCCGTGGAATACCCGCGAATACGGTCCGGGACAGCACGGCCAGCGCCGCCGCAAGCCCACCGATTTCGGTATCCAGCTGATGGCGAAGCAGAAGCTCAAGGGCTATTACGGCAACATAACCGAAAAGCAGTTCCGCCGCACCTATCAGGAAGCGGTCAAGCGGCGCGGCGATACCGTCGAAGCCCTGATCGGCCTTCTGGAACAGCGTCTTGACGCCGTGGTCTATCGCATGAAATTCGTGCCGACCGTCTTCGCGTCGCGCCAGTTCATCAATCACGGCCACATCAAGGTCAATGGCCAGCGTGTCACCATCCCGTCCTACCGGGTTCAGGAAGGCGACGTGATCGAGGTTCGCGAGAAATCACGGAACATTCCGCTGGTTCTCGAAGCCGGTCAGCTGACCGAGCGCGATGTGCCGGAATACATGGAAGTCGATTTCAGCAAGCTGAAGGGAACGTTCGTCCGCGTCCCGCAATTCGCCGACGTGCCCTATCCGGTCCAGATGGAACCGAACCTCGTCATCGAGTTTTATTCGCGCTAACGCGCACGCTTACTACCGAATTCGAAACGCCCCGGCAGTGTCCGGGGCGTTTTGCTGTCCGGGGTCCGCTATTTGCGCCGTCCGAGAAAGTCGACGTCTGCCCGTTCGAGGGTGAACCCGGGCGGGCAGGCGGCATCGCCGTTCTGGCGCCAGATCACCTCGGTCGTCTCTCCCTGCGTGAAAAGACTGGTACTCGGAGCCCGGCAATCGCATTTCACCGTCTGACAGGCGAGATGAAGCTGGGGCGGCAACTTGGGCGTATCGCTGCTGCTGCCGCAGGACGCCAGGAGTGCAGCCGCCAGGATCACGCCTGCAGCGCGCCCCAGGGTAGATTTGGGTGTAAAGGACATCTTCGCGTTCTGTGCCATCGTTCTATTGAGAAGGTGGCGCCAATATGACCGAAAACCGGCATGTTCGCCATAAGTGCCATGTGTCTTGCGGCTAACCGACGGGCGGCCGTTTAGCGCTCCCGAACGCCGCTCAGTCCCCGCCGCCGATCATTCTGGCAAAGCGGGCGGACAGCTTCCCGAAGCCGCGCCCGGGTTCTCCGAACCAGCGGACATAGTCTTCATCGTTTTCGCGCCAGTGAAACGAGATCATTTGTCGGTGCCAGGGTTTCCGATCCGGCAGGGTATTGTAGTCGGCACCGGGCGGGCCGGAGCGGCCGGGCAGGAGCCGCTTTTCGCCGAGGAAGCCCTTGAAGGTATAGAACGCGTCCGTCTGGGGAAGGAAGCTCAGCCTGTAGTCGATTTCGAACGCCGGGTCGGTGATATCGTCGGCGATACGGAACGGCGCCGCGCGACCGGTCACCAGGTATTCGACGGTGTCGGCCGACAGAAAACTCGCCGCCCGCCGGAGAGTGCGCGCCGGTGCGTGCGGTTAGAACTCGTTGGAGCGCAGGGCGACATCGACGCCGATCCGGTCGTCATCCGGCCATGTCATATCGGCCCCGATGATATAAGTGCGCCGGTAATTGTGCTGCTGGAACATCACCGCGAGGGGCCTTTGATTTTCGTCGAGCGCCAGCGTCACGGCGGTGTAGTGGTCGAGCTGGTGCCAGTCGATCAGATCGCCGGCGATACCGAGAACGACGCCTTTCCAACCGGAAATGCCCGCGGCAATGCCGGAGGTTCTGAACGTCGCGTTCCAGGTGAGGAAGGTGAAATTGCGGCTTTTACCGCCGAGATCGAATGTTTCCCGATCGACCCGCCCGAACATTTCGGGTCGTGTCGGCGCAGTTGACGGGATGTGTTCGAAAACGACATGCGGATCTTCGCGGTGGCGGTTCAGGATTTCCGCCGAGACGTTTTCCGACAGGACCGCGCCGTCCCGGGCGATCAGCCGTCCCCGGGCGATGTAGTCTTCGTAGAACCGGATCGGCGGTTCCAGTCCGGGCCCCATGAACAGACGGGGCCTGTATCGCTGCAGAAGGGCCTGGTCTGCCGCATCCGGACGTTCGGCCGACGGCGGATTGGCCGCGAAATAGGCGGAGAATCCGGGGTGCTGGGAGAAATTCACATCGTCCGCCCGGGAGCAGGCCGACAGCGTCGCCAAAAGAAACGCCGCGGCCACCCGGGCCACGGCGTTTCTGTTTCTGATAAGGCCGGCAGGTCCGGCTTTACTGCGGATTGGCGAGCTGGACTTCAATGCCATTGGTATTGAAATATTCGATCAGTTCGCCGGTTTCGTACATTTCCCGGACGATATCGCAGCCGCCGACGAATTCGCCTTTCACGTAGAGCTGGGGAATGGTCGGCCAGTTCGAATAGGACTTGATGCCCTCGCGCACTTCCGGGTCTTCCAGCACATTGATGCCCTTGAAGGGAATGCCGAGATTGCTCAGCACCTGGACGCAGGTTGCGGAAAAACCGCATTGCGGGAACACAGGCGTACCCTTCATGAACAGGACGACGGGGCTTTCGTCGACTTCGGTCTTGATACGGTCGAATACGGGATGCTCGCTCATCGCGTTGTTCCTTTGTTTGTGTAACGGGTCAGTCGGTTTTGGGCGCGCTTGTCTGAAGGGCGAGCGCGTGAAGTTCTCCGCCCATCCGGCCCTGAAGGGCCTGATAGACCATCTGGTGCTGCTGAACACGGGTCTTGCCGGCAAATGCGCTTGAGACGACGAGTGCGGCGTAATGATCGCCATCACCCGCGAGATCCTGGATTGTCACCTCCGCATCGGGCAGGCTTTCCTTGATCAGGCTTTCGATTGCACCTGCGTCCATCGGCATCGTGTTATCCCCCGTTCGGTTCTGTCAGCGGTCCACTAAACATAGGATTTTCCAGCGCCAAAGCCAGCGCTGGGCCCTATACCACCGCCATATAGTCCGGCAGCCAGTTTTCGTGGGCGTTCCGCAATTCTGTCAGGGATATAGAGTTGCCATCACCCACGGTCAACACCACGCCGCCGGTGGTGCCGATGACCATGGCCGGAACGCCGGCTGTTTGCGCCGCCGCCAGAATGCCGGAAGGGTGGTCTGTGGTAACAAGATACCGCGACTGGTCCTCGCCGAACAGCCAGGCAAGTGCGGGCATGTCCGAGTCGGGGAGTGAGACGGTCGCGCCGGTCGCCCCGGCGAGCGCCATTTCGGCGACTGCGACCAGAATGCCGCCGTCGGATACATCATGACACGCCGACACCCGGTTGGTCACAATCAGGTCACGCACGAAATCGCCGTTGCGGCGCTCGGCTTGCAGATCGACCGGCGGCGGCGCCCCGGCGTCCCGCAGGCCGTCCGAAAACACCCGCAGCAGCATCGACCGGCCGAGATGGCCGGCAGTGTCGCCAATCAGGACGATGGACTCGTCGCGGGCGGCGAAGCCGATCCCCGTAAGGTCGTTGTTCACGTTCTCGACAATGCCGACACCGCCGATGGCGGGCGTTGGAAGGATGCCGGTTCCGTTGGTTTCGTTGTAGAGCGAGACGTTTCCGGAGACGACAGGGAAGTCGAGCGCGAGGCAGGCTTCGGTCATGCCTTCGATACAGCCGGCGAACTGGCCCATGATCTCCGGGCGTTCGGGATTGCCGAAATTCATATTGTCGGTGATGGCGAGCGGCGTCGCCCCCGATGCGGTCAGGTTGCGCCAGGCTTCGGCGACGGCCTGCCTGCCGCCCTGGACCGGGTCGGCGAAGCAATAGCGCGGCGTGCAGTCCGTGGTGATGGCAAGGGCACGGTCGGTGCCGTGGACCCGGACGATCGCGGCATCGCCGCCGGGGCGCCGCACGGTGTCGGCCATCACCATGTGATCGTACTGCTCCCACACCCAGCGGCGCGAACACAGATCGGGCGAAGCGACGAGCTGAACCAGCGCATCGGTCGGCGAGATATCGATACCCGCCAGAGCCTCCTGCGCGGAGAGCAGGGGCGAGGGGGGTGTCGGTACCCAGGGACGTTCGTATTCGGGGGCTTCCGCCACCAGCGGCGGCACGGGAATATCGCAGACCACCTCGCCGCCGGATTTCAGAACCAGCCGGTTGGTATCGGTCACCCGGCCGATAATGGCGAAGTCGAGTTCCCATTTCTCGAAGATCGCGCGCGCCATGTCCTCGCGGCCCGGTTTGAGCACCATCAGCATGCGCTCCTGGCTTTCGGAGAGCATGATCTCGTATGGCGTCATCGCTTCTTCGCGCACCGGAACCTGGTCGAGATCGAATTCGATGCCGACGCCGCCCTTGTCCGACATTTCGACGGAAGACGAGGTGAGCCCGGCCGCGCCCATGTCCTGGATGGCGATGATCGCATCGGTCGCCATCAG
>JAYOMI010000047.1:14842-26777 GCA_038120765.1 Rhodospirillaceae bacterium
GCTCGAGGCAGGCTTCGATCAGCAGCTTTTCGGTGAACGGATCGCCGACCTGCACGGTGGGGCGCTTTTCTTCGGAATCGTCGTCGAATTCGGCGGATGCCATGGTGGCGCCGTGTATGCCGTCGCGGCCTGTCTTGGAGCCGACATAGACCACGGGGTTTCCGATACCGGCGGCGGCGGAATAGAAAATCTTGTCCTGATCGGCAATGCCGACCGTCATCGCATTGACGAGGATATTGCCGTTATAGCTCGGGTCGAAATTGACTTCCCCGCCAACCGTCGGGATGCCCATGCAGTTGCCATAGCCGCCGATGCCTGCGACCACGCCGCTGACGAGATGGCGCGTCTTCGGGTGCTCCGGCGCACCGAAGCGCAGCGCGTTCATGTTGGCGACCGGCCGAGCGCCCATCGTGAAGACGTCGCGCAAAATACCACCGACCCCTGTCGCCGCCCCCTGATAGGGCTCGATAAACGAGGGGTGGTTGTGGCTTTCCATCTTGAAGATGCAGGCCTTGCCGTCGCCGATATCGATAACGCCGGCGTTCTCGCCGGGCCCGCAGATGACCCACGGCGCTTTGGTGGGCAGCTTTTTCAGCCAGAATTTCGACGATTTGTAAGAACAATGCTCGGACCACATGACCGAAAAGATGCCAAGCTCCGTCATCTTCGGTTCGCGCCCCATGATGCGAAGGACGCGTTCGTATTCTTCGGGCGTCAGGCCGTGTTCGGCGACAATCTCGGGCGTGATTTCGTTCATGCGGCGGGGGCCAGCGCTTCGACAAGGCTGTCGAACATCGGCCGGCCGTCGGTGCCGCCCAGCAGCGCCTCGGCGAGGCGTTCCGGATGGGGCATCATCCCAAGAACATTGCGGCCTTCATTCAGGATGCCCGCAATATTGCGGGCGGCCCCGTTCGGATTATGGGCGGGGGTGACTTCTCCCTCCGGCGAGCAATACCGGAACGCAACGCGATTTTCGCCGTCAAGCCGGTTCAGCGTTTCGTCATCGGCGAAATAATTGCCTTCGTTGTGGGCGACCGGGATGCGGATGATCTGGCCGTTCACGTAGTCGCGCGTGAAGACCGTGTCCGTCGCCTCGACGCGCAGGTTCACATCGCGGCAGATAAACTTCAGGCCCGCATTGCGCATCAGCACGCCGGGCAGCAGGCCGCATTCGGTCAGGATCTGGAAGCCGTTGCAGATGCCGAGAACCGGAACGCCCCGGTTCGCGCGGGCGACGACCTCGCGGACCACCGGGGACTGGGCCGCCAGCGCGCCTGCCCGCAGATAATCGCCATAGGAAAAACCGCCGGGTATGACGATCAGGTCGACGTCCGGCAGGTTTGCATCGGCGTGCCAGTGCATGATCGGGTCGCTGCCGGCGCTCTGCCGCAGGGCCACCTGAACGTCGCGGTCGCAGTTGGAGCCGGGCGAGACGATGACGGCGGCCTTCATTCGTCCAGATCTATCTCGTAATTTTCGATTACGGTATTCGCCAGCAGTTTCGCGCACATGGCTTCGACCGACGCGCGGGCCCTCGCCGGGTCGTTCTCGGCAAGATCGATCTCGATATACTTGCCCTGCCGGACATCGTTGATGCCGCAGAAACCGAGACCGGTCAGGGCATGCTCCGTTGCTTTGCCCTGCGGGTCGAGAACGCCGTTCTTGAAGGTGATATGGATGCGCGCTTTCATGATCTGATGCTTACCCCAGCGGCGTGCGAATCTCACGCGGATTCGGCGATAAATATCGGGAATTCGCCGCAAAACGAGCGAATAGTCGCGTCGAAATCACTTGGGATCGTCGTTTTCCAGGTCAGTAATGCGGTGGCGGCGGTTCCTTGCCGGGAGACGCTTCCGCGCCGTCTTCAAGTTCCTCCAGCTTCGATTTGAGATATCCGAGCTTGTCGGACAGCGCCGATATCTCTTTCCACTGTCTGGCGGACATGTCGCTCAGGTCCTCGATCATGTGGTCCTGATGCGCGATGCGCTCCTCGAGGGCGGCGATGCGTTTTTCGGTCTCGGTCATTGAGCGAACCATTTTCCTTAATGCGGTATTGTCGGGGACCGCTGGGGCCATTGATATGGGTAAACTGGAAATACCCCGACAATCGTATTATCTCAACACTATCAACCGGAGCGGCAGAACGGATGTCCGGCGACAAAGGTAAAAAGACACTTCCCAGCCAGCAGAATGCCGACCAGGTAGCGGCCTTTCTGGACAAGGTGGCGGCGACGCCCGCGGTGAAGTCCGCGAGCGGGCGCGGCCGTCTGCTTTTCGGCATGGATGCCACCGCCAGCCGGGAGCCTTCCTGGGATCAGGCCTGCCACCTTCAGGCGGAAATGTTTCACGCCACCGACGGGCGTGGCGGGCTCGAAGTGCAACTGATTTTCTTCCGCGGTTTCGGCGAGTGCAAATCCAGCCCCTGGCTCGCGTCCTCCGATGAACTGGTCCGGAGAATGGTCAAGGTGCGGTGTCTTGGCGGGCGGACACAGATTCGCAAAATACTGCGTCACGCGATCCGCGAAACGGACAACAAACGCGTCAACGCGCTGGTCTTCGTCGGCGACGCGTTCGAGGAGGATATCGACGATGTCTGCAATGTCGCGGGCGAACTTGGGGTGCGCGGCGTCCCTGCTTTCGTGTTCCAGGAAGGCAACGATCCGGTGGCGACCGGCGCGTTTCGCCAGATCGCGAAGCTGACCGGCGGCGCGCATTGCAGTTTCGATATGGCCTCCGCCAAGCAGCTGAAAGATCTCCTCAGCGCAGTTGCGGTTTTTGCCGCCGGCGGGCGCATGGCGCTGGAGGACTATTCCAGCAAAAAGGGCGGAGCGGCGCGCCTGATCAGCAATCAGATGAAATAGCGCCGGGATATGCCTTATTTTCTGCTCGGTCTTCTTGTCCTTGTCGGCCTTTATTTCATCTACCGGGGACTGCGCGGGACCAATCCCCGAAACGTCCAGAAAATGCTGGCGATCGTCGTCGGGCTCGTCGCGGCGACGGTTCTGATATTCTTCGCCGTCAGCGGGCGAATGGGCTATTTCGGCTGGGCGATGCTCCTGCTGCCGCTGCTACTGCGCTGGCGGGCGATCGGCCAGGCCATGCGCAACATGCGCGGCCCGACGCCGGGCCGGAATTCGGATGTAGAGACCGCATATCTGCGGATGAGGCTGGACCATGACAGCGGTGTGCTCATCGGCACCGTGCTGCAGGGGCAGTTCGAGGGGCGGAACCTCGAAGAGCTCTCTCTCGAGGACCTGATGGGGCTTCTGCGCGAATGCCGGGTCAACGATCCGCAATCCGCCACTGTGCTCGAAACCTCTCTCGACCGGATCCACGGCGCCGACTGGCGGGGCACCGGTGGCGGGGCGGGCAGCGGAGAGGCCGGCAGCGTGGAAGGCGGGCGCGCCGCCGGCGCAGGCGGGTCCATGACCCGCGACCAGGCCTATGAGGTTCTCGGCCTCCAGCCCGGCGCATCCGAAGCCGAAATCCGGGACGCCCACCGTAAACTGCTGATGGCGAACCACCCGGACAAGGGCGGGTCCACCTTCATTGCCGCGCAGATCAATCAGGCGAAAGACGTCCTGCTGAGAGGCTGAGCCGGCCGGGACGCGTCCCCGCCGGGCCCTGCCACGCAATTGTCATTCGTGCGGTGATAAACTCCCCGACCTGACTTGCATCCGCCGGGGACGCATGGCAGAAATCACCTCGGTTTTGGGCGGATTCGGTCGGAAATCGGCTATTGTATTCGTCGACGGCGCGCAGGCGCCGAGCAGGGAGTTCTCCGTGACGCAGAAAATACGAAAAGCGGTCTTTCCGGTCGGGGGGCTCGGCACACGTTTTCTGCCGGTCACCAAGGCGATGCCGAAGGAGATGCTCCCGGTCGTCGACAAGCCGCTGATCCAGTATGCCGTCGAGGAAGCGCTCGAGGCGGGCATAGAGGAGATCATTTTCGTCACGGGGCGCGGCAAGGAGGCGATCGAGGATTTCTTCGATCACAGTTTCGAACTCCGCCAGGTGCTGAGCGAACGGGGCAAGGAAGCCGAGCTCCGCATGATCGAATTCCCCGTCCTTGAAGCCGGCAGCATTGTCTATACCCGTCAGCAGGACCCGCTGGGTCTCGGTCATGCTGTCTGGTGCGCTCGGGAGCTTGTCGGCAATGAGCCGTTCGCGATCCTTCTTGCGGACGACCTCGTCATGGCGGATACGCCTTGCCTGAAACAGATGGTTGCCGCGTATCACGAAACCGGCGGCAACATCGTCGCGGTCGAGGATGTGCCGCGCGAACATACCAAACGTTACGGCATCCTCGATGTTGCGTCCGATGACGGACGGCTTGCCGAGGTCAAGGGACTGGTTGAAAAGCCGGAGCCGGAGGTCGCGCCCTCCACCTTGAGCATTATCGGACGCTACATCCTGTTACCCGAAATTTTCGAGTATCTAAGCGAGCGGAAAAAAGGCGCCGGCGGAGAGATACAACTGACCGATTCCATGGCCCGCATGATCGGGCAGACCCCCTTTCACGGACTTCGGTTCGAAGGAACGCGGTTCGACTGCGGCGACAAGGCAGGCTTTTTCGAGGCCAATGTCGCCTTCGCGCTGGCGCGGCCCGAACTCCGCGACCAGATCACGGAAATTGTAAAGAAATACGTGGCCGATGACGGCCACTAAACCGGAGTAAACCATGCGAATTGCGATGATCGGCACAGGCTATGTAGGCCTCGTTTCTGGCGCCTGTTTTTCTGAATTCGGAACCGATGTCGTTTGCGTGGACAAGGATGCCGGAAAGATCGAACGCCTGCTCGACGGGATCATGCCGATCTATGAGCCGGGGCTCGATACCCTTGTCGAGAAGAACGTCAAGGCAGGCCGCCTTTCCTTTACCACCGACCTCGCCGAGGCGGTGAAGGGCGCCGATATCGTCTTCATCGCTGTTGGCACGCCGACGCGCCGTGGCGACGGCCATGCGGACCTGTCCTATGTGTATGCCGCGGCCGAGGAGATCGGCCAGGCAATCGACGAATATACCGTGGTGGTCACCAAATCGACCGTACCGGTCGGAACGGGTCGCGAGGTGCACAGGATAATCAGCGGGATCCGGGATGCAGGCGAATTCGACGTGGCCTCGAACCCCGAATTCCTCCGTGAAGGCTCGGCAATCGAGGATTTCATGCGTCCCGACCGCGTGGTCATCGGCACGGATTCCGACCGTGCCGCGGAAGTTCTGAAGCAGCTTTACCGTCCGCTTTTCCTGATGGAAACGCCGATCCTGTTCACCAAGATCGAGACGGCGGAGCTGACAAAATACGCGGCGAATACGTTTCTGGCCGCCAAGATCACGTTTATCAATGAAATCGCCAATCTGTGCGAGAAAGTCGGCGCGAACGTGCAGGAAGTCGCTCGCGGCATCGGTCTCGACGGCCGGATCGGCGGCAAGTTCCTCCATGCCGGGCCGGGATACGGCGGATCGTGCTTCCCGAAGGACGCCCTGGCGCTGGTGCGGACCGCCCGCGATCACGATGCGCCGCTCCACATCATCGAGGCCGTGGTCAAGGTCAACGAGGACCGCAAGCGCCTGATGGCGGACAAAATCATCGCCGGGTGCGGCGGGGCCGTCGATGGCAAGACGATTGCCGTGCTCGGGCTGACCTTCAAGCCCAACACCGACGACATGCGCGACAGCCCGAGCCTCGCGATCGTACCCGCCCTGCAGGAGGCGGGAGCGACGGTCCGGGCGTTCGATCCGCAGGGCATGACGGAGGCGAAGGAAATGCTGCCCGACGTGGTGTTCTGCAAAGACGCCTACGAGACCATGGAGGGCGCAGATGCGCTCGCCATCGTGACCGAATGGAATGAATTCCGGCTGCTCGATCTGGAACGCGTGAAGGGCCTGTTGTCGGCCCCGCTGATGATCGATCTGCGGAATATCTACAAGCCGGATGAAATCATCAAGGCCGGCTTCGACTATTACAGTGTCGGGCGGGAGCCGGTGCTGGCAGTAGGTGGGAAATGACCCGGGGAAGTGCGCATAACTTCGATCCGACGATCCTGCGCGAATACGATATTCGCGGCATTATCGACAAGACCCTGTCGGCCGACGACGCCTATGCCATCGGTCGCGCCTTCGGGACCGGGGTGGTCCGTAACGGCGGCAGCACGGTCTGTGTCGGCTATGACGGACGCCTGAGTTCGCCCGAGATGGAACAGGCCGTCGTTGACGGTCTGAAAGACTGCGGCCTCGAGGCCATCCGTGTCGGCCTCGGACCGACGCCGATGCTGTATTTTGCGGTCAACGTGCTGGATGCCGCCGGGGGTATTATGGTCTCCGGTTCGCATAACCCCCCGGATTACAACGGGTTCAAGATGATGCGCGGGCCGAAGCCGTTCTATGGCGACGATATCCAGGGGCTCGGCACGCTTGCCGCTGCCGCGGATTATGAATCCGGCGCCGGCTCGGACCGCGCCGAACCGATGCTTGAGCGTTATGTCGGGCGGGTATTGCAGGACTACAAGAGCGGGCGCGAACTCAAGGTCGCCTGGGATGCCGGAAACGGCTCCGCCGGCGAAGCGATGGTCAAGGTCTGTGCCGAACTGCCGGGCGAGCATATCCTGCTCAACGAGCGCATCGACGGCATGTTCCCGGTCCACCATCCGGATCCCACCGTGGTCGAAAACCTGCAGCAGCTTCGCGATGTCGTCCTCGCCGAGAAATGCGATCTCGGCATCGCGTTCGATGGCGACGGCGACCGTATCGGCGTCGTGGACGGCGACGGCGAAATCCTGTGGGGCGACCAGTTGATGGTGGTCTGGGCCGCGGACATCCTGTCCGCCCATCCCGGCGCCACGATTATTGCCGACGTGAAGGCAAGCCAGGTCCTGTTCGATCAGATCGCGGACATGGGCGGCGAGCCGGTCATGTGGAAAACCGGCCATTCCCTGATCAAGGCGAAAATGGCCGAGACCGGGGCCTTGCTGGCGGGCGAGATGAGCGGGCATATTTTCTTTGCCGACCGGTATTTCGGCTATGACGATGCGCTCTACGCGGCGATCCGGCTGTTGGCCTGCCTGTCCCAGCGCGATGACAGCCTAGCGGATATCCGCCGGCGCCTGCCGCAACCGCTGAACACGCCGGAACTGCGGTTCCCCTGCTCGGAAGAACGTAAATTCGCGGTCGTCGATGAAGTACGCAACCGGCTGGCCAGGGACGGCGCGAATGTGTCCGATATCGACGGCGTCCGTGTGCTGACCGATGACGGCTGGTGGCTGCTGCGGTCGTCGAACACCCAGGATGTGCTGGTCGCGCGCTGCGAGGCCGCGACCGGAGAAGGGCTGCAGCGGCTCAAGGATGCGCTGGTGGCGCAGGTGCGTCTCAGCGGGATCGAGCCGCCGTCCTTCTAGATACCGGCCTCAGGTCCGCTATTTCCCCAAGGTTCGGTCCTCATAGTCCGATGTCCCGCGCCCGTAACAGCACGACTTTCTTTTTTTACGGCACGCTGATGGATGCCGACGTCCGAAGCGCAGTCCTCGGAAAACATGCAGATGCCGCGGTTGTCGCGCCCGACGTTCTGGCGGGATGGCGGCGTGTGGGACTGAGAGGACGGACCTACCCGGTGATCGTGCCCTCGTCCGGCGCGCGCGTGGACGGGCTTGCGGTGTCCTTCGCGGCGGGCGCCGGGAGCACCGTCACCGACCTGCTCGTCTCGTTCGAAGGCCCCGAATACGAGGTCGAGACGGTGGCGCTGTCCACGGGGACGTCCGCCTATGTTTTCGTCGGCTCGCGGCACTGTCATCCGACCGGCCGCCCCTGGTCGTTGTCGCACTGGCAGAAGCGGCACAAACGGGCTTTTTGCGCGGGATTGACGAGCCGGGGATAGGGCGGGGGACTCCTGATTGCTGGGACCCGCGTCGCCTGTAGTGCGCGCCGCCTAAGAGGGCGGGCCCATCCAGATGACCATGCAGTCGATGTTACGCCGTTGCAGCGCGCGGCAGGACGTACGGGCCGTCGATTCGGACGCGACCAGCAGCCGGGCCTTGTATATCTGCAGGCCACGGCGGGACTTGCTCTGCTGGCGGACGATGCGGAACTTGTTGCCGAGCAGGCTCGGCACCGCGCGCGCGGCCCGTGTCACCGCCAGATGGGCCGGCCCATAGCGATTATACGCACCGACCTGTATCGCCCAGCTTTGGATCTGGCCGGATGCCGGGTTGACGACCGGCGGGCGGGACATGTTTGCGGCGGCCTGTTTGGTCTTGCCGGTGCCGCTGTACTCGGGACGGAAATTCGACGCCGGCAGGTTCTTCGGCGTTCCGGATTTTGCGACGACCGTCTGGAATTCGGCAAATCCCTTGTCGAGAAGGTTGGCCACATGCCGATCCCTGATCTTGGACGTCTTGCCGCCGAACACGACGGCGATCAGGCGCTTGCCCCCGCGGGTAGCCGAGGCGACAAGGTTGAAGCCGGAGGCCCGGATGTAGCCGGTCTTGATGCCGTCCATGCCCCGGTAGCGGGACATCAGCCGGTTATGGGTTTTGTAGGTGCGGCCTTTATAGGTGAAGCTCGTGCGCGAAAAATGGTGGTACATCTTCGGGTGCCCGTAGAGTACGGCACGGGCCAGAATCGCCATGTCGCGGGCGGTGCTGAGCTGGGCGCGATTCGGCAGGCCGGAGGCGTTCTTGAAGGTTGTGTCCTTCATGCCGAGCGCACGGGCACGCTCGGTCATCATGTCGGCGAATTTCCGCTCGGTCCCACCCATGGCCTCCGCAAGGACGGTCGCGACGTCATTGGCGGATTTGGTCACCAGGGCCTTGATCGCGTCGTCGACCGTGATCGTCTCGCCCCGGCGCAGGCCAAGCTTCGACGGAGACCGCCCTTCGGCAACGCGTGAGATCGGCAGGGCCTGATCGGGTTTCAGCTTGCCGGATTTCAGCGCCTCGAAGGTCATGAAGATCGTCATGATCTTGGTCAGCGATGCCGGGTAGTTTTTCGTCTCCGCATTCGTGGAATGGAGAATTCGGCCCGTATCGGCCTCGACCACAATCGAGGCATATCGGGCGGCAGCGCGGTCCGGATTGCCCAGAACGGCAACAATTCCGACAAACAGTGCGATCAGGAGCCGAAACAAAAGTTCCCCCGTTTCCAAATACAAAACGCGACCTGACTGGCTGCCCCCGACCGGCTTCACGGGATATTTTTACACATATCCATATGCGCCGCCGGTAGCCGAAACGTAACGTTCAGAGGCACAACATCTTGATGTACCTCGTTAATCAATATTCGAAGAACCTAGCGAAGCGTCCGAGTCCTGTCCAATATGAACTGACCATTTAAAGGTTTGGTTAACAAAAGTTGAACACCATATATCCTGCAGGCGCCTCATACCCTGCAATCGGCACATCCACGGGGCGCCGACACAGCGTATCAGAGGCAGGAATGAACGGGAGCAAACCGGAGGCTCGCGGAACGAAAAGATGAGATTTCGAATCATAGCATCCATGACGGCGCTTCTGGCGCTGGGCGCCTGCGAATATACGGGACCGGCCGACGATCCCGTAACCCGCAGCCTTACATGGTTCGATTATATCGCATCGGACAACCTGGATGAGGCCTGCGCCCCGGGAGCGTCCAACCGGCTGCGCTTGATCTATAACGGAAATTACGACCAGCAGATTCGCACTTTTGACGTGTTTGCGCTGCCTGGCGGCCGGGGCGCGGCCATGTCCGCCTGGGTGCGCGGCGAACAGGATCTGACGAAAGCGGTCGAGGCGAAGAAGCTTCTGGCGCCCTGGGAAGGCAAGCGGGTCGAATCGGTTCTCGATCCCCAGGCCATTTCGGACCTGCTGCGGGCGCTGGATGCCGATGAATTCCGGACCTTCAAGCCGGTGGGGCTTCGCCTGCCCTCAACGGAGTATTACTGGATCGTCACCGGCTGTCTGGAGGGCCGCTTCCATGCCAATGCGTGGCTTTACCCGTCCGACCGGTTCAAGGTGCTCCGCTTCCCGGCGGTGCTGATGGCCAATGACCGCACCGGCGTCACCCTCGGGAAACCGGTGCCCGTGGATCAGCGCTACGACGATCCGACGATAACCCTGGGGGGCAGGGAACACCGGGACGAAGGCTTTGAAATTCAGCTTGGCCCCAACCGGATAGTGGTCGCGCGGGGGTTGTTTTAACCATGTCTCAGCACGATATTTTGTTCAGACGCCCTGTTGCGTTGCGCAGCGCGGCATGGTCCCATACGGGGGATGAAATGATGACAGGTAATAGACATATCGACGACCCGGTGACCGCCCCAGTAACCGATCCTGCGGCGGCAACGGCTTTTGATTTTTCCGATATCCCGATTTACCTCGTTCGCATGGCGGACAGGGACGGCGACAAGGACAATTCAGGCGGCAATGACGGGGGCGGCGGTTCCGAAACCGGCGTCGTCACCCGCACCAAGCCGAAAACCAAGAAGCCGTCGATGTACAAGGTCATCATGCTGAATGATGACTACACGCCGATGGAATTCGTCATTTTCGTGCTGGAGCGCTTCTTCAGCAAAAGCCACGAAGAATCCACGCAAATCATGCTTCACGTTCACCAAAAGGGTGTCGGCGTCTGCGGCGTCTTCACCTACGAAGTTGCCGAGACCAAGGTCCAGCAGGTTATGGACCTTGCCCGGCAGCACCAGCATCCGCTGCAATGTACTCTGGAAAAGGCCTGACCGAATGCTTTCACGCAATCTCGAAAAAAGTCTTCACCGCGCACTGGCCCAGGCCAATGAACGCAAACATGAATACGCGACGCTGGAACATCTGTTGATGGCGTTGACCGAGGACCAGGACGCGATCGCGGTCCTGAAGGCCTGCGGCGTCGATATCGACAAGCTGACCGAAGACCTGAAAGGCTATCTCGACGACGACCTTTCGAACCTTGTCGTCGATGACGAGGAAGACCCGAAGCCGACGGCGAGCTTCCAGCGTGTCGTCCAGCGCGCCGCCATTCACGTGCAGTCGTCCGGCCGCCAGGAAGTCACCGGCGCCAACGTGCTGGTCGCCATGTTCTCCGAGCGCGAGAGCCATGCGGTGTACTACCTGCAGGAGCAGGACATGTCGCGCTTCGACGCGGTGAACTATATCAGCCACGGCATCGCCAAGGTGCCCGGCCGGTCGGAAAACCGCTCTGTACGGGGCGCCGACGAGGAGGGCGGCGAAGAGGAAGAAGCAAAGAGCGCCGGCGAAGCCCTCGATACCTATTGCGTGAACCTCAACCAGAAAGCCGCCGAAGGCAAAATCGATCCGCTGATCGGCCGCGACGCGGAGATCGAGCGCACCATCCAGGTACTGTGCCGCCGCACCAAGAACAACCCGCTTTATGTGGGCGATTCAGGCGTCGGCAAGACCGCCATCGCCGAAGGCCTGGCGAAACGCATCTATGACGGCGACGTGCCGGAGGTGCTTTTGACGGCGACGATCTTCTCGCTCGACATGGGCGCGCTGCTTGCAGGCACGCGCTATCGCGGCGATTTCGAGGAGCGCCTGAAGGCGGTCGTCAGTGAACTTGCCGAACACGAAGACGCCGTTCTGTTCATTGACGAAATCCACACCGTGATCGGCGCCGGCGCGACCAGCGGCGGCTCGATGGATGCATCGAACCTGCTGAAACCCGCCCTGCAGGGCGGCACGCTGAAATGCATCGGCTCGACCACCTACAAGGAATACCGCTCGTATTTCGAAAAGGACCGAGCGCTAGTGCGCCGGTTCCAGAAGATCGACGTGCCGGAGCCGAGCGTGGAAGACACGGTGAAAATCCTGCGCGGCCTGAAGCCCTATTACGAAAAGCATCACCGGGTGCGCTACACCGCGGCGGCGCTGCGCAGCGCGGTGGAACTCGCGGCGAAATACATCAACGACCGCAAGCTGCCCGACAAGGCCATCGACGTGATCGACGAGGTCG
>JAYOMI010000048.1:0-26772 GCA_038120765.1 Rhodospirillaceae bacterium
CGATACACCTGAAATAACTCCCTTGCCCTCCGAAGGCAGAGGTCAGAGGTTCGAATCCTCTCGGGTGCGCCATTCTCCTCATTTCATTCCTGCCCTGGCCGGCGGCGATTTCGCCGGGCGTCCCGCCCTGCGTCAAATTGCCCCCGTATCCGGCTTTACCCCGATACTCCGACAACCCATTTCAGGGTTGAAGTCTGTCGACGTTGATCGCCCGAAAAGGAGTTTGAAATGGCCGGACCCCGAAAATCCCCCCAGGACTGGGACGACCGTATTTCGCTGGTTGTTGTGAAATTCCTGCGATTCATCGCGGACAGCTTCTTTGCCCGGCGCTATGCCCATCGCGCCGTCGTGCTGGAAACGGTGGCCGCGGTGCCCGGCATGGTGGGCGGTATGCTGCAGCACCTCAAAATGCTGCGGCACATCCGGGATGACCGGGGCTGGGTGCGCGACTGGCTGGACGAGGCAGAGAACGCCCGCATGCACCGGATGACATTCGTCCAGATCGCCCAGCCCGGCCTGTTCGAAAGAATGGTGATCATGGCCACCCAGGCGGTGTTCTTTAACTGCTACTTTTTCCTGTACCTCTTCGCGCCCAAGACCGCGCATCGCCTCGTCGGCTATTTCGAGGAAGAAGCGGTCGTCAGCTACACCAGCTATCTGGCGGAAATCGATGCCGGTCGGCACGAAAACGTGCCCGCGCCCAAACTGGCCATCGCCTATTGGAACCTGCCGTCAGACGCGAAACTCCGGGATGTGGTGATCGCCGTCCGCGCGGACGAAGCCGGACATCGCGACCGCAATCACAGCTTTGCCGACCAGCTGAAACGGGGCGAACAGCCGACGGGCTCACGGCACGCAATCGCCGCGGAGTAGCCTGCTGCCGGCCCAGAGGAAGCTCGGCGGCGGCCGGGACCAGACCGATCGGGAGGGGCAGCCGGTCCGAACTGTCCGAACTCAGCCAACCCAGCCGATAATCATATCCGCCAGTTCGTCTGAGTTTTCCTCCATCATCAGCATGTGACCATTGCCGTGGACGCCGTGGTCGGGCAGCCAGTAAAACTCGGCCTGCGCGCCGGCACCGGTCAGCCAGTCGACGACGGCGCCGTCGACGTCTTTCGGATGATCGGTGTCCAGTTCGCCGGTAAACACCAGCACCGGCAAATCCTGAAATACCGATATATCGGCGATCTTCAGCTGGCTGCCGCCGATGTTCTGGCGCTCCATCAACAGGCGCGGCGGAACGCCGGCCACCTGGCCGGCATACATCTCGAGCACGCCATCGGGAAACCGGGTCGATTTTCCGATAAGCTTGTGAGTAACAAATTCGATACCCCCGGCGTAGACGCGGTCGCGTGACAGCCGCCGTGTCATGCCGAAGGATTCGACAACGACCTCGTCTTCGGTCTCCTCGACCACGTTTGCCAGCGGCTGGATATTGCCGGGCGGGCCGGGCGCGACGGCGACCACTTTTTCGATCTGCGCCCGGTTCCGTTCGATCAGTTTCCATCCCAGCGCGCCGGACATCGAATGGGTCATTAGCACGATCCGGCCGTTCGGCGACGCGGCGGCGGCTTCGGCGATGACAGCCCCCAGCGCAGCGCATACGCGCTCTCCCGTCAGCTCCGCAAAGGGAAGATCGCCGCTCCGCCCGCAGCCCGGCCAGTCGGGCAGCCAGACAGGGTATCCCGCCTGCGCGAACCGGTAGGCCCAGCCCGGCCGGTTGTCGGCCGTCAGCAGATAACAGGCGCCGCTGTGACCGCCGCCATGAATCATCACGACGGGCAGTTTGCCGCCCGCCGGTTCCGGCAGGAGGCGGTCGGTATAGACGGTCACCCCTTCATGATAGACGAACCGCGCCGCATGATTGATTGACGCCATTTTTTTCTCCCCCGTCTTTATTTCCCAATCCTGCACCATTCCTCAACGAAAAGGAAAGACTCGACCCGGCAGACGACCGATAGTATCAATCTGGGCAGGGTTTACTGGTCACCAATTTCGCCGACAGAGCGGAATGGATGAACAGGGGGAACGTTTGGAAACGGAACACGACGTCGTCGAATTCGAGGGCGGCGAGAAAATACTCGACCGCTCGGTAAAGGCCATGGCGATACTCGCAGGCCTTTCGCTTATGTGGCTTATGTGCCTCGTCTGCTATGCCGTCTTCATGCGGCGGGTGATGAACGACCCGCCGCTCGGCGGCACCGACCTCGCGTCGGTCAGCCTTGTCCCCGTGGTTTTTCTGGGCCTGGCCTATTGCGGCTGGACCGGAGGGCATATTGCGGTCGATCTGATATCGGGTCTTAAAAGGCCGAATCTGACCCGCTGGATCGATGTGGTGGTCCGCCTGCTGTCTGCCGGATTACTGGGCGTCCTGACATGGCGCTGCGTGATTCTTCTCGAAGACGCAGTCGAAATCGGCGAGGCGACAGAGCTGATCGAAATTCCCCATGCGCCGTTTATCGGGATCATGATCGTCGGCACCGGCGTCTTCACCCTGGCATTCCTGGTGATGGCGTGGCGCGCCTGGCGCGGTCACCCGGACGCTCCCTCCCCATGAGCCATGTAGCGAGTTGAAATAATGGATCCTACCTGGACCGGTATAGTCGGGCTTCTGGTGCTTTTCGTGCTTCTCGGCATGCGGATGCCCGTCGCCATAGTCATGATGCTCGTCGGCTTTCTCGGCATCGCCTATCTGAACAGCTGGAACGCCGCGCTCTCGACGCTTGCCGACGAAGCCTGGGTCATCACCTCGAATTACGAATTCATCGTGATTCCGCTTTTCATCCTTATGGGTAATTTCGCATCGATATCGGGCATGAGCCGCGATCTATACGGAGCGGCCTATTCCTGGTTCGGCCACTGGCGCGGCGGGCTTGCCTCCGCAACAATCGCCGCCTGTGCAGGGTTTGCCGCGCTTTCAGGATCGTCCGTCGCCTCGGCCGTCACCATGGGTCGCGTCGCCCTGCCGGAGATGAAACGCTACAAGTATTCGGACCGGCTTGCGACCGGCGCGATCGCCGCCGGGGGCACACTGGGTATCCTGATTCCGCCCAGTACCGGATTCATCATTTATGCGATCCTGGTCGAGGAATCGATAGGACGCCTGTTCCTGGCCGGTGTCCTGCCGGGGTTGATGCTGACGGTCCTGTTCATGATCTCAATCGCGATCGTGACCAAGATCAATCCGAAGCTTGGCCCGCCCGGGGAAAGATCGACCATGACCCAGCGCGGCCAGTCACTGGTCCAGGCGGGGCCGATGCTGTTTATCGTGCTGATCACCATCGGCGGTATCTACAGCGGCATCTTCACCCCGACCGAAGCCGCCGCGGTGGGCGCGATGCTCGCCTTCCTGCTCGCCCTGTTCCGTCGGCGCGTGAACAAAACATCGACGTCGCGGGTGCTGCTCCAGACGATCCGGACGACATGTCTTGCGTTCTTCATCCTGATCGGCGCGCATATTTTCAACCCGTTCATGGCATTGACGGACATCCCGACAGACCTCGCAAAACTGCTGCTCGATACGGAACTCCCCCGCACGGCCATCATGCTGATCATCATGCTGGCCTATATCGTCCTCGGCACGTTTCTCGAGGGCTTCGCCATGCTGGTACTGACGCTACCGATCATCCATCCGCTGATCGTCGAACTCGGCTACGACCCGATCTGGTTCGGTGTGGTGATCGTTATCGTGATCGAGATGGGCCTGATAAGCCCGCCGGTGGGCGTCAACGTATTTGTCGTCAAGGGCATCGCGGAGGATGTTCCGCTGAAGGAGATATTTGCCGGCATCATTCCGTTCTGGATAGCCATGGCCGTCTGCCTGCTTATCCTTCTGGCCTTCCCCGACATCGCCCTTTTCCTGCCCGATACAATGATCCAATCGTTCGATTAACAACCGCTGGAGGTATTCATCCAGACCCCAAATCTGTTGCCGGGGCAACATTCGGTACTCACACTAAAATCATGGTCCAGGCCAATCAGCCAGGATGCTTAACTGAAAAATCGGCCAGAAAGGCCGATGGGAGGAAATTCGAATGAACCGACTGACATCATCAATCGCTGCGGCAGCGCTGGTCGCCGTCACGCTTCCGCTGGCCGCATCGGCTGCAGATCTGAAAATTGCATCGTTTCCCGGCCCCAAACACCCGATAAATGCGCATCTGTTCGAGCCATGGATAAGCAAGGTCAACGGCATGAATCAGGGCCTTACCGCCACGCTCTATGTCGCGGGCAAGCTTGGCACCGGCCCGGCCAAGCAGTTCAAGCGTGCCGTCGATGGCGTCGCCGACATTTCTTTCGGTCTACAGGGATATACCTCCAAACAGTTCCGGGCGACGACACTGGTCGAGCTTGCCAACGTGATGACCAACGCCGTGGACGGCACCAAACGCTTGCAAGCCGCCTACGCCCAGTCGGAAGCGGTGCGCAACGAATACGACAAGGTCCATGTGCTTGGCATCTGGACGATCGATGTCCCGATCATCATGACCAAAGACAAGCCGATCAAATCCATCGCCGACCTGAAGGGCCTGAAACTGCGCACACCCTCGCAGATGTCGGCAAAATCGATTGAGGCCCTCGGCGCCGTCCCGGTGCCGATGCCGATCACCAAGCTTTATAACGCGCTCGCGCGTGGCACGGTCGACGGCGTTCTGGTATCGCCGACGGTGCTCCACTCGTTCAAGATCAAGGAAGTGACGCGGTATTTCGCATCGGGTATTCCCTTCGGTTCTTCGCCAATGTTCATCGTCATGAACAAGAAGACTTGGAACGGTCTGTCGCCCGCTCATAAGGATATCATAAACAAGACAACGGGCGCCCAGATGGGAATGACCGGCGGCAAGATTTACGATGCCGAGCACGAGAAGGGCATGGCATTCCTTGCGGGTTCCAAGGCACATAACCTGATTAGCCTCCCTGATGCAGAAATCCGCAAGGCGGGCGGGATGCTGAACAAACTGGAAGCCGAGGTCATCCAGGAGTGGGAAAAACAGGGCGTCCCTGCAACGGAAATTCTGAAGATAATGCGCGCCGCCGGCGCCTGACATTCATCGCCCGACGGTCTATTCTACCAAAGCCCCGCAGCGGTCGCCGTTGCGGGGCTTTCACATGTCCGAGGACAGGACCAGGAACGGGGCCGGGACGGGGCCCCAAAGAAGGAACCGGAAAGATGCTTTACATGATTTACGGGGTCGATGGACCCGATGCCGACCGCATCCGCGCCGAGAATCGCGAGGACCATTTCGCCTATCTGGCGGCGAACGAGGATATCCTCATTCTGGGCGGCGCCACCCTCGCCGATGAATCGGACGCCCGTACCGGCAGCCTGCTTGTCATCAACGTGCCGTCCCGCGCAGATGCGGACGCCTTCGCCGCGGGCGAGCCGTTTAACAAGGCGGGATTGTTCAGTGCCTATACGGTATCGCGCATGCGGCGCGGCCAGTGGAATCCGGCCGCCGCCCCGTCGACACCTGAAGGCAACTGACCACCAAGCGCCGGCAATGCGGCGCCGGGATCGATATAATTACGTGTCGCGGGATCTGCTCAGAGCACGCCCGTCTGGACGAATTTCGACTGGATGATATCGCTGTCGAACGGCTTCATGATGTATTCGTTGGCGCCGGCCGCGATGCCTTCCTGTATGTGAGACATATCGTTCTCTGTCGTACAGAAAACGACGATCGGTTTTTTGCCTTCTTCCGTGACGCGCAGGGCACGCAGATATTCTATCCCGCTCATCACCGGCATGTTCCAGTCGAGCAGGACCATATCCGGCATGGATTGCATACTCATATCGAGCGCCACCTGGCCGTCTTCGGCCTCGGACACATCAAAGCCGAGTTCTTCGAGGATTTTTCGGGCAACCATTCTGACGACCTTGGAATCGTCCACGACAAGGCAAGTTTTCATAGTCCAAATCCGGCATTCTTGGGTGGTGCGCCACCTGACGGCACACCTATGGAACAATTGGAAATTAGCCGAATTGTTCTAAATCTTTGTTAAAGCCGTCAGATAACCTTTTACCGGCTCGCCATATTCCGTCCGCAGAGTATCCGTGCGGCCCGTTATCTCTTTGAATCCGGCGCGTTGGGCGGCTTTCCGGACATAGGCGGGTTTATGCGCGTATCTGCCCGAACCCGTCAGGGAATACCCTCGAGTGGACTGCGCTTCGACCGAAAAGATCATCAGGCCGCCGGTTTTCAGGGTCGCGAAAGCCGCGTCCAGCGATTCCGCGAGATCTCCGATATAACAGAAGACATCGGCGGCGATGATAAGATCGAATCGTCCGGGATTGGCGCGCATGTAGGCGGCGAGTTCGCCTTCATGCAGATCGTCATACAGGTCTCGGGCTTTGGCGACCTTCAGCATTTCAGGCGACAGATCGACGCCGACAAGCGAGGCGGCATAAGGCCTGAAATCAATACCGGACAGCCCGGTCCCGCAGCCGGCGTCCAGGATATCAAGACCCGTCGGAGACCCGGGCGACACTTCCCGGAACAATGCATGGATTAACGTCGGTGCGCGGTATTCGAGATCTTCCAGGAGCTGCTTGTCGAAATCCTCGGCAAAATGATCGAACGTTTCGCGCACGTAAGCATCGCTCGCCCGCACTGGTTTCGGGCCGTCGCCCAGTGCCGCCACCATGTGACGCGCTTCAGGGTCGTCGGGATATTTCTCGCTGTAGGTCCGGTACCATTTCAATGCTTCCTTCAGGTCGCGATTGCCGTAATGCGCTTCGGCGAGACCCCAGATTGCATCGTCGTAGTCGGGGTCCATATCGAGAATCTTGGTATAGCAACGTATCGCGACATCGAACCGGCCATGGACCAGCGCCGTCCGGCCGACGCTATAGGTGCTGGCGGTCTCGATGTCGGTGGCCGTCTTGCGCACGGCGCGGGCATCGCCCGCCGCCCGGCCGGCCTCGACGATCTCGGCCAGCGCCCTGGCGGCCGCAAGATGTTTGGGCTGACGCGTCAGAATATCACGGTACAAGGCGGCGGCAGACTCGGTCTCGCCTCTCTCGGCAAGCGCGGAGGCCCGATCGAACCGTTCTGTATTATCTGTCATCAGCAAATGTAAGCGGTAATCACCGGCGGATATAACGGCGCGATGGGCACGCCCATATCATTAGTGCCAGATTACCATGGTCAGAGACGATATGGCATGCCCCCGAAAGGAGCCGGTTCTACTTGCCCTTGCCGCCGCTGTTGCACCAGGGATTGCCCTTGCTGTTTGTGTTGCAGGAGGGTTGAACGGCTTTTGCACTGCGGTCGAGATGGAGGACCGTCGGCGCGGTATAGGTGACAGCAACGCCGAGACCGAGGCGCGACAGCGCCTGGCGGCGGTTCACCGGTGGTTTCTCAGTCTGCGTGTCCATTTTTACGCTCTCTCATTACGCTGTCCCTGAAAATGGGGCTAAACGTCGTATTTTTAAAGCGTTAAGTGATGGAAAACGTCACCTTTTTTGTTTACGTTCTGTTCCCCATGACATTATTCGATCAAACCTGTGACGTCCCGGAAACCACCCGCCTGCTGACGCGCGGCGTGTGCAAGCTGTTTCAGGACCTGGGTTTCGGGACGCTGACCGAATTCAAACTGGCGAATGGCCGGCGGGTCGACGTGATGGCGATCGACCGGAATGGCGAATTTGTCATCGTCGAGGTCAAGAGTACGGTCGCCGATTATCGCAGCGACCGGAAATGGCAGGAATATCTGGCGTTCTGCGAACGGTTCTATTTTGCGGTTCCCGCCGGTTTTCCGGTGGACATGATGCCGGAAGATTGCGGCCTGATTGTCGCCGACCCCTACGCCGCCGCCGTGCGTCGCGAAAGCCTGACGCAAAAGCTGAACACCAACCGCAAACGCCGCCAGCTTATCCGCTTCGCCCTGGCCGCCAGCAGCCGGTTGAGCCATCCCGACTAAGCGATCGCGCCCGGAAACATTTATGCGGCAATTGTGCGCATGCAATATTTCTGACATAGTCCGCTCATAAGGTGTTGAAATACAACACGAATAAAGAAACAAAACGAAACAAACGGGGCGACAGTTATGATGCGGGTTGGCGCAATCATAGTACTGGGACTGTTTGCAGCTGGCTGCACGGTGCCGAAAGCGACAAAAATTCCTCTTGCCGTCAGTAGCGGCAGCATGGCGGAAATGCGGGCAACTATTTCGCTCCTGCAAAAACGGAAAATCGCCTCTCTCAACTGCCGGAAATCCGGGTACCGGAAGCGGACAGGCCCGTATTATCAATGCATGCGGGCCCTGATCGCCCGGGATGTGCAGCGCACGCGCGAGATCGCGGATCGCTATTTCCAGCAGGCCGCGGAAAAACACGGCGTCTGCATGGAACGTTCGACCTATCGCGTCGCCCGCTGCCTCGAAATCTAGCCTCGAAACTTAGTCTCGAAATCCAGTCGGGAATTCCCGTCAGGAATCCCTTTCCGGTCGGACCCGGCCACGCCGCGGGATATAGGCAGGCACGCGCCGACGGTAAGCGATGTACACCTCCCCGTAGCGACCGATCAGGCGGCGCTCTTCATACATCGCGCCGATCAGAAGATAGATACTGCCCCATAGCGCGGTCGCCAGTGAAAATTCCGTCTGGGCGTGTCCCCACAGAACAAGGAACACCCCGCTATACAGGGGATGGCGGACATAGCGGTGCAACCCGCCTGTCCGGAGCTCCTCGTCGGCTTCACTTTCGGGGGAGCGTACCTGGGTAGTCCCGAGAAAACGTCCCCGGTCGTAGCCCAGGAGCGCAACGCCGATAATCGTGACGCCCAGTACTGTCACGGCGTCTCCGATCAGTCCGAGAACGGGAGAAATGCCGAGTGGCGGCGCCCCTGCCAGCCAGTACCGGCCGAGCCACCAGACAGTACCGATATGGAGCAGGGCGAAACCGTTATAGGCGAGCCGGTAATAGGGTCCCAAGGGAAACCGCGTCTTCACGCTGTCTGACGCCAGCACCGAATGCAGCAGCCCGAATGACGCCCAGGCCAGGCCATAGAAAATATGCTCGACAACGATGGCGCGTCTCCCCCTTCAGGAAGCATTCATCCGGGCAATCGTCGCCGTGGTGCTGAAGCCTTCTACGATATCCGCGAGGACAACCCTGCCGCCATAGGACTGCACCAGATCCGCGCCAACGACGGTCTCAATGGTGTAATCGGCGCCCTTCACCAGGACATCCGGGCGAACCTTTCTCAGCAGCGCCTCCGGCGTATCCTCGTCGAAGATCACAACCAGATCGACCGTCTCCAGCGACGACAATACGGCGGCGCGCGCCGCTTCGTTCTGCATGGGACGGCTTTCGCCTTTCAGCCGCTTCACGGAAGCATCGGAATTCAGCCCGACCACCAGCCGGTCGCAGGTCGCTCTTGCCGAGGCAAGAAGCGAGACATGTCCGGGATGGAGAAGGTCGAAGCACCCATTGGTAAAACCGATCTTGTCGCCACGGGCTTTCCAGGTGCCTATCCGGTCGAGCGCCGCCTCGAGGCGCAAAGGCGGTTGCGGGCCCTTGTGCCCGGCCATGTCGTTCAGTTCTTCAAGCAGATCGTCCGCATAGACCACCGCCGTGCCGGTTTTGCCGACAACGATCCCGGCCGCCACGTTGGCAAGCTGCGCTGCTTCCAGGGCCGGCATCCCTACCGCGATGCCGGCCGCCAGCAGGGCCAGAACCGTATCGCCGGCGCCGGACACATCGAATACTTCGCGGGCGCGGGACGGAAAATGATCGGCGTTGTCCGCGCTTACCAGCGACATGCCCTGCGCGCCCCGGGTCACCAGCATCGACGCGATATCCGCGCGGGCCAGCAGGCCGCGGGCGGCATCGACGATGTCTGCTTCGGACGACGGTTCGTCATCTGCCGCTTCGCCGAGCTCTTTGAGGTTGGGCGTGATCAGGCTCGCACCGGCATAGCGCGTGAAATCCCGTGACTTGGGATCCACGATCACGGGCTTGCCGGCATCTTTCGCCGCCGCAATGAGACGGGCCACAAGGGCAGGTGTGACAGTGCCCTTGCCGTAGTCCGAGACGATCAGCACGCCGGCATCCGCGAGGGCGCTCTCCGCCGCCCGGAAAACCGCATCGGCCACGTCATCGGCGATCGGCATCGTGATCTCCCGGTCGGCGCGCAGCAATTGCTGGCCGCCCGCCACGTAGCGGATCTTGCTGGTCGTGGGACGGTCTTTTTCGCGAAACAGACTAGGCGTCACACCCGCGAGATCGCGCAGCAGCAATTCGACGTCGCCGGCGATATCGTCGTCGCCGGTCACGCTGACGAATGTGACGGACGCCCCGACCGACACCAGATTGCGCACGACGTTCCCCGCCCCGCCGAGCATGGCGGTCTCGTTGGTCACCCGGCATACGGGGATCGGCGCTTCGGGAGAGACGCGGGTGACCTCGCCATAGACGAAGCGGTCCAGCATGACATCGCCGACACAGACCACCTTCGCGGCCTGCAGATCGGCGACCCGCGCCGCGAGGGCGGCATGATCCGGCGTGGTCATCACGCGCATTTCCTCTCAAGGACATCGCACAGCATCTGGCCGAGCATGATGTGCATTTCCTGGATACGCGCCGTGGTCTCGGACGGGACGATCAGCAGGGGGTCGGCAAGGCCGATCAGCCTGCCGCCATCCTTGCCGCTCAGCGCGGCGGGGACGACGCCCATATCGCGCGCGGTTTCCAGCGCCAGCGTGACGTTGGGGCTTTCCCCGGACGTCGTTATGCCGATGGCGACATCGCCCGGCTTGCACAGCGCCTCGACCTGGCGGGCGAAGACCGTATCGTAGCCGAAATCATTGGCCGCCGCCGTCAGCAGCGACGTATCGGTCGTAAAGGCGATCGCCGGCAATGCCCGGCGGTTTACCTTGTAACGGCAGACAAGCTCGGTCGCGAGATGCTGCGCATCGCCGGCACTGCCGCCATTGCCGAAAAACACCAGCTTGTTGCCGGCATTCACCGCCGCCTCGCAGATATCCGCGAGACGGATGAAATCCGCCTTCAGCGCGCGGGTCGCCGCGACGACAGTATCGTGTTCATCGAGTTCGGTATCGAAATAGGCGTCGAGATTCATGGATCAGTCTCCGTGCGGACTGGATAGCGCATTTTGCGGCGGCGCGGAATCCTCGAGCGCCGCCAGCATCGCTGCTTCGAGCGTCAGGAAGTGCGCCTCCCAGGTCCAGTGCCCGAGAATATAGTTTCGGGCGGCTTCCGCAAGACTGTTCCGGCGCGCAGGATCGGCCAGCAGCGCCAGGACCGCGTCGGCAAAAGCCGTCGCATCGTCGGCGATCACAAGGTGGTCGCCGGGCGTCGCCCGGATGCCTTCATTTGCGACCGTTGTCGCGACGACGGCCTTTCGCATTGCCATGAACTCGATCAGCTTGTTCTGCATGCCGGCGCCGACCTGAACGGGATTGATGCAGACGGCGGCCCGCGCGATATAGTCCGCCGGATCGGGCACCTCGCCCGTGACCGTCACGCCGTCCATCTCGCCCAGGGCGATCACCTCGGGTCGCGGGTCACGGCCGACGATCAGGAGTTTCGCCCGCGCCTCGCCCGCGCGGATCAGCGGCCAGACGTTGGCGGCGAACCAGGTGATCGCGTGTACGTTCGTGTAGGTGCGCAGCACGCCGTTGAACACGAGCGTGAACGGCTCTTCCTCGACATCGTTGCGCGGCGCGAAGCGATCGACATCGACACCGTGCGGCCCGAAGACGACATTGTCGATTTCGGGCAGGCCGCGGTCCCGGCAGGCGGCGGCGATCTCGTCGACGTCCTGCTGTCCGATCAGGACCGTCCGCGTAAAATCCGACCACACGCGCGGCTCGTAATTACGGACAAGCCGCGTTTCGACCGAATAGAGCAGTTTTTCCTTCAGGTTCCGGAAATGCTCCGCCATGCGGCGCGTGTTGAGCGCCTGCGAGAACTGTATCGCGAGAAACGTTACCGGCCCCGAATTCCGAGATCGCGACCGCCCCGATGACAGCATCGTCTCGGCGCTGCGGATATAATAGCTGTAGCCTATGTCGACCCTGGAAAGGCCTGCGCGAGCCGCGCGGGTCTGCGCGGCATTCGAAAACAGGTCGACCTGCAGCGGCCAGCCGCGCAGCAATCCGCGCAGCACGCCTGTCAGGCGCCGCAGGGGTCCGTGGGGGAATATCTTCACATCGCGGCAGACATCGTCGAGCCAGCGGCGATGCGCGGCGCTTATTTCCTCGCCGTTATCCAGCGCATAAAAATCGATGGCGTGTCCGCGCGCGGCGAGGAACGAGATCAGATGGGCCACCGTCATCTGGTCGGCGCGGGTCATCGGCAGCGGCAGGCGGCTATAGGCGATGGCGATGGAAAACGGTCGCGGCACCGGCTCGATCCGCATGACCTTGGGCAGACCGTCCGCCATCGTCGCTACAGACGATCTATATCGACGACCGGCACCCGTTTGCCGAGCGCGTCGCGGTCGATGGCGACACCCTTGCCGACGACGACAAGCGACACGTCGCCCGCCGCATCGACATCCTCGACCAGCAGGCGCGACAGGTGCGGCAGGCGCTGCTGGACATAGGCAAGGTTGGCGCCGACGAGTTCGCGGTTCCTGAGGTCGGGGTCGTAAATTTTCAGATCGTACCCCTTGCCGACCAGCGCCTCGGCCAGGTCGATCAGCGGACTTTCGCGCAGGTCGTCGGTTTCCGCCTTGAACGTCAGCCCGATCAGCAATACCGACCCGCCCGGTTCCAGATGGCGCATCACCCTGTCGGCGAGGTAGCGCTTATGCGCCTCGTTCGACGTGATGACGTTCGACATGACCGGCAACTCGACCCCGCGGAGGCCCGCCAGCGCCGAAATCGCGCGCACGTCCTTCGGCAGGCAGGATCCGCCAAAGGCGCCGCCGGGACGGAGATAATAGGGCGAAATATTGAGCTTGGTGTCGGACAGGAACACATCGATCAGCGGTTCCGGGTCGACATCGAATTCCAGTGCCAGCCCGCCAATCTCGTTCGCAAAAACCACCTTGAGCGCGTGGAACCCGTTATCAGACAGCTTCACCATTTCAGCCGTGCGATAGGGCAGTTCGAAGAACGGCGCATCGATATGATCGTATACGCCGAGCATGCGGCGCGTCACACCGGGTTCGCGCTCGCCGACAACGACCCGGGATGAGGCGTAGTAATCCTGGATAGCGGTCGATTCGCG
The DNA here is from genome assembly GCA_038120765.1 of Rhodospirillaceae bacterium. GTDB lineage: Bacteria > Pseudomonadota > Alphaproteobacteria > MPNO01 > UBA830 > CAXBCP01. Next base: position 13,202 of record JAYOMI010000048.1, read on the forward strand.
CAGGAATTCGGGATTGAGCACGGCTTCGAACCGCGTCCCCGGCGCTTCCCCGGCGGCATCGATCAGCGCCGGCAGGACGATTTCCTCCATTGCGCCCGGATACATGGTCGACCGGTAGGCGACGATCAGCGGTTCCCGGTCTGCATCCCGGGTCCTCAGTGCGGTCGCCAGTTCGGCGGAAACCGCACAGACCTGGGTGAGGTCCAGCCCGCCACTCGGCAAAGACGGCGTGCCGACGCAGACCATCGCAATATCGGCATCATCGAGATGGCGGCCGACATCTGTGTCCGCGAACAGTCGCCCCGCATCGCGGCCGGCAGCAAGAAGATCATCAAGCCCGGGTTCCGAAACCGGTGAAACACCGCTTTCGATCTTGGCGGCCTTGTCGGTACTGACATCGACGCCGATGACGGTATGGCCGTCCCGCAACAGACATGCGGTCGCCGTGGCGCCGACATAGCCCAACCCGAAAACAACAATCTTTATACGCTATACTCCTGTCAGACGGGTTGTAGACTAATTAACCCGCCGTTGGAATCGCGGTGGCGAGTTCGTCAAACAGTGCAGACAGCGCGTCTTCGCCCGGAGCGACGGCGTCGCGCGACCAGGAAAAATAGACGGCCGCCCGCGCTTCGTCCTTCGCCATGTCAGGCTTCAGGACAATCCGATGGGCCTTGCGTTCGACCCCGAACCGGTACCAGTGGGCCGCGTCTTCCGAGGCGGACAGCGTTCCCGCCAGTGCCCGCGCGGACAGTTCGGTACCGTCCTGGCGGAAGGTCATGCCGGCTTCATGCGCCCAGTCTGACGGGATCAGAAACCGGGTCTCGGCCGTCGATACCGCGCCGCGCCACAGATCGGCAATCAGCACCCCCCGGCCCGGCCACAGACACACGGCTCGACGGACGTCGGCACCGCGATGAGCATAGCCGCTCTGCCACCCCGCCGTTATCAACGCCCCGTCCGGTGGCGTCAGATCAAGTTCCCCGGCATAACCGCGCCGGCCGACGCGGAACGATTTCCAGAATTCGATCGGTTCGGCATCTGTCAGGCGGGGACCGTTATGGGCGGCCGCCGACCGCGATGCATTGCGATCGGCGCCGGCAGTATAGGTCGGCACGCCGGTGTCGACGAGGAACCGTTTTCCCGCCGCCGTCGCCTCCAGCGACAGAAAATCCGCATGGGCATGGCCGGGATTGTCGTCCGGGCCGCAGGGTCCGCAGTCGAACACCACCGAATCCCCGCCCTGTCCGAGGCGGACATACCCGGTATCGACGATGCGGGTCACCGGCGGCGTATTGCCGGTATCGACCATGCTGTCGGCGCGCGGCGCCTCGCCGATCCAGGAATCGTTCATCAGCGCGATTTCGCCATCCGCCAGCGTCATGACCTGCAGGGCTGCGGCCATCCGCGCGATGGTCTCGTCCAGCGCCGGCTGCCACGTTTCCGGATGCAACCCGCTTGCCGCAAATACCCGCACATCCAACATCGACAGCACGTGATACATCGGACAGCGTTCCGCCTGGCCGCCATCGGGCAGTATGTTCTGGCGGATCGATTTGGGGACTGCTGCCTGCAGCGGGTCGAAGGCAGCAGGCGGTGTGGCGCATATACCGGCATAGGCGGACAGCGCCACATAATTTTTCATCAGGTGATTGAACTGGAGATCCCGTTCCAGGTTGGCGCGAATGAACGCGGCGCAGAACCGCGCGTGTTCCAGCAATATTTTCTCAGCAGCCGGGTCACTCGGACCGCCTGCCTTGCGGTACAGGGCGAGCGCCGACAACAGGTTGATCAGCCGGTGACTGGCGGTATAGGCGTTCCACACATCCCGGAACACGCCGGGCGTCGACCAGGCATTCTGCCGGTCGAGAGATTGCACCAGCGCGCATATCGCGCCGAGATCTTCCGCCCGGCCCCGCGCCAGCAAGGGCACCGCATAGCCCATATAGGCAAGGTTCATCCGCCGCAGGGGATTGTTGCCCTCGTGGAATTCGCCGCGCCAGGACACCTGTTCCACGCTGCCGAAATCGTAATCGCGGTTGAGCAGCGTGAATTTCCCGTCCGGAGCGCCCGCATAACTGTCGCCGTGCACCGTCATCTGCAGCTGCAGCACAATCTCCGCAATCGCGACGGCAACGTCGGAGGATGGGTCGGGCAACGGCAGGTTGCGGGCGGCGCGGTCGATCCGCCGGCGGCTGAATGCGGGATGGTGGCGCATCGCCAGGCGTTGCCCCCGGCAGACAAAGCGGAAAATCCATTGTTCCGCCGTCAGGTGACGCACCGTGCGCCAGAGGCGACCTACGGACATATCAGCGGGCGTCCTGCGCGGGCGCGATCATCACAGATCGACCAGGCCGCCCCGTTGCAGGGATTCAAGCACGGCGATGGTCGCGAAACTGGACTGGACAAGCTCCGCCTCGTCCGCGGGCGCGGGTCCGCCGGCGGCAACCGCATCGGCGAACGCCGTCAGCTCCGCCGCGTGGCCCTTGTCCTGCTCCATGGAGCGGCCGATCTTCGATTCCTTGCCGCCCGACGTGACCGTCAGCCCCCGGAAATCATTGATGTTGATGACCGTGCCGCCGGCAAACGCCTCTACCAGCTCCTTCGAATAGGCGGTATCGCCGAGCGCCGTATAGGCAATCGTCGCGAGACTGCCATCGGCGAAATTCAGGGAAACCGTGAGATCGTCGCACGCTCCCTGGGAGACCCTGGCCGCGGCGGCCTGGACCGTCCTGATGTCGTCGCCGACCAGGAAGCGGGCCAGATCGACGAAATGGCAGACCTCGCCCAGAATACGCCCGTTGCCCTCTTCGGCGGCATTCTGCCAGCTGTCATCCGGCAGCTGGCCGGCATTGACCCGCAACAACACGTATTTGGTGCCGCCCGCCGTCGCCAGACGGTCGCGCGCCTGCACCGCCAGCGGCGCGAAACGGCGGTTGAAACCGACCTGCAGGAATGCATCCGACTGCAGCCGGGCGCGGATCACGGTGTTCAGTTCCTCGCGGTCCAGCGCCAGCGGTTTTTCGACCAACACGTTCTTGCCCGCCGCCAATGCGCGGGCCGTCAGCGACGCATGGGTCGAATGCGGCGTCGTGATCAAAACCGCATTGATGTCCGGGTTGTCGAATATGGCCGCATCGTCGGTATCGGCATGGGCGAACCCGAAACTGTCCGCCGAATGATCGGCGGAAATACCGCGCTGGGTGACCAGCGTATGGAGATCCACCGAGTCTATCTTTTTCAGGCGCGGCAAAAGCACCGTGCGCGCAAAATTACCGGCGCCGATCACGCCGAGAACGCATTTGCCGGCCGGGGATTTCCCCGTCGAGACGGCGACCGGCGTGCGCAGCGTGGGCGATTTTTCTTTCGGCGTCTTGTCGTATTCGAGAATCACGCCGAGATGAGGCTCGGTATTGTTCGACACCATGTCGTAGGCTTTTTCCGCCTCGGCAAACGGAATTTTATGGGTGATCATCTGCTCGACCTGCAAACGATGATCGCGCCGGCGCGACATCAGCCGCACGGTTTCTTCAAGGTTCCGCGTCTCGGTCCAGCGCACGAAACCGACCGGATATTTGACGTGCCGGTTCTCATAATCCGGATCGTAGCGGCCCGGCCCGTATGACCGCGACACCACCACCGACAGTTCCTTTTTCATGAACAGGCGGTAGTCGAACTCGGTCCCGGTGATGCCGACCAGGCTGATTTTCGCCTTATCGCGGGCGATATTCGCCGCGGTATCGAACGGCTCGCTCGACTCGGTCGCAGCCGCGATCACAACCCCGTCGCAGCCGCGCCCGCCGGACAAATCCATGATCGCCGCGGTTGGATCGCCCTTTGAGAGATCGCAGACAAGCTCCGCCCCGGCATAGGTCGCGAGCTTGAGGCGTTCCGCATTGTAATCCAGCACCACGACGCGGCAGCCCGCCAGATCGAGAAACTGGGCGGCAAGCTGGCCGACAAGTCCCGCACCGATGACCGCGACCACGTCTCCAAGCTGGGGTTCCACCAGACGCACGCCGTTCATGGCGATGGCGCCGAGCGTGCCGAAACAGGCTTCCTCGTCGTTCACATCGTCCGGCACCGGCGCACAGAGGTTTTCCGGCACCGCGTTCAATTCCGAATGGTTGGCAAGCCCGGCACCGGCAATCGCGACACGCTGGCCGACGCGGAATTTCCCTTCGAGACCGGCACCGACTTCGACCACCTCGCCCACGGCCGAATATCCGAGCGGCAGGGGTTCATCCAGCCGCGCCATGACGGCGCGCATGGTCGCCCCGATACCGTCGCGCTTTGCCTTGTCGAGCACCTTGCGCACCAGATCGGGTCGCGCCTTCGCCTTGGCCGCGAGGCTCTTCTTCGCAAAATTCACGACCATGCGCTCGGTCCCCGCCGAGATCAGCGAGGCGCGGGTGCGCACCAGAAGGTGCCCCGAACGGACCCTTGCATCGGGGACTTCTTTCAGCGCCAGCTTGCCTGAACGCGCGCTCTGGACGACCTGTTTCATTTACGCGACCACATCTTTCAAATTTCCCGCAATCTATGCCGCCATGTCGGAGCGGGTGCAACTATCGCCGCACATAGATCGAATCCTCCTGCCGGACCCGGCCGGTGTGTTTCGAGTTCAACTGACCGAGCGCGCCTTCATAAGCAAAACCGCGGGCGGTGAGGAACCGGTAGATTTCATCGAACCCGGCGGCGCCATCGTAGGATACCTCGAACGGGGATTCGATGATGATCACGGTTACGTCATCGAGCCGGTCGCCGGCGCCCTGCAGCACCTCAAGCTCCGCGCCCTGCACGTCGATTTTCAACAGCATGGGACCCTTTGCCCCGTCCAGCAGCCCGTCGAGCCGCGCCAGCTTGACGGGGTCGGTCCGCACGACGCCGTCATTGCTGCGGTCGTCATGGAACGCGGCCGTCGGCTTGTGGATCGAACTGTTCTGATCGTTCGCGGTGACAAACAGGTCGATAGTACCGTCTTCGGCACCCACAGCGCAGGCTTCGACCCGCACCCGCGAGTTACCGGCATAGATGCCAATGGCCTTTTCGGCCAGGGCCGCATTGGGCTCGACCCCGATAATATCTGCGCCGGGCCAAAGCCTGCTTGCCAGATGCAGGAACTGGCCGTGATTGACGCCGATATCCACGACCGTCGCGGGGGCCAGATCGGCGAGCCATGGCTTGATATATTCGTATTTCGGCCAGGCGCCCTTCACCCGGGGAAAACGCCAGACGAAGCGCATCATCAGAAGAAGCTTTTCGATCTTCCGGATGCGTTCCGACGGGTCGGATGTCAGCCTGAAACTCATGCGCCCGCACTCATCGACCAGCAGTCTCCGCGTTATCCAGTGACCGGCACCATAGCTCCATCGCCATCATCGGGAACAGGGTGAATGCCGCATCGATGCGCTGGGCAAAAAAGTCGTCCTTGAGCGCAGTGACGGCATCGGCATCGAAAAGGCCGCGCGCGGAAACCGCCACGGGCGATGTCAGCTCCTCCATCATGTCGCGCGCCGGGCCCTGCAGCCAGCTGCGCACCGGCACGCCGAATCCCTGCTTGGACCGGGTCAGGATTTCAGCCGGCAGGCGATCGCGCTGGGACGCACGCAGGATGCGCTTGGTTTCGCGCAAACTGATCTTGGCCGACAGCGGCAGCTGCATCGCATAGGCGACCAGCCGGTGATCGACCAGCGGCACGCGGACCTCCACGCCCGCCTGCATGGCCATTTTATCGGTGTAGTTCAGATTGTGATCCGGCATGAAACCGTTGAGTTCGAGATCGAGGAACCTCTCGACCGGATGATGCCCCCGCGTGCGGTCCAGCGATATCCGCAGCCCCTCGGCGATGCCGTCCGCCGGCATGGAATCACGCAGCCCGGCGGCCAGAAGCCCCCGCCGACGGTCCGCCGTCAAGGCCGAATAGCTCATCCCGTCGGCCAGCATTTCGTCCTCGGGCATCGACAGCAGCGAGCCGATCCGTTTCAGACGGCGGCCCAGAATGCTGGAGGGCGGGAACATGCCCAGTACCGCTGCGCCGAGTGATCGCATACCCGGCACCTTGTTGGCCTGCGCCCAGATCAGCCCCGCCGTATGCCGGCCGTAGCCGGTGAACAGGTCGTCCCCGCCGACGCCGGACAGCAAAACCTTGATGCCGTTTTCGCGGGCGGCGCGGGCCAGCAGCAATGTCTGCACGGCGGCGAAATCCGCCGTGGGTTCGTCGAGCTGCCAGACCATATCCGGCAACGCGGCGATCAGGTCCGCATCGGTCGCCACCTCTATCAGCTTTACGCCGAGATGCTTCGCGACGGTGCGGGCGTGGGTCTGGTCATCGCCGAAGTTATCAGTGCCGGAATCGGGCTTCGTGACGGCGGCGCAGAAGGTGGTGATCTTCGACGGGTCGGCCACGCGGCACATCGCCGCGACAATAGCGCTGGAATCGACCCCGCCGGAGAGCAACGCGCCGACGTCGACATCGGCGACCATCTGATCGGCGACGACGCGGTCGATCATATCGCGCAGCGCGTCGCCGTCGTCCGGGGTCGGCGGGGTAGCGGCGTCGAACTGGGGTGTCCGGTAATAGCGTGATTGCGTGACCGCGCCAGCCGCCGTGACGGTCAGCGCACAGCCCGGCCGCAGTTTCCTGACGGCGCGGAGCATCGTGTTCTCGCCCGCCGTCCAGAGAAACCCCAGATGGTCGCCGACCGCAACCGCATCGATATCCCGCGGCAGGTCGGCGCAGAGCGTCAGCGATTTCAGTTCGGAGGCGAACACGAAACCCTGTGGCAGGGCTGCGTAATAAAGCGGCTTCACGCCCAGATGATCGCGGGCGACCGAGAGCACCCGGTCACGCCGGTCCCAGACGGCAAAGGCGAAGATGCCGTTCAGCCGGTTAACGCAATCCAGCCCGTCACGGGCAAACAGGGCCAGCAGGACCTCTGTATCGGACCCGGTGCGGAACACCATGCCTGCCTGTTCGAGCTCCAGCCGGAGGTCGCGGAAATTATAGATCTCGCCGTTATAGGTAAGGACGTAGCGAGCGTCGGCACTCTGCATGGGCTGGGCAGCCGCATCGGACAGATCGATGATCGACAGGCGACGGTGTCCGAGGGCGATGCCGTCCTCCGACCACAGGCCGTCGCCATCGGGTCCACGATGCGCGATCGCCGCCGTCATTGCCGCCGCGAGCGACGGAGACCAGGGACCGACAAACCCGGCTATGCCGCACATCTGCTCGTGCCGTTGTGAATGTGGGAAACGGGATTCAACTGGCTATTTCTTTGCCGGGCCGCGGGTTCGCAGCAATTCTCTATATTTCAGATTCACCTGCCAGAAATGCGTTGCCCGGGCGATCGCGAAATCGAACCCTGCGCGCCCATCGAGGAAACCCATGTTCAGGACATAGGAATACACGAATGCAAAAAACGGCTTGAATGGCAGGCGGGCAAAGACAGGCTTCATATAACGCTGCAGAAACGGCTGGGAATCTCCCTCCGCGAAATAACTGCCGTTATGCCGGACGATGGATTCCCAATCTGAATAATTGTTGTGGCGCGCGAAATAGTGGTGCAACGATTCTTCATTGTCATGCAGCATCCGACTTTTGAGGATCGCCGTGGAACCTTTCAGGCTCGGCTGATAATGCATTTCCAGATCGCCGACACGGCTCACCTCCAGATCGTCGCGCGGCACGTAATAGGCCTTTTTCCGTTCCATTAGCGCCAACTTGAAAATGCGCTGGCCGTGTCGCGGAATTTTTCCGGCAAAACGGTAGTCGAAACCGATGAAATAACCGCTCTTCGATGGAGCACCATCCGCAAACAGACCCGCGATCTCTTCCGCCAGGTCGGGAGACACCCGTTCATCCGCATCGACGTAGAGCACCTAGTCATGGCTGAATGGCAGGTTGTCCAACGACCATTGTTTCTTGCGGGGATATTGCCGGTTCCAGGAGAAGTTTACCGGCTTCGCCCCCATTTCAGCGGCGATCTGACACGTCCGGTCGGTGCTGTTCGAATCAACGACGAAAACTTCATCAAACCGTTCCAGCGATTTCAGGCAATTGACGATATTCAGCTCTTCATTGAGCGTCATAACGATCACCGATACAGGAATTTTATCAGTCATGGTTCCACGTTAGATTGTTTTTACGCCCCGCCAGAACATCTTCATAAGCCTTTTCCAATAGCGGCGCGATCCCGTCCCAGGAATACCGCTCGCGAACCAGCTGAACGCCATGCGCCGCCATCTCCGCCGCGCGCTCAGGGTTCTCCAGAATTTCTATCATGTTCCGGGCGGTAGCGGCTGGATCGCAAGGCCCGACCAGACCGGCCCCCGCCGACTTGACCTCCGGCCAAATATTGACGGCGTCCGAGATCACGACAGGCAGGCCGCAGGCCATCGCTTCGGCGACCGCGATCCCGAAATTCTCGCTGTAAGACGGCAGGACGAACATGGCCGCATCGGCGAGCGCCGAGAGTTTTTCGTCGCCGGTAATCATGCCGGTAAAGGTCGTTCGTTCCAGCGCTCCGGCCGCCGACAGCCATCCCCGGGTTTTGTCGGCCATGTCGTCATCCGGTCCGGCGATCACCAGGTGGGCATCATGCCCTGCTGCAAGAACCTGGCCGAACGCCGGCGCCAGCAGATCGAGCCCTTTTTTGAAATTGAGACGGCCAAGAAACAGAATAACCGGCCGGTCGCCGATCTCCGGGTGTTGCGCCCGGAAAGTGCCTTTTGCCGGAAGGTCGGCGAATTCTTCGGTATCCAGACCGTTGGGCACCACAAACCCGTATGGATTTCGCGCGACCGGTGCGGCCAGCCGCCATTCGTCTTCAGTCGTGTAGTGCAGCGCCGCGGCCTGTTCGAGAACGCCGTTCTGGAACCACCATTCGAATATCGCCTTGCGCGTGCGCCGCCGCCTGAAGATGTAGGGGTCCAGCGTGCCGTGCGGCCGCACGATATAGGGGATACCGGCGCTCCGCGCCGCCGCGGCGCCTGCACGGTCGTGATACATGTACAGCGAGTGCAGATGCATCAGATCGAATTTGCCGGCATCCGCCCGAAGGGCGCGTCCGAGCGGGAAACAGGTTTCCCAGAACCGCGGGGCATGGACAGGGAAGTATGTGACCGTAACGCCGCCATTCTCCACCGGCACCCCCAGCGGCACATCCAGATCGTCGGCACCGTTGAAATTCGTCGTATATATGGCGACCTCGTGGCCGCGCCGCGCCATGGTGCGGGCCATCCCCATGCCAGCTTTCGGCGCCCCCCCCGTCCGTGGCGAAAGGTTTGAAATAGCATGTAAAATGCGCATGTTTATGCGGACGACGCTTGACCCATAAATTGTGTATGGTAGCGGTCTGACGCCGCGTCAACCTATTCTCGCGGCAGATCACGTTACAGGTACAGCCATCTTGCGTTACATCTTCCCGGTTTCCGGAATAGCAAAAGCCCCTCGGACCAATAAAACGGATCGCCGCCAATGTGTGGGGTAGCCGGTATATTCGCCTATTGTGCTGCGGCGCCACCCACTGACCGCGCCGCGCTGACACGCATGAACAATGCAATGATCGCCCGCGGTCCGGACGGCGAAGGCATATGGATTGACCCGCAGACCCGTGTCGGTTTCGGCCATCGGCGGCTGTCGATTATCGATCTGACCGAGAGCGGCGCCCAGCCGATGCAGTTCGACGATGGCCGGCTGGTGATTACCTATAACGGCGAAATTTATAATTTCCGGGAATTACGCGCCGGGCTTGAAGCGCAGGGCCGACGGTTCCGGTCGGAATCCGACACCGAAGTGCTGCTGCATCTGTACGACCGTGACGGTGCGGACATGGTGAAACTGCTGCGCGGCATGTTCGCCCTGGCGATATATGACCGCGAGAAACGCGGCATCTTCCTGGCGAGAGACGGGTTCGGCATCAAACCCCTGTATTATGCGGATGACGGCCAGACGCTGCGCTTCGCCTCCCAGGTCAAGACGCTGCTCGCCGATGGCGCTATCGACACCGCACCGTCGGCCGCCGGGCGCGCGGGTTTCTATGTCTGGGGCTATGTGCCGGAACCCTGGACCATGTTCGAAAACATCCGTGCGCTGCCTGCGGGCAGCACGATGTGGATCGACCACAGGGGCGCACAGCCGCAAAATCGCTATTTCGACGTCACCCGCGAACTCGAGGCGGCGGCCGACCGGCCGGAACCCTGGACGCAGGAAAATTTGCGCGCGGCCCTGCTGGACACATTGCAGCATCATCTGGTCGCGGATGTGCCGGTGGGCGCGTTTCTGTCTGCGGGGCTCGATTCGGCGACGATCGTCGCATTGACCGCGGAGCTGCAATCCGATGCGCTTCGTTCTGTCACCCTCGCCTTCGACGAGTTCGACGGCACCCAGTTCGACGAGGCCGCGCTCGCCGAGAAAATCGCGCGCCACTATGACACGGCGCATCAGACACAGCGCATCAAAGGCGCCGACTTTCAGGAAGAATACACACGCCTGTGCGCAGCAATGGATCAGCCTTCGATCGACGGCGTAAATACCTATTTCGTCAGCAAGGTGACGGCGGAGACAGGCCTGAAAGTGGCGATGTCCGGCCTGGGCGGAGACGAATTGTTCGGCGGGTATCAGAGTTTCGCGGAAATCCCGCGCATGGTCGGGACGCTGGGCGCCGTTCCCGGTTTGCGGTGTATGGGGCGCGCGTTACGCAGAATCAGCGCGCCGCTGGTAAGCGCCGTGACGTCACCGAAATATGCCAGCGTATTTGAATACGGCACGACCTATCCCGACGCCTACATGCTGCGCCGTGCGCTTTTCATGCCGTGGGAACTGCCGAAACTGATGGACCCCGACATGGCCCGGGCAGGCTGGGCCGAACTGGAGGAAAAAAGCGGACGCCGGCATCAGGTCGAGGGCCTGAAAACGGTGCGGGGGAAAGTGTGTGCCCTGGAATCGACATGGTATATGCGCAGCCAGCTGCTCCGGGATTCGGACTGGGCCGGCATGGCGCATTCGCTGGAAATCCGGGTGCCGCTGGTCGACACTTTTTTCTTCAAACGTATTGCACCGATGCTTGCCTCGGAAACACCGCCCGGCAAGCGCGACATGGCGGCGAGCCCGGCCAAGGCCCTGCCGGACGAGGTTCTCAACCGGCCCAAAACGGGATTCGCCGTACCGATGCGCGACTGGCTGCTCAAGGACGACCCGACCGCGACAGATCGCGGCTTTCGGGGATGGTCGCGCAAAATCGCCGAAGACTGCTACGCCTGAGCAATGTTTCCGGCCCCGCAAAAAGTCCTTATCCATCGCCTTGGCAGCCTCGGCGATACCGCAATCATGCTCCCGGTTTTTCACTACTTGAACGATATCTGGCCGCAGGCCGAAAAACGGGTGATGACGAATTTCCCTGTTGCTGCTGTCGCTCCGCCGCTGCAGGCGGTTCTCGGCGACGACATCTTCGTGGATGGATACTTCACCTACCCGGTCAGAATGCGCAACCCACGGGCGTTGCTCTCGCTGGCATCCGAGGTCCGCGCCTGGGGGCCGGACATTGCGATTTATGCAAACGCTGGATCCATCGCCAGAACGCTGCGCGACGGGGCCTTCCTGCGCCTTTACGGCGCCCGGCGCGTTATCGGACTTCCCATCGACCGGTCCCGGCGCGAACACATACTGGACAGGCAAACCGGGCTGTATGAGCGGGAAACCGCACGCATCGCAAGAACATTGGCGGCGCTGGGCCGGATCGATGTCAACGACCCGCAGAAGAAAGACCTCTGCCTGACGGAAGCAGAACGTAACGCCGCAACAGACATACTTTCCGGCTGGGCGGGCGCCGAGAGATTTATCTGTTTCAGCCCCGGTACCAAGCAGGAGATGAAAGACTGGACCGACCCCAACTGGATCGTCGTGCTCGAAGCCGTGTCCTCCGCCGATCCATCCCTCGGTATTCTGGTCGTCGGCGCGGATGGAGACCGCGCCCGGAGCGACGCGCTGCTGACCCATTGGCAGGGTCCGAAGCTCAATACCTGCGGACAGATTTCCCCACGCGGGAGCGCCGCTGTCATGGCACATGCAAAGATGTTTCTCGGCAATGACAGCGGGCCGATGCACCTGGCGGCGGCGGTAAACATCCCCGCCGTCGCGGTTTTCAGCCGCCACCCGAAACCCGGTATCTGGTTTCCCCTGGGCGACCGGCATCGTATCTTTTATCCGGGTCTCCGTTGGTCGGGCGGCGCACCGCCGGTCGAACGCAATGCGGCGAACGAGACGGATATCACCTCTATCCCCCCTGATCAGGTGATTGACGCCTGCAGGAGTTTTTTGCGCAAATCCGAGAGTTCAGATCTTGTCCGATAAACCTGTGCGTCTTGCCTATTTCGTATCGCACCCGATCCAGTATCAGGCGCCTTTGTTGCGCCGGATTGCTGAAGATCCATCGATTGACCTGACCGTCTTTTTCGCAAGCGATATCTCCGCCCGCGAACATTTCGACCCCGGATTCAACCGCCAGATTACCTGGGATGTCGATCTGCTGAGCGGCTACCGGCATGAGTTTCTGCCGGCAATAGGGAGCCGATCCGGGCTGTCTCTGTTCCGGCCCTTCAGTTACGGCGTCGTGAGCCGCCTGTTGTCCGGCCGGTTCGATGCGGTCTGGTGTCATTCCTACTTCCGCCTGCCGCATCTGACCGCGCTGGTTGCAGGACGCCTGCTAGGCAAGAAGGTTTTCCTGCGCGACGAGGCAAGCTTCATATCGTCGAATTCAACGGGCATGCGGCGCTTCATCAAGACCTGTTTTCACCAGGTCCTGAAACGGGTGCTGAACGGCATTCTGACGATCGGCAGCATGAACCGCGACTACTACGCCGTGATCGGCTTCCGTCAGGATCAGTTATTCCGGATGCCCTACGCGGTGGATAACGACTGGTTTGCAGAGCGCATCGCCGAAGCCGCAACAAAGCGGGAGACATTCCGTGCCGAACTGGGCCTGGAACCGGGGCGTCCGGTCATTCTGTTCGCGTCGAAACTGCAGCCCCGGAAACGGGCGCAGGACCTGATCCGGGCTTTCACGAAAATCGTTGACGATCCTGCCGCGGGCCGTCCCTACCTGCTCATCGGCGGCGACGGGGAACTGCGCGACGAATTGCAGGTTCTTGCAGCAGATGCCCCCGCGAATTCGATTCACTTTCTGGGCTTTCGTTCGCAGGCGGAACTGCCGCCGCTATACGATATCTGCGACGTCTTCGTGCTTCCCTCCAATACCGAACCCTGGGGCCTGGTGACGAACGAAGCGATGAACGCAGGCCGCGCCATCATCGCGACCACCGAGGTCGGGTCAGCGCGGGACCTCGTCCACGACGGGGGAAACGGCTTTATCATCGAGCCCGGCGATATTGACGCGCTCGCGGATCGCCTCCTGACCCTGTGCAGCGATCGCGAACTGTGCGACCGGATGGGACGGAAAAGTCTCGAGATCATCTCAAACTGGGATTTCAACGCCGATATCGAAGGCCTGCGCGAGGCCCTGCGTGTCTATTTCGGCGACAGGATCGCGCCGCGCGAATGCGGCATATCC
>JAYOMI010000049.1:0-26433 GCA_038120765.1 Rhodospirillaceae bacterium
CTGCCGCGCAGCTGGACGCCCTGTGGAAACGGGGCCGGGATTTTCTCGGCACCGATTACGCGATTCTGGCTGGCGCCATGACGTGGGTGTCCGAACGTAACCTGGTATCGGCGCTGTCGAATGGCGGTGGATTCGGCGTTATTGCCTGTGGCGCGATGACGCCTGAACTACTGGATGCGGAGATTACCGCTACCGCGGCGCTGACCGACAAACCGTTCGGCGTGAACCTGATTACAATGCACCCCCAGCTGGATCAGCTGATCGATATCTGCCTGAAGCATAAAGTCGGCCATATAATACTGGCCGGCGGTCTGCCCGGCGGGCCGGCGATCGCACGCGCCAAAGACGGCGGCGCAAAGGTCGTCTGTTTCGCCCCCACGTTGTCCCTGGCCAAGCGCCTGATCCGTCAGGGTGCCGATGCGCTGGTAATCGAGGGCGCCGAAGCGGGTGGCCATATCGGCCCAGTCGCGACCAGCGTGCTCGCCCAGGAAATTCTGCCGCATATTGACGACGTTCCGGTGTTCATCGCAGGCGGGATCGCCCGCGGAGACGCGGTGGTCGGCTACCTGGAAATGGGCGCATCCGGCTGTCAGCTGGGCACCCGGTTCGTCTGTGCGGAAGAATCAATCGCGCACGACAATTTCAAGAAGGCCTTCATCCGGGCATCGGCGCGCGACGCCATGCCCTCGGTACAGCTCGACCCCGACTTTCCGGTGATTCCGGTCCGGGCGCTGCAGAACGATGCGACGCGGGAATTCCAGGAGACCCAGCGCGACGTGATCGATTCTTTCCGCCGGGGCGAACTCGACCAGACCGCCGCGCAGTTGAAGATAGAACATTACTGGGCCGGGGCGCTGCGGCGCGCGGTGGTCGATGGCGATGTCGAGACCGGGTCGTTGATGGCCGGCCAAAGCGTCGGGATGGTCAAATCCGTTCAACCGGCTGCGGAAATTCTGAGGGAACTGGTCGACCAGGCGATTGCCGCACTCGATGGCAGGGGTCGGGCAAAGGCCGCGGGATAGTGGACGGTAGCACCAGCACAGGGCACCGCACGGCACTGCGCCGTCTCCGCCAGGTTATGGCGGGAACCGGGTCTGCACAGGACCGTTTGAACGAAATCGTCAAGATCGTCGCCGCCGAAATGGCGGCCGAGGTGTGTTCGATCTATGTCCAGCGCGCGGGCGATATCCTTGAACTCTTCGCAACCGAGGGGCTGAATCCGGAAGCGGTACATGTCACCCGCCTGCAACTGGGTGAAGGCCTCGTCGGCACGGTCGCCTTGACGGCGGAGCCCTTGAACCTGCCCGATGCTCAGGCGCATCCCGATTTCAGCTATCGTCCGGAAACGGGCGAGGAAGTCTTCTCCTCGCTGCTCGGCGTCCCGGTTATCCGGGGCGGGCGGGTGCGCGGCGTGCTGGTCATCCAGAACAGCGACAAGCGCACCTATGCAGATGAAGAGGAAGAAGCGCTTCAGATCATCGCGGTCGTCATCGCCGAAATCATCGCATCGGCCAACCTGGCCAATGCGGATGAAAATGCGCGTCTGGGCGGGAGCCGCTCTTTCCGGTCCTCGCGCCATGCGGGTCTTGCGATCAACAGCGGCCTCGCGATGGGGCAGGCGGTCCTTCATACCCCCAATATCAGCATCCGCCAGATATTTGCCGATGATCCTGAGGCCGAACACGAACGTCTGCGCGGTTCGATGGCCACAATGCATGCCGCGATCGACGAACTGTTGGCGTCGTCGCATCTGCGCGGCGCAGGTGAGCACCACGACGTCCTTGATTCCTATCGGCGCTTTGCCGAGGACCGTGGCTGGTTACGTCGTATCCGGGAAGGTATCGACAGCGGACTCACTGCGGACGCAGCCGTTCAGCAGGTGCGGGAAGACACCGTTGCGCGCATGCGCAGCGTCAGCGATCCGTATCTGCGCGAACGGTTGAGCGACCTCGAAGACATCGCCATTCGCCTGATGCAGCATCTCGGCGGCGGAGGCCCGCAACAGGACCTGCCCGACGATATCATCCTCGTTGCCCGCAATCTGGGGCCTGCGGAGCTGCTGGATTACGATACGTCCAAGGTGCGCGCACTCGTTACCGAGGAGGGTGGTGCGACATCGCATGTGTCGATCATCGCGCGGGCGCTGGGAATACCGGTTGTCGGGAAAATCGACGGGTTGATGAAGAGCGTGGATCCGGGCGATCCGATTATTGTCGACGGCGATAACGGGCAGATATTCGTGCGTCCGACCGAGAGCGTCCAGACGATCCTGACCGATACGATCAGGGCGCGGGAACAGCGTCGCAGCCTCTATGCTTCCATGCGGGACCTGAAGAGCGTTACCCGGAACGGTGTGCCGATATCGCTCAACATCAATTGCGGCATGCTCGCCGATATGCAGTGGCTGGGCGAGACGGGGGCGGACAGTGTCGGCCTGTTCCGAACCGAAATCCCTTTCATGGTGCGGTCTACCTTCCCCGATCTCGCGCAGCAGACGCGCATCTACAGCGATGTGCTTGCGCAGGCCGATGGCAAACCGGTTCTGTTCCGTACGCTCGATATTGGCGGCGACAAACAGCTTCCCTATCTGCATGACGACAAGGACGAAAACCCGGCACTGGGCTGGCGGTCGATCCGGGTCGGGCTCGACCGTCCCGGAATGCTGCGCCAACAGCTGCGCGCCATGCTGCGGGCGGCGTCGGGACAGGATCTGTATGTCATGTTTCCGATGATCGCCGAGGTCGCCGAGTTCAGGACCGCCCTGCATGTGCTGCATATGGAGCGGGACCGGATAGACCGGCTGAATACCGGGGAGATAGCTCCGCCGCGGAATATTCGCGTCGGCGCGATGCTGGAAGTGCCGGGCCTGATCTGGCAGCTGGAGGCGCTATTGCCGCATCTGGATTTTCTCTCGATTGGCAGCAACGATCTGTTCCAGTTTCTGTTCGCCATCGACCGGGGCAATCCGCGGGTCGCCGACCGCTACGATGTTCTGTCGCCGGCCCTGCTATCCGCCGTGCGGGATATCCTTCGGAAATGCGATGCCGCGGGCGTGCCGGTGTCTCTTTGCGGCGAAATGGCGGGGCGCCCGCTGGAGGCGATGGCGCTGCTGGGGATCGGCATGCGCTCCCTGTCCCTGTCGCCATCGGCCTTCGGGGCGATCAAGGCGATGGCGCTTACCGTCGATACAGATGAGCTTGGCGCCTATATGGATGTGCTTCTGCGCTCGCCCGATCACACGCTCAGGCGGAAACTCAAGGCATTTGCGCTCGATCATGGCATTGTTCTGGAATCCTGATGCGTCGTATCAATCGCGGTTTTCGATTGATATCTGATTGATTTCCTTGTTATTTCTGTATTTACGGTGCGCGGTAGCGGGCCGAGGGGTAGTCGGTAAGAGTAATTTCATAAGTGCGCGGTAGTGTTATACCGGGGGGCGAGGTTTCGATTCCGCCCGAGACGGAAACTCGATGCGTGAGGGGCGCATTTTAAAATGAACGCGAAGACGCCGCCGGAAATGGAAAGTTTCGACGCCGCCGAGCTTGGCGCGATGATGCGCGAAATGCGCGAAAACCTCGGGCATGAGCTCGAAGATGTCGCGCGCGATCTGCGTATCCGGCTTGTTTACCTCGAAGCGATTGAATCCGGCCGCCTGAAGGATCTGCCGGGCAATGCATATGTCAGCGGATTTTTGCGATCCTATTCGGATTTTCTTGGTCTCGAAGGCGAAGAAATCGTGCGCCGCTTCAAAGTGGCCGGTGCTGAAATCAGCAGCCAGCCACAGCTGCACCTGCCGTCGCCGGTCGAGGAGGGGCGTCTTCCGACCGCATCGATCCTTCTTGTCGCCGCGGTTATCGCCGCTGCCGCCTATGGCGGCTGGTATTATATGTCCGGCTCCGGCACGGGAACGATGAAGACGGTCGCAAGCCTGCCGAAGGAGCTTTCAAGCCTGGTCGACGAGGCAAAGAACCAGACGGAACCTACCGCAGTGGAGACCATCCCGGCAGCGCCTGCGGCCAGTTCGGACACGGGCGGCAACGGCGTGTCGGGTTCCGATCCGGTCGCGCTAGGAATGCCCGCCGTCGAAACCCCTGCGTCCGAAACCTCTGCGTCCGAAACATCTGCGTCCGAAACACCTGCCCCCGAAGCAACCCCGTCGGAACAACCTGCGACGACGGCGGCGGCATCTGCGGGCACCGGGTCGGATGCGGCCCCGGCGCCAGCCGCCCCGGCAACCGCGTCGTCAGAAGATTCTCCGCCGGCTGTACAGGCAGAGCCCGCAGGCGATACGTCGCGGGAGATGCCGTCGGCCAACGCGACCGGGACGGGTTCGGCACCGGCCCCTGCGACAGAGACCGTCGAAGAAAAAACTGTGGTTGCCGTCACGCCCGCCCCTGCCGCGCCGGCAGTACCGCAGGTCCCCGATGCGCCGGCCGCGCCACCCCCGGCTGGCCCTGCGGCAACGGCCGCGCCTGCCTCGGCCCCGGCGCCGGTTTCCGATCCGTCCAATGATCAGGCCGTCCGAACGGCTGCGGTTCCGCCGCCGCCGCCGCAATCGAATCCGGCGCCGGTCGTCTCCGGCGACCCTGCGCCGAGCGTTGCTTCTTCTGCCTCGTCGGAGCCTTCGATCCGGCCCTCCGTCGGCGGCGTGCGCATTGTCGTGCGCGCAACGGCGGACAGCTATGTCGCCGTCCGTACCAGCGATAACGAGCCTCTGTTTTCGCAGCTGATGCGTCCCGGAGACAGTTACGAAGTACCCTCGGGCGCCGATCTGATGCTGGAAACGGGGAATGCCGGCGGGTTGCAGATTTCGGTTGGCGGCAAACCCGTGCCGCCCCTGGGGCCGATCGGAGAGATTCGCCGGAATATCCCGCTGAACGCCGAAAAACTTCTGAGTGGCGTTAATTAGCGAGGCTCCTCCGCCTCTTTATCCGTTCTATGGCGCGCTCCCCGAATACGCTATAACGCGGGACCGCTCGTTCGCTTACTTTTTCCAGCAGTTGCAGATTTTCAGATATGGCGTCTCTTCAACCCGTTCGCGGCACCCATGACATCCTGCCGGATGAGGCCCGCCGTGCCCGGCATGTCACCGATACCGGCAGGAACCGTGCCGCATTGTATGGTTATGAAGAGGCGGCCACGCCGATTTTCGAATTCAGCGATGTGTTCGCGCGGACGCTGGGCGAGACGTCGGATATCGTCACCAAGGAAATGTATACCTTCACCGACAAGGGCGGAGATCAGATCACGCTGCGTCCTGAAGGCACGGCGGGGATCGCCCGGGCGCTTATCTCCGGTGGGCTGAGCCAGGACCTGCCGCTGAAGTTCTTCTATGCGGGGCCCATGTTTCGATACGAACGCCCGCAGAAGGGACGCCTGCGCCAATTCCATCAGATCGGCGTCGAACTGCTGGGCGTCGCCGAACCCATCGGCGATATAGAAGTCATCGCCCTCGGCGCCGCGATCCTCGACGAACTTGGCGTACAGGGGAATACGCGGCTGGAACTCAACACGCTGGGAAATACACAAAGCCGCGCGGCCTACCGGGATGTGCTGGTCGAGTATTTTAGCGACCGGCGCGGAGACTTGTCGGATGACAGCCAGCAAAGGCTCGACCGCAATCCGCTGCGAATTCTCGATTCGAAAAACGAGGGCGACCGCCAGATCGTGATCGGCGCGCCCGAATTCGACGATAGTCTCGATGCCGAATCGCGCGACTTCTTTGCCGAGGTCTGCGCGGGGCTCGACGCGCTGGGGATTGCCTGGCACCGGAATTCCCGGCTTGTCCGCGGCCTGGATTATTACTGTCATACCGCCTTCGAATTCACGACCGATGCGCTGGGCGCCCAAAGCGCGGTGCTGGCGGGCGGTCGCTACGATGGGCTGGTCGAACAAATGGGCGGCCCGTCTACTCCCGGTGTCGGGTGGGCATCCGGGATCGAGCGTCTGTCGATGCTGATCGGCGATGGACCGGCAAAGCCCCGTGCTGTCGCCGTGATACCCCTGGGCGACGCCGCAGAGGCGCTCGCCCTGAAGCTGACGGATGAGCTTCGCCGTTCCGGCGTATCGGTTGATCTCGGTTTTCGCGGCAAGATGAAGCAGCGCATGAAACGGGCGAACAATATCAATGCCCGGGCGGCCGTGATCCTGGGTGACGACGAACTTGCGCAGAATGCCGCGACGGTCCGGGATCTGGATTCCGGCGAACAGGAACTTGTTCCCCTGACTGCGCTCCGCGACCGTCTCGAACAGTTTCGTTAGCGATCCAGTGGCAGACGAGCGGATTCTCAGCCGTCTCGTCGTTGTTGGTGCCAGTCACAGGACAAGCTCCGAGGCGACGCGCGACAGGCTTTTTATCTCCGAAGACGATCTTCCCGGGTTTCTGAAAACTGTCTCCCGGGCAGGATTTTCCGAGGCGGTGGCCATGTCCACCTGTGCGCGCACCGAGATATTCGGGCTTGCGGAGGATGGCGGCACGGCGAGGACGGGCGCGATCCGCCTGTTGTCCGAGCTTGGCGGTTTCGATGCAGAAAGCCTTGCACGCGAGACGTATTTCTACCAGGGAGAAGCCGCGCTCACCCACCTGTTTCGGGTCGCCGCATCGCTCGAAAGCCCCATCGTGGGGGAGCCGGAAGTGACAGGACAGTTTCGCGATGCGGTGCGTATCGCGACGGCGCATGAACATGTCGGCGGCGGGTTGAGTACGGTGATCCAGGCCGCCAATGCGGCGGCGAAACGTATTCGATCCGAAACGTCGATCGGTGAGCGGTCGGTATCGATGGCGGCGTGTGCCTCGCAGGTCGCCCGCGACGTTCAGGGCGATCTTTCGCGTGTGAGTGCTGTGCTCGTGACCGGGGGAGAGATGGGTGAGCTGATCGTCGACCAGTTACGTGCCGCCGGCCTGAAGCGCCTGATCGTGATCGCGCGCAGCCGCGCCCGCGCGGAAATCGGGGCGCGGCGCTACGATTGTCATTTCGGCGTGCTGGACGACCTGACGGACCTGTTGCCGGATACCGATATTGTTGTGACGTCGCTGGGGGCGGGCCGTCACCTGTTTGACCGCGGCATGGCGCAGACCGCCCTTGCGCGCCGCCGCCGGCGGCCGATGTTGTTTCTGGATGCCGCGATCCCGTCCGATGTGGATCCGGCTGTAAACGATCTGGACGGCGCATTCGTTTATTCGCTGGACGATCTGGAGAGGATCGCGCTCGAAGGCAGATCGTCTCGGGACCGCGCCGCCGAAGACGCGGAGAGCATTGTTGGAGAGGAGATCGAAAGATTCAGGCGCGTGGCCGCGGAGCGGAGCGCGACACCGGCGGTGACCGCACTGCGGGCGCATTTTGAACGCGTGAGGTCCGATATACTTGCCGAATCGTCTAAGGTGGACCCGGCACTGGATGAGGCGACGCGCCGTCTCGTAAACCGCCTGCTGCATGCGCCATCGGAGGCATTGCGGGCGTTATCCGCGAGCGATGATCCCGCCGGGCTGCGGGCCGAGGAACTGCTGCGATACTTGTTTGATATTGAATCCGGGCAACCGAATGATCGGGATTCCGGGACCGAAGAGGAGAAAAAATCGTGAGTCTCGACGAAAGACTGGACCAGATCGTTTCGCGGCACAGCGAATTGTCGGATCTGATGTCGCGCGGTGACATGACGGATTCGGACGATTTCGTCCGCATGTCGAAAGAGTTTGCCGAACTCGATCCCATCGTTGCCTGTATCGGCGAGCTTCGTGCTGCCCAGAACGAAGCCGGCGATCTAGCCGGACTCATCGCCGATCCGGAGAGCGATGAGGAGATGAAATCGATGGCCCAGGCCGAATTCTACGAATTCACGCAGCGCGTGCGGGAGATCGAGAAGAAGCTCCAGATCATGCTGCTGCCGCGCGATGAAGCGGATGACAAGAATGCGATCCTCGAAGTGCGCGCGGGTACGGGCGGCGAAGAGGCGGCGCTGTTCGCTGCGGACCTGCTGCGGATGTATCAGCGATATGCCGACAAGCATGGCTGGAAGTTCGAGATCATGAGCGTCGCGGATACGGGGATCGGCGGCATCAAGGATGCCTCGGTGGAGATCAGCGGCAGGGGCGTTTTCGCCCGGCTGAAATACGAATCCGGCGTTCACCGGGTCCAGCGCGTGCCGGAAACAGAATCCGGCGGGCGTATTCATACCTCTGCCGCAACGGTAGCGGTGCTGCCCGAGGCAGAAGAGGTCGACGTGCAGATCGAGGACAAGGACCTGCGGATCGATACCTACCGTGCGCAGGGCGCCGGCGGACAGCACGTCAATACCACCGACAGCGCCGTGCGGATCACCCATTTGCCCACCGGGATCGTTGTCCAGCAGCAGGATGAGAAGTCACAGCACAAGAACAGGGCGAAGGCGCTGAAAATCCTGCGTGCGCGTATTTACGATGCAGAACGCGAAGCCCAGGCAAATGCGCGCGCCGAAGACCGCAAGAACCAGGTCGGGTCGGGCGACCGGTCGGAGCGCATTCGTACCTATAATTTTCCGCAGGGCCGCGTTTCCGATCACCGGATCAATCTGACTCTGCACAAGCTCGATAAAGTGCTGGAGGGCGAGGCGCTCGACGAGATCGTGGATGCGCTGACGTCGGAAGATCAGGCGCGCAAGCTGGCCGAGGTAACGTGACGGCCGGCCAGCCTACCCTGTCGGGAGAGCTTGGCCGCGCGGCAGCGTCCCTGCGTGAAGCCGGCGTGCCAGATGCAATGGTGGATGCCAGAATTCTGGCGGCGGCGGCTTTTGGGCTTAGCCGGGAAGATATGCTGCTGGAGCCCCATCGCCCGGTCGATGTCGGGGCGCAGGCGAGGTTCCGCTGTATGATAGACCAACGCTGCGCCCGGGCACCTGTCGCGCGGATTATCGGATTCCGCGAATTCCGGAGCCTGGAATTCCGGCTCGGCGCGGAGACGCTCGAGCCGCGGCCCGACAGCGAGACCGTCGTCGAAATGGCGGTGTCCTATGGCCGGGCCATGCCCGGCGCGGTGCGCATACTCGATCTTGGCACGGGCACGGGGTGTCTGCTGTTGTCGGTGATCAATGAATTGCCCAATGCGACGGGTGTAGGCGCGGACATCGCCCCAGGCGCCGTCGAAACCGCCTCCCTGAATGCGGAACGCCTCGGCCTGGCGGATCGGGTGCGATTTGTCCGCGCCGACTGGACGGACGGCATTGACGGCCCGTTCGACATGATCCTGTCGAACCCGCCCTATATTGCGACGGCCGAGATCGCAGACCTTTCACCCGAGGTCGCGATGTATGATCCGTTATCCGCTCTTGATGGCGGCGATGACGGGCTGGAGGCGTACCGGGCGCTTGCCCGTCAGGTCCGGGGCGTGATGTCGCCTTCCGGTGTTGTCGTGCTCGAAATCGGTGCGGGTCAGAAGGAAGACGTTACGGGAATTTTCGAGGCTCGCGGATTTGCGCTTGTCGGAACCCGGACAGACCTGGGCGGGCATGTGCGGGCGCTGTCTTTCGGCGTGCAACCCCTGTCGGAATGGTTAACGGATGCCCTAAAAAAAGGGTTGGAAACGGCTTGATTCCCAACTAGGGTGCTTGGACTGGGCCGGGCGAAACGAAGCGTTTGCCGCCAGTTTGAAACACCCTGCAACCTACAGCCACACTCCCGATCTTCGGCAGCTGGCAAATGGACTTGGCATAGGCGGCGTCGGTGCGGGGCGGGAAAATCTTTATGGAAATGGATATGCAGTCGCCATGAGACAGGGGCAGAACAACAAGAACCGGATGCGGGGCAGAAATAGCAGCAACAATCCCCGAAAAGGGGGTGGTTCCCGCAATCAGTCCTATGAAAGCAATGGACCGGACGTAAAGGTCCGCGGGAATGCACAGCAGGTGGTCGAGAAATATCTGACCCTGGCGCGTGACGCCATGCTGTCCGGCGATCGCATCGACGCAGAGAGCTACTACCAGTTTGCGGAACATTACTATCGCATCATGAATGCGAATGCGGCGAACGAGCAGCAGCGCCAGCAGCAGAATCCGTCCAACGACCAGCAGGGCGGCGACAACGGCCAGAACAACCAGAATGCCGACAATGGCAACAGAGGCGGGGATCAGCAGGCGGATGCCGACGACAGCCCCAGATCCGGTCGCAGAGGTCCTGCGGACAAATCCGGTGACGCTGAAACAGACGATTCCGCCGAGGCGTCCGAAAGCGATTCCGAAGTTTTGGAAGCTGCCGCAACGACCGATGACAACGCCGGTGAGGCCAGCCGGCCGCGCCGTCGCAGCAGTCGTGGTGGAACCCGCCGAAAGAAAGAATCCGACGAGAACGCCAAAGCCGATGATGCGGGCGGTGCGGTCAAGATCGATTCAGGCGCGGAAAAGCAGGCAGCCAAAGATGCCGCCGAAGATGCTGAGGAAAGCGCCAGAGTCTGACGGCAATTACGGGCATTGCCGGCAGACAGGTGCCGGCCGTCCTGCGTCCCGCCGGCGATAAATCCTGACGGGACAGGCACACCATTTCTGCGGCCTTCCTGTTTGAACGGCGTTCCGGTTCAAACCGAAACAAATACGACCGGCCCGGCGCCTGACCGGTTCGGCGTTTGTTCGGGTCTTGTAAGGCTTCAACTGTTTCCCATATTTGTTATGGATGCCGGTAACCGGGTCCAAGCATAAGCCTGCCGCATAGCGGGGGCCTTTGTCGCAATGTCTGAGAATGGAGTTGCAGACTATGGAATTTGAGTCATACACAGAAAGAGCGCGTGGATTCGTGCAGGCTGCACAATCTTCGGCCCTCGCCAGCAATCACCAGCATTTCAAGCCGGAGCATCTGCTCAAGGTCCTTCTTGATGACAAGGAAGGTCTGGCATCGAATCTTATCGCCGCCGCGGGCGGCGATGCCAAACTCGCCCGTGCCGAGGTCGAGGCCGCGCTCGCGAAAATACCGAAGGTCGAGGGATCCGGTGCGACCCAGATTTATCTGTCGCCCGAAATGGCCCGACTTTTCGAAAGCGCGAAGGAAATTGCCGACAAGGCCGGGGACAGTTTCGTCACCGCCGAACGGCTTCTGCTTGCGCTCGCCATGGCTGCGGGCACCCCGTCTGCGGACGCCCTCTCGAAGGCAGGCGTGACTCCCCAGTCGCTCAACAGCGCGATCGAGGACATACGCAAGGGACGCAAGGCGGACAGCGCCACGGCGGAGGATTCCTACGATGCGTTGAACAAATACGCGACCGACCTCACCGAGCGGGCGCGTGCCGGCAAGATCGATCCTGTGATCGGCCGCGACGAGGAAATCCGCCGTACTGTTCAGGTCTTGTCGCGCCGCACGAAAAATAATCCGGTCCTGATCGGCGAGCCGGGCGTGGGCAAGACTGCGATAGTCGAAGGTCTGGCCCAGCGGATCGTGAACGGCGACGTACCCGAAAGCCTGCGCAGCAAGCGGCTGATGTCGCTTGACCTCGGTGCCCTGGTCGCAGGCGCGAAGTTCCGCGGTGAATTCGAAGAGCGCCTCAAAGCGGTTTTGCAGGAAATCGACTCCGAAGCGGGGGAGATCATCCTGTTCATCGATGAGCTGCACACGCTTGTCGGCGCCGGCGCCGCCGAGGGGTCGATGGATGCGTCAAACATGCTGAAACCGGCCCTCGCGCGTGGGGAGCTCCACTGCATCGGCGCAACGACGCTCGATGAATATCGCAAGCATATCGAGAAAGACGCGGCGCTTGCGCGGCGTTTCCAGACGGTTCTGGTGTCCGAACCGACCGTCGAGGACACGATATCCATTCTTCGCGGCCTCAAGGAGAAATACGAAGTCCATCACGGTGTGCGCATTACCGATGCCGCGATCGTGGCGGCGGCGACCCTCGCCAACCGCTATATCACGGACAGGTTCCTGCCGGACAAGGCAATCGACCTCGTCGATGAGGCATCGTCGCGCCTGCGGATGGAGGTCGATTCCAAGCCGGAAGAGATCGACGAACTGGACCGCAAGATCATCCAGCTGAAAATCGAACGCGAAGCCCTGAAGAAGGAAACGGACAAGGCATCGCGCGACCGGGTGGAGAAGCTTGAAATCGATCTCGCGGACCTGGAAGAAAAATCCGCCGAACTGACCCTGATCTGGCAGACAGAGAAGGAGGAACTGGCGGGCGCCCAGAAGGTGAAGGAAAACCTCGACGCAGCACGTATGGAACTGGCTCGCGCCCAGCGGGACGGCGATCTGGCGCGTGCGGGTGAACTCGCCTACGGCATTATCCCCGATCTGGAGAAAAAACTCGAAGACGATGCCGACAACGATGGCGCGGGTCACCGGATGGTCGATGAAGAGGTCACCGATAACGACATCGCCGCTGTTGTATCCCGCTGGACCGGTATTCCGGTCGATAAAATGCTGGAAGGCGAGCGCGAGAAACTGCTCCAGATGGAAAAAATGCTGGGCAGCCGCGTGGTCGGCCAGGAAGAGGCGGTCATCGCGGTCAGCAATGCGGTGCGTCGCGCCCGTGCCGGCCTGCAGGATCCCAACCGGCCCCTCGGCTCGTTCCTGTTCCTCGGACCGACGGGTGTCGGCAAGACCGAACTGACCAAGTCGCTCGCCGCCTTCCTGTTTGACGACGATGCGGCGATGGTGCGGCTCGATATGTCGGAATACATGGAGAAGCATTCCGTGGCCCGGCTGATCGGCGCGCCGCCCGGCTATGTCGGCTATGAAGAAGGCGGCGCCCTGACGGAGGCCGTACGCCGGCGGCCCTACCAGGTCGTCCTGTTCGACGAGGTCGAGAAAGCGCATCCCGATGTCTTCAATGTCCTGCTGCAGGTGCTGGATGACGGTCGTCTGACGGACGGCCAGGGCCGGACGATCGATTTCCGGAACACGCTGATCATCCTGACGTCGAACCTCGGCAGTGAAGTGCTGGCGAACCAGCCTGAAGGCGAGAGCATCGACGCCGTACGCGGACAGGTAATGGACGTGGTTCGGGCGGCGTTCCGGCCGGAATTCCTTAACCGGCTGGACGAGGTGTTGCTGTTCCACAGGCTGACCCGTGAAAACATGACCCATATCGTGGATATACAGCTCGATCGGCTGCGGGCCATGCTCGCGGACCGGAAGATCGTTCTCGATATCGACGAAGATGCGCTGGTCTGGCTGGGCAATGCCGGCTACGACCCGGTCTACGGTGCGCGTCCGCTCAAGCGCGTTATCCAGCGCAGCCTGCAGAACCCGCTATCGACCATGATCCTCGAAGGCCGTATCGAGGACGGGGATACCGTGAAGGTTGGCGCCGGCGAAGGTGGGCTGGTGATCAACGGCGCGGCGGTCGAACAGATCGCTGCCGAATAAGTGGAAACATAAACCGGCCCCGCCTGCCGCCAGGGCGGGCGGGGCCGGTTCGTCAGCGCTGGCTGATCAGGGTTTCTTTCTGGAGATCGGCGACGAGCGAGTCGATATTCGCGCGTTTTGCCATGAAGCGGGCGAAATCCTTTTTCCCGAGCTTTATACCGGACGGCATCTTGACGGTCAGCGGGTTCACCTGACGTTCGCCGGCCAGGATTTCGTAATGCAGATGCGGGCCGGTCGACCGACCGGTCGTGCCGACATAGCCGATAACCTCGCCCTGGCGAACCCGGTCGCCGAGCTTCACCTTGCTGTTGAAGCGGCTCATATGGGCATAGGCGGTGTTGAAGCCGCCCGCATGGCGGATGCGGATATAGTTGCCATAGCCGCCCTTGCGACCGCGAAACGAGATCACGCCGTCGCCGGCGGCGTAGATGGGCGTACCCGTCGCCGCGGCGAAGTCGACGCCCCGATGCATTTTCGTATAGCCGAGAACCGGGTGCCGCCGCTTGCCGAAACGTGAAGAAAGCCGTGCGCCGTCAATCGGCGTGCGCAGAAGCGGACGTTTGGCGCTGCGCCCCTTGTCGTCGAAATAATCGACGATTCCGGGGCTGGATTCAAACCGGTAGAGCGGTTTATCGGTGCCGGACAGCGTCATCCGGGCGTAGATGACTTCGCCATGACGGATAACGGTCCCCTCGTCATCGACGAATTTTTCATAGGCGACCTCGAAACGGTCGCCCGCCTGTATTTCGCGCTGGAAGTCGACATCCCAGCTGTAAATACGCATCAGTTCCGCCAGAACGGACAGGGGCACGTCCCTGTCTACCGCCGACTTGTAAAGGCTGGAGGTGATGACACCCTCGGAAAACTTCACCCGGCGGGTAAGCGTGCGCTGTACCTCGAATGCCCGGAATGACGTCGCGTCGTCGCGCCGCACGGCGATCTGGCGGATGACGCTGGGGTCGAGCCGCATTTCCTGCAATCCGTTATCGGAGAGCGTCAGGCTGATCTGCTGCCCGACGCGGAGGTCTCTCGGGTCGTAGACCGAGCGGAGGGCGCTTACGGCATCGTAGGCATCTTCATGTTGTATGCCGGCGGACAGCATAATCGACATCAGCGTATCGCCGCTGCGAACCTTCAGGTTCCGCTTTGTCTCGGGATCGGGCATTGAGGGGCGCTGCGAGGAGGCCAGGATCAGTTCCCGGGGCTCTTCGAGAACCGGAGATGTTTCTATATGGTGGTCGCTGTCTGAGGCCTGTGTATCAAGGCTTTCCGCCACGGCTGTCGATGCCGAAAGCGGTGTGCTGAGACCTGCCTGCGTATCTCCTGAAGGACCGAATACAATGCCGATCGACAATCCAAGCACAAGCACGCTCAGCGCGATGTGCAACGCACCATGTCCTTCTCGACCGATAAACGCACCATGTCCTTCTCGACCGATATAGGAAAACGTTTCCGAACGGGATTTGTGGGGGAAATGGATCGACAAGCCAGCCTTCTTGGCAAACGGTTTGAGGGAAGTTAACCACTACTGCGTTAACCTTAACGAATCGTTGTCATGATGTCTATAAAGACATGCAATATCAATGTCTTTCGGGGTCTTTTTTAGATTGGGCCTTCGGATGGTTAACGGGATGCGCGTATCGGCCGCCCCTGCTCCTGCCCATCGCTGCCGTCGATCCGCGGGTTGACCCGCCTCGATGCGCCCTGAATACTCCTGTCCAAACAGCATAAAGCGCGGTCGGGAGTACTATATGTTCAGGTCTGTCGAGACTTTTTTGCGGCCGCGAACAATCGCTATTGTCGGCGCTTCGGAAACGGGGGGTGCCGGCTGGCCAAAAGGCATCTATGAAAATTTCGCCCACGAAGACTTCCCGGCGCAAGTTTATCTCGTCAATCCGGGCCGGGATGCTTTATGGGGTCAGAAAGTCTATCCGGATTTCGCTTCGCTGCCGGAGAAAATCGATCTCGCCATTGTCATTATTCCCGCGGAGGCGATTGTCGATGTCCTGTCCGAAGCCGCAGATGCCGGCCTGGCGAACGCCCTGATTTTTGCGTCCCGCTTTGGCGAGGGCGGCGATGAGGCGGGTGCCCAGCGCGCCGCCGCCCTTCGCGAAATCTGCGACCGGTCGGGACTCCGGATTTCGGGGCCGAATTGCATGGGCGCGATCTCCCTGCCGGAGAGGCTGCTGTTTTACCCGACCCCGCGGGTCAGGGGGCTGCCGCTGGGTGAGGTAGGCGTGGTCTTTCAGTCGGGCGGGACTTTTCAGTTCTGGCTCGAACAGGGGGCGGCGCGCGGGCTCGGATATTCCTACGCGGTGTCCAGCGGCAACGAGCTCGACCTCGATATGGCCGATTACATAAATTTCCTGGTCGACGACGACCATACGCGGGTTATCGCCTGCATGGCCGAGGGTGTGCGCCGGCCGGAGGCGCTGATGGCAGCGGCGGAACGCGCATTCGATGCCGGCAAACCGGTTCTGATGCTGAAAGTCGGCCGCACTGCGGGCGGCCAGGCGGCGGCGCAGAGCCATACCGGCGCCCTTGCGACCGACGATCACATCTTTACGGCAATGTGCCGGAAATACGGCATTGTGCTGGTCGACACCCTCGACGAACTGATCGAGGCGGCGCTCGCCTTTTCGGCCGGCCGCCTCCCTGCCGGCGGGCGCGTTGCCTTTGTCGGATACTCGGGCGGCGCGAAGGGGCTGTTTATCGATATCGCCGAACAGAACGGCATCGAAATGCCGGATTTTAACTCGGAGACGCAGGCCAGATTGGCGCCGATGATCGATTCCGGCGTGTCGCCGAGCAATCCGCTGGAAACCGGCGGCGGAGACACCGTAACAGGCCTGCAAGATCGTCATCGCCGACGAGAATATCGACATGCTGTCGGTCCAGGGACAGTTGCCCCTGGTGGAGGGAGGCGCGGGCGACCCGGCATATTTTCGCGCTATCCTGGACTCCACGGACAAGCCGGTCGTCGCCCATAACCGTATGTCCCAGAATATCAACGATGTCGGCAGGGCTTTCCAGGCTGCCACAGGCATTGCGTTTCTCCAGCGCCTGCCGGAAGTGGCGCGCACCCTGATCGCCCTCGCCGACTATGCCGAAAGGCGTCGCCGGGGTATTCCGGACATGGATCCGCCGACGCCCCGGTCGTCCGGTCTGCCGGTAGAAGCAATCCTTGCGGAACACGGCATCAATGGGCCGGCATCGGGGTTTGCCAGAACGGCGGCGGAGGCCGGCGCGGCGGCAGCGGATACCGGGTTTCCCGTGGCGCTAAAAATCGTCTCGCCCCAGGCCGTCCACAAGACGGAGGTCGGCGGGGTCGCGCTCAATATCGTCTCGGAAGACGCGGCGATCGCGGCGGCGGCTGACATGGAAGCGCGGCTCCGCAACGTCGATCCCGGCGCCGAGATCGAGGGCTTTATGGTCCAGCAGATGGTCCAGGGCCTCGAAGTCATTGCCGGGGTGCGCGACGATCCGCAGTTCGGACCGGTGCTGGCGCTCGGCTTCGGCGGTGTCCTGGTCGAAGCGATCGGCGATGTCAGTTTCCGGCTTCTGCCGGTTACAGCGGCGGACGTGTCGGACATGCTCGGCGAGCTGCGCGCCAAATCCCTGCTCGGGTCGTTTCGCGGCGCCCCGGCGCGCGATGTCGATGCGCTGATAAATTGCGCCGTCGGTCTGTCGCAAGCATATCTCGCTTTGCGAGATCGCGTTTCCGATATCGAAATCAATCCGTTGATGGTGGGTGCTGCGGGTGACGGTGTTTGCGCCGTCGATATCCGTGCGATCCCGCGTGCCTCCTGACGGCGGTATTCACGGCCAGAAGACAAGAACAGAACCGGAAGAAGGAACGAGGATGGACTATCAACTGCCCGAAGAACTCCGCATGCTGCAAGAAACCGTGCGTCGGTTCGTCGACCGAGAACTGATACCGATCGAAAACGATTCCCTCGACGGCCCGAAGCTCAAAGCCGATCTTCAGGCCGATCTGGAAGAGAAGGCGAAAGCGATCGGTCTGTGGCTGTTCGACGTGCCGGAGGAATATGGCGGACAGGGGCTCGGCCTGATGGCGCGCGCCGTCGTCTGGTCGGAACTGGCGCGCACCGTTGCGTTGCCGTCGCGCAATATCAACATATTCGGCCCGAGCGTCAGCCCGATCCTGTATTATCTGAATGACGAACAGAAAAAGCGCTATCTGTACCCGGTCATCGAGGGCAAGCTGCGGCATTGTTTTGCGCAGACGGAACCAGACGCGGGCGGCGATCCCGGCGGGATGCGGTCCACCGCGGTGCGCGATGGCGATCATTACATCATCAACGGCGTGAAGCGCTTTATCACCGGCGCCGGGGACGCCGATTTCGCCCAGGTCATCGCGGCCACGGACCGAGAAAAAGGCTCGCGCGGGGGAATCTCGGCATTCCTGGTCGACATGGATACGCCCGGCGTAAAGCTGCTGCGGGCGCAGGAAACCATGATGCACGACCGGCCCTGGGAGATCGCTTTCGAGGATGTGCGTGTCCCGGCAGAAAACATGATCGGCGGCGAAGGCGACGGCTTCAAGTTCGCGCAGAACTGGATCAGCGCCGGGCGCATTCGCCATGGGGCGCGCGGCATTGGCGTCATCGAACGCTGTCTGGAACTGGGCGCGTCCTATGCGATGCAGCGGTCCACCTTCGGACAGAAACTGGCTGAGCGTCAGTCGGTCCAGTGGATGCTGGTCGATTCCTATGCCGATCTGCACATGCTGAAACTGATGGTGTTCAACGCGGCGGCGAAGCATGAGGCCGGCGAGGATATCCGCTACGAGGCCTATATGTGCAAGTATCTGGGGGACACGAAATCCTTCGAAGCCGCGGATAAATGCATGCAGATCCACGGCGGCATGGGGCTGACGACGGACCTGCCGATAGAGCGCATGTGGCGGGATCAGCGCAGTTTTATCGTTACCGAGGGGCCGACCGAGATTCTGAAAATGGCGCTCGCGCGTCACGTGCTCCGGCAATACGGCGGCTGAGTATCTGCCGGCGGGCGCGCGCGTTAACGGTTTGATCATCCGTTAGCCCTATAAAGTGACCCACAGCAAATGCGACTACGCCTAGAAAGGGCATCTTCGCGGCGACATAAAAACGGCGGCCCCAAAGGGCGGCCGTTTTTTTGTTATTGCGCCTTGCCCCTCTTTGACTCTTGCCGGTCTTTGAGACATCATTTTCCCGGATTTAACTGCGACCGAAGAATCGACAGGTAAAACAGAAGGGATTGAGATGTTCGACCATTTTGAATGCGTAAAAGTGGAACTGACCGACGGCATCGCCTATGTGCGGATGAACCGCCCCGAAAAACGCAACGCCATGAGCCCGCAACTGCACGACGAGATGGAAGAAGCGCTGACGCATCTGGAGGTGGACCCCGATGCCAAGGTAATAGTCATTTGCGGTGCAGGCGGGAATTTTTCCGCAGGCCAGGACCTCAAACTGTTCTTTCGCGAAAACGAGAACAACCCGCTCGGCCGTAAAAAGGCGGCGCGGGCGGCAAATCGCTGGCGGTGGGAACTCCTGTACAATTACGACAAACCGACCATCGCCATGGTGGAGGGCTTTTGCGTCGGCGGCGCGTTCATGCAGCTGCTCGGCACAGATTTCGCGATTGCGGCCGAGGACGCGACGTTCTCTCTGTCCGAGGTCAACTGGGGCATTTTGCCCGGGGCGCTTGTCTCCAAGGTCGTGGCCGACGCGGTACTCCCGCGTCACGCCCTGTATTATTGCTGCCTCGGCGATCCCTTTGACGGTCATGAGGCCGCCCGCATCGGCATGATCAACTATGCGGTCCCTGCCGCGCAGCTTGAGGCGAAAGTCGAAGAGCTTGCCAAGAAGTTGATGGCCAAAAGCCCCCGCGTGCTGCGCGCGACAAAACAGGCGGTCCGCAACGTGCGGACGATGGATTTCGGCCAGTCCTACGACTACCTCGCCGAGAAAGGCGCGGCGATCCGGGTCGGCGACCCCGAGGACTCGTACCACACGGGACTTCGTCAGTTCCTGGACGAGAAGAGCTACAAGCCGACCTTCGAGCCGTTTAAAACCGGCACGCTGATTGAAAAGAAATAACTGGAATTTTGCCCGGCCAAGAGGCGTGATCGAGAGACATATTCAAAATATTCAAGACTGACATCAAAAACCACGCATAACCGGCCGCTCTGTAACCGAACTAAGAATCAATAACAGGGAGGAAAGAAATGGCTCGATTTGTAAAATCCTTTGCGATTGCGATGGCCGCAACAGCTCTTGTTGCGGCAGGGGGTGCGCACGCCCAGTTCTACAAGGACAAGCGCGTCACCATGCTGATCAATTACGGGGCAGGCGGTCCGACCGATATCGAGGGTCGTATCGTTGCGAAGCATCTGCCCAAGCATATTCCCGGAAATCCGACGATCATCGTCAAGAACATGGGCGGCGGCGGCGGGATGATCGCCAGCAATTTCTTGGGCGAGGTCGCGAAGCCCGACGGGATGACGTTCGGCTTCTTCACGTGGAACGTGCTGGCCGGCATGATCGGCGATCCCGGTCTCCGGGTCGGCTATGACAAGTTCCGGTTTATCGCCGGAATCGCAAACCCGGTCGTGCTCTATGCGCGAAAGGACACGCCGCCGGGCCTGACGACCGGCGCCGACCTGATGAAGGCAAGCGGTTTCAAGGGCTGCTCGCTCAACGTCCGCAATACCAACACCATCCAGCAGGTCCTCGCGCTCGAAATGCTGGGACTGGATCACCGGCCGGTTCCCGGTTATCGCGGCCTGAAGGCCGTAGAGGGGGCCGTGCTAAAGGGGGAATGCCAGGTGGCGAATAGCTCCCTGCCCGGCTGGAAGGGATCTATCTCGGCGACCATGGGCAACGACGTCGTTCCTGTGTTCCAGCTTGTCGCGCCGGACGAAAACGGCAAGATCGAGCGGGCATCGGCTCTGGCAGACATCCCGACCTTCGAGGAATACTATGCGATGCACAAGGGCGGCACCCCGTCCGGGCCGAAATACGACGCCCTGCGCACCATCGTCGATTCCTTCATGGCGATGTTCCGGACGGCCTTCGCGGCGCCCGGAGCGCCCGAAGTGTCGGTCGAAGCCCTGCGGACCGCTTTCAGGTCCATGTGGAAGGACGAGGCGTTTCTCGCCGATTACGAGAAGCGGGTGAAAAACCGTCCGAAACAGATTGTCGGCGAAGCGGGCGAGAAGCGGATCGCTGCCCTCAGTTCGCTGGATCCCGCACTTGCCCAGCTCTTCAAGGACTATATCGCGAAGCTGAGCAAATGATCCATCCGGGACGGGTCCGGGACGATGCACCTGCATCGTTCCGGACCCGTCCCGGTCCGGAAACAGCATGGTGACGGTCGATGATTGATGCCCTCCTCGGGGGATTCGCGCTGTTGTTCCAGTGGCCCTCGATCGGTTTCCTGGGCCTCGGTATCATGCTTGGTCTCTATTTCGGCGCGGTGCCGGGCCTGTCCGGTCTTGTCGGCATGGCGATCCTGCTGCCGTTCACGTTCGGCATGGATCCGGTTTCCGCCTTCGCCTTCCTGCTCGGCATGTACGCGGTAACGACGACCAGCGATACGATTTCGTCCGTCCTGCTGGGGATTCCCGGCACAGCAGCCTCCCAGGCGACGATCCTCGACGGGTATCCCATGGCGATGCGCGGAGAGGCGGAACGTGCGCTCGGCGCCGCGTTCACGGTATCTGCGGTCGGCGGGGTATTGGGCGCGATCGTGCTGGCGGCGTCGATTCCGCTGGTGCGGCCGCTGATCCTGTCCTTTGCCTCGCCGGAATACTTCATGCTGGGCGTGCTCGGCCTGACGATGGTGGGAGCCCTGTCGGGCTCATCCATGATGAAGGGTATTGCTGCGGCGATGCTGGGGCTGCTGGTGTCGACTATCGGCTATGCCGACCAGATCGCGGTGCCGCGTTTCTTCTTCGGGCTGACCTACCTGCTGGACGGCCTGCCGCTTATTCCCGTGGTGCTGGGACTGTTCGCGGTGCCCGCCCTGTTCGACCTGTCGCGCAAGGGGACGTCCATTTCCCAGGTGCCGCGCGACGAAAGTGTCGGTGGCGTGCTGCGCGGCATGCGCGATGCTGCACAGAACTGGTGGCTGGTGATCCGCAGCATCGTGATCGGTGTGTATGTCGGCATGCTGCCGGGCCTGGGCGGGTCGATCGTCGACTGGGTCGCCTACGGCCACGCGGTCCAGAGCGCGAAGGACAAGTCGCAGTTCGGCAAGGGGGATGTGCGTGGCGTCATCGCGCCCGAAACCGCGAATAACGCCATGAAGGGCGGCGCGCTGATACCGACGGTGGCCTTCGGCATTCCCGGCAGTGCGCCGATGGCGATCCTGCTCGGCGCGTTTCTAATCCAGGGGATGACCCCCGGCCCCGAGATGCTGACCTCGAAGCTCGATATCACCTTCTCGATGGTCGCGACCCTGATCGTCGCGAACGTGATCGGCGCGGCGGTTCTGATGGTGGGGGCAAAACAGATCGCCCGCGCGACGTTTATCAGCGGTCATCTGATCGTCCCGGCCGTCGTCCTGTTCGTCCTGATGGGCGCGTGGATGAGCGGCAATAATATTGGGGACTGGTACCTGCTGCTCGGCATCGGCGCGATCGGGATCGCGATGCAGTTTTCCGGCTGGCCGCGTCCGCCGCTGGTGCTCGGCTTCATTCTGGGGCCCATCATGGAAAACGCGCTGTCGATATCGCTGCGATCCCATGACGGGTTCGGCTTCCTGTTGCGTCCGGTGACGCTGGTGATCCTGATACTGACGATCCTGGTGATCGGGTATACGGCCTGGAAACAGGTTGCGCGCAACCGCGAGAGCAAGGCGGAAAATATGGTGGCGACGCCGGGCGGCGAAGGGGCGTTTTCGGAACCGCGCACGGCCGTCATCGTCGACGTCATGTTCCTCGCGGTCTTTGTTTTCGCGATCTGGACGGCGTCGGGCTGGCCGAATTCGGTGGCGATGCTGCCGCTGGTGGCGGCGATTCCCGGCGCCCTTCTTGCGCTTGGCGCCCTGCAGCGCGATATCCGGCTGCTGCGACGCCCGGCAGTGACGCCGGAAGAGGCAGCGGCCGCAGACGGGTTCCAGCCGGGCACCGCGCTGTTTTTCCTGCTGTGGATCGCGGCGATCGTCGTGGCAACCGTGCTGTTCGGCCAGCTTGTCGCGCTGCCGGTGATGATGGCGGCGTATCTCCTGCTTCGCGGCGGCCGGGGATGGAAACTCGCCCTTGGCTACGGTGTCGCCGGCTGGCTGTTCCTGTACCTGATGTTCGACCGTGTCATCGCGGTCGTCTGGTATCCGTCGCTAGTCTTCGGGTAGCGTCCGGGCTGGGCGTTACTGAACCCGGCCCCGCGTATCGACCTGCCAGACGTCGATGACGTCTTCGCCCTGCACCACCATGTACTGGTCGTAGAGATTGACCGTGGTGTCGCAGTGGCTCGGGATCAGGCGCAGCTTGTCGCCGACATTCGACGGCACCTCGCCGCCGTCGGTCATGCGGATGATGCCGTGCTCGTCGCCGCCGAATTCGTAGGTTCGGCCTTCGACGTCGGCGATGACGGGCGGGCCGTGATCGCTGCTGGTGGCTTTCAGTCCGGCATCGACGATCACCCGGTCCGGTACCGGCTTGCTGACGACGGTCGTGAGGATATGCAGCGACTGTTCGAAGGGCGGGGCGTTCGCCCCGGGCCAGCCGATACTGCGATAGCGCGAATCCATGAACACGTAGGAGCCCGTCTGCAGCTCGGTCAGCAGGCCGCGTTCCATGTCGAAGGGCGACGTGCCGGTGCCGCCGCCGGTCTTGACCGGCACGGACAGGCCGGTCTTGTCGACCTCGGCCAGCGTCGCGGCGAGCTTGTCGAGACCGGTTTCGGTGTCGGCCTTGCGCGCGGCCGCGTCCTCGACCATCTGGATCTTGCCCTGATAGCCCTGGATGCCCGCGAAGTTCAGGTTCGGCAGGGAGTCAACGATCTTCGCCAGCCGGGCGGCTTCCGGCCCCGCCGGCACGCCGCAGCGGCCCTGACCGATATCGACCTCGATCAACACGTCGAGCTGCTGGCCCGCCAGCTGCGCCATGCGGCCGAGCATGTTGATGTTGTCCTCGTTATCGGCGACCACACTGATGCGCGCGCTGTTCCGGGCGTGCAGCAGGCGGAAGATCTTGCTTTCGCCGATCACGGCAGTGGTGATCAGGATGTTGTCGATCCCCGCCGCCGCCATGACCTCGGCCTCGCCGAGCTTGGCGCAGCACACGCCGACGGCGCCCGCATCGATCTGCTTCCGGGCGATGACGGCGGATTTATGGGTCTTCGCGTGGGGGCGGTAGGTGACGCCGGCCGCCGCGGCCATGTCTTTCATGCGCGCGATATTGCGGTCCAGCGCGTCAGAATCGATCAGCAGGACCGGCGTGTCGAGTTCCAGCGTTTTCATATGGCGTCTCCCCGCTCGTATACGACCCTGCCGCCGACGATGGTCGTCTCAGCGGTGATGTCCTTGATGGCTTCCTCCGCACAGGTCAGCGGATCATCCGAAAGCACGGCCATGTCGCCAAGCTTGCCCGCCTCGATGGAGCCCTTCCTGTCTTCCTCGAACGTCAGGTACGCGCCGCCCATGGTACCGCAGCGCAGCGCGTCCTCGCGGCTCAACGCCTGGTCGGGCGCGATCCGGTCCTCGGAGATCATGTTCCAGCGCGAGACCGTGTGCCACATCGGGTAGAACAGCGTCGTCGGCACGTTGTCCGTCGCAAGGCCGACATTCACCCCGGCTTCCAGCAGGCTGCGGATCGGGGCGATATCGTTCAGCCGGTCGGGGCCGAGTTCCTCGCGCAGGATATGGCCGTGCTTGTAGATATAGCGGTTGGTGTGGGTGGTCATGACCACGCCGAGATCGGCGGCTTTCCGGATCTGTTCCCCGTTCAGGACGTCGAGATGGCCGATCACCCAGCGCTTGTCGGTGATGTTCACGACGCGGTTCACCTCCTCGAACATATCGAGGAAGCGCGGGCCGATCACGGCGAGGCGGATATCGTTGCGCGCTGCCTCGGTCATGAATTCGACCATGCGGTTCTGCGGCACGCCGTTGTCGTAATTGAACCCCGACCAGCCGGTATAGGGGGCGGCGCCTGCGCGGAAAACGGCATCCGCATCCATGCCGGTATCGGTGAACATGCCGCCGACGCGCAGCCAGTCGTCGCCGAGACCGCGCCTGCCAAGCCACGCGGTCCAGTTCTGCATCACGGTCGCATATTCGATGCCCTGCGCCCCGCCCCAGGCCGGGCTGTAGACGAGATGGGCGCGCACGGTGGCATCGCCCGCGGCATGGACCGCCTGGTAGGTCGCAATCAGCTCCTGCGCCGCGCCGTGCTCTTCCAGCACGCTGGTCGTCGCGGTCGAATTGTAGATCCGCATCGCTTTTTTGAGGCCCGCGACCCGGTCGTCATGGGTAAAGCGGGGCGCCATGTGGAAATAGCCGAGCTCGGCGACCGGCATGAACGTTTTTTCCCGGATCAACCCGGTCAGCTCGCCGGATGAATCCTTTTCGAATTCCATGGTATCCGTGGCGGGGGCCGTGTTCCTCGATATTCCGGCAAGGTCTAGCGCCGCCGTGTTCGCCACCGATTCCAGCGGCAGTATGTGCCGCCAGAAGCCCCAGATCGGGCGGATATAGACTGGGTTGTCGGGGGCCGCTTCGTCCAGTTCCTGGCGCGTCGGGAACCGGTTTTCGGCAAGACAGCCCGGCACGTTCCAGTAATAGGGCGGATCGCCCACCGGCATGGTCACGATCCATTCGCCGGGTTTGGCCTTCGCTGCGAGCGCGCGGATGCGGTCCAGCACGTCGCCGACGGACCGGCAGCCTTCAAGCGACGGAAAAACGCCTTTCAGCCCTTCGCGGTCCATGTGGGCATGGCCGTCGAACAGGCCCGGGATGACCGCGCGCCCGCCCGCATCGACAATGCGCGTCTCCGGCCCGGCAAGAGCCGCGATTTCGCCCGCCCTGCCGACGGCGGTGATTGTCTGCCCCGAAACGGCGACCGCCTCGGCGATACTGTTCGATGCATCGACGGTGGCGATTTTCCCGTTGGTGACGATCAGGTCGGGATGAAATTCGGTCATGTCGATGACTCCTGTTAGCCGGTTGCGTCTGCATCCGTGTCGCTGTGTGCCGGCAAAATCCGGGCGGATTCCACTCGGTTCATTCCCCCGGGCCTGACCCGGGGGTCCAGTATGGCGGCAGACCGGTTGCCACGGATACACTGGTTACCCGGGTCAGGCCCGGGGAAGTGACAGGGGGAGGGCGGCAGAACTGCGCACGTCTCCACCCCGCCGCACGTGTTGTTACCGCCCTGCGGCGAATGCCTCGCGCCGTGTATCCGCCGCCCCCGTCAGGACGCCGTTTTCCAGCACCTCGATGGTCTTGGCCGATCCGAAATAGGACGCGCCGGAGCCGTGCTTGACCTCGTGGCCGCGCCGTTTCAACTCGTTGGCGATGTCTTCGGAATAGCCGTCTTCGAGCATGAAAGACCCGTCGAGCCCCACCGACCAGCGCGGGTATTCGATCGCCGTGGTCAGTTCCATGCCGCGGTCCACCAGGTTGGTCAGCACCTGCACCATGGACAGGGTCTGCCCGGGACCGCCGGGCGTGGTCATCAGGTAGCGCGGCTTGCCGTCCTTCAGCACCATCACCGGGTTCAGCGTGTGCGACGGGCGCTTGCGCGGCGCCACGTTGCGCGGGTCCTTCGGATCGACCCGGAAGCCGGTCATGCGGTTGTTCATCATGATACCGGTGCCGGGATCCATGAAGGCGCTGCCGAACACGTGGAACACGGACTGCACCACCGACATCGCATTGCCCTCGCCGTCGGCGATGACGATGCAGGACGTGCCGCCCTTGTTCTCGAACGTGCTCGGGTCGGTGCCGTTGACGACGCAGTCCTGCAGGTTCTTCGTGGTCTCTGCCCCCAGCAGGCGGTCCACCGGAATGTCGACCACGCGCGGGTCCGACACATAGGGCTGGCCCAGGGTGAACGCGCCCTGCATGGCGCGGATCAGGTAATCCAGCCGGTCGGT
>JAYOMI010000050.1:0-3522 GCA_038120765.1 Rhodospirillaceae bacterium
GTCCTCGTCCTCGTCGTCGCTGTCGTCGATGACCTTGAGGCCGCCGAAGCTTTTATGAATACCGGTCATTGTGAGAACGTGGTCGGTCATTTCCGATTACTCCGCCTTGCCGGGTTTTTTGCTGCGGCCGTCGGTAAACATCGAGCCTATCCTGTCCTGCATCGTTCTCGTGACAACGCCTTCGGGCCGAACAACCATCATCAGGACGATGAAGCCGCCGAAGAAAATGAACCGGCTATCCGCCAGCCAGCTCGATCCGATTTCAATGGCCAGGTTGCGGATCAGTTCCGGGACCACCGTGAAGAAAATTGCGCCGACCAGCGGGCCCCAGGCGGTCTGCGTACCGCCCAGCAGGACGTAAAGAAGAATGTAGATGCTGAGCAGGACGTTGAAGGCCTGGGCCTCGATGTAATTGTAGTGATGTCCATACAGCGCGCCGCCGAGCCCCATGAGCATGCCGCCGACGGTGAAGGCCGTAACTTTCGCCAGACGGACATTGACGCCAAACAGGATGGAGACGCTCTCGTCGTCATGGATCGACCGCAGCGCCAGGCCGAGCCGGGTGGACATGAAGTAGAAACCGAACAGAATGACGGCAATTGCGGCAATCACGAGCCCTGTGACCGGCACATGGGCGTCGACGGGCATGCCGGCGGCGGCGCCGAGAAACTCCATATTGATTGTCAGGCCGGAAACGACCTCGGCGAACGCAAAGGTGGCCAGCACCATATACACGCCACGTGTCCTCAGTATGGGGAAGGCGATCATGAAGCTGATCGCGCCGGTGAACAGCATGGAAAGGGCAATACTGGCGTATAGCGGCAGTCCCAGTCCGTCTGAAAGGTTGAACCAGCCGCTTGCATAGGCGCCGAGCGTGATAAAGCCGGCGGCGCCCAGATTCAGCTGGCCGGACGCGGCGGGCAGGAAAATGCCATAGGCATAAATGATGCTCAGGCACAGGATGACGACCTGGGACTCAAGATAGCCGCTCATCTCAGAATTTCCCCTTGCCGATTGCCGAATGGCCGAACAGCCCGGTCGGCTTGAAGATCAGGATGATCAGGAGCAGGCCCCAGATCGGCACCTTCACGAAGTCGGCGCCGACGATGTAAATCGAGAACACTTCGAGGATACCCACTATCAGTCCGCCGATAACCGCACCCCAGACATTGCCAAGCCCGCCAAGCACCATCCCGGCGATCGCAACGGTCGCAACGGTGTCGCCGATATAGGCGTCTACGGTGGTGTAATTGATGGTGAAAAGAACGCCCGAAATTGCGCAGAGAAGCCCGGTGATTACATAGACAATGGGAACGATCCGCAGCACATCGACACCCATCAGTGTCGCCGTTTCGGGGCGTTCCGCAATTGCCCGCAGCGCCCGTCCAAGCTTTGTGCGGCGGATGATATAGTGCAGCGAGAAGACGATCCCGAGCGACAGGATAAGGCTGATTACCTGCGGATAGCTGAACAGGATCGAACCGATCGAGAACGTGGCGTCTCCGAAGGGCGAGATGACGGTGAGCGGATCGGACCCGTAAGCACTGATCACCATGTGCTCGAACATGATCAGGAAGCCGAGCGAGCTGACCAGGGGCAGGGCATGCTCTGTCGCATCGCCGTATTTCGCCTTCATGTAACGATAGGTGAAGCGCTCGATGATCAGCGAGGCGATCGAAACCACGACAATCGCAACGATAATGCCGGCGATCCACATATTGGCTTCGCCGAAAATCCCGATCAGTGTCTCGTTGCCGAAGGGAAGGTTGCCCGTCATGGCCGCCCACATCATCATGGCCGCGACCATGAACAATGCCGGGATCGTGAAGTTCAGGAAGTTGAGCATCCCGATTATCAGGGTGAAGGCGACGGCCACCATCACGTAAAGACCACCGAGCATCAGCCCGTTAATGAGTTGCTGCAATAAAAGCATTTCGTTCTATGCCGTTGAACTGTTGAAGTGTCCGGAGTGCGATGCAAGATGCCGGGCAGGGGCGCGCTGATTGAACATCGACGTTACCCCTTTTCGACTTTGGAAGGACGGCCAAAGCACTTGTTTGGCCGATGATTTCAGCTTGGTCAATATTCTTGCATTCCCTGTTGCCGTTAGCTTGGACGCATCATTTGCGCGATGCAATAATTTTTTGCGGCGCAATAAAGGGCGTCGGTCCGCCCGGGTCGGCAGGGCCGCTGGCGACCTTCCCGGTGTGTCGGAATATTTTACGGTTTCTTGGTTTCCGGTGGTCAGATGGCAGGTAAAACATTGGCGGAAAAGGATAAAAATAATGGCATGAAAATTGCCTTGATCGTGGCAGATCAATAATCGGCACCTCGGGGTGTCAACGGGAGTGTCAGCAGGATGGTTAAATCGGTTTTCGGATTGAACGTGAACAAGTGGGTTGCATCGGCTCTCGTCGGCGCCGGGATGATGGCCGGGGTATCGGCGACATCGCAGGCCGCCACTGTTTACAACGTGCAAAGCACCAGTGCCACGAACTGCTCCACCGGCGGCACGCCGGCACCTCACGGCTTGTGGACGGGCAATCAGAATTTTTCCGGCACCAGCTGTGGCAACTACTACGATATCTCCGGCATTTTCACCGTGAACGATGACGACGCCGATACGAACAACTGGACCGGCAGCTTCAGCGCATTTGCGATCAACCCGGCCGGGACGACCGCCGATATCCAGCTGACATTCTCCAACTTTGCGGAGACCGGCAATTACAAGAAGGAGAATGGCGCGAGCTACAATGTCGGCACCGATACGCCGGATATTGATTTCTTCCAGGGAATTTCGGGCACGATCGAAATCGACAGCACGACATATACCGTTGCCGGTTTCGCCGGTGGATATTCGTTCCAGTGGGGTCCGGGCGGTAACGCAAAGGATGCAAGCGAGTTCGGCGGCTCTTCCTGGATCCTGATGGACGGGTTAAGCGGTCACTGGGACCTGAACCTCACCTTCGCTGCCCCGATCACGAATACCGAAGTGCCCGAACCGGGACTGGTCGCCGTGTTCGGAATAGGTCTTCTCGGCCTCGGTCTTGCGCGGCGCGGCCGTCGTAAATCCTGATCTGTGGAAACCGGATCTGAAAAAGGCTCCCCGGAAGGGGAGCCTTTTTCGTTTTACCGGACTGCGGTGGTCAGGCCTTCTTCTTGCGATTCTCCGGCTTCTGGTTCTCCGGAGATTGCGTCCTGCCCTTGCGGCGCTTTTTCGACGGAATATGGCTTTCGTGGTTTTTCAGATACCACTTTGCGATCTCTTCGCGGGTCGTCCACCACACATCCGGAAACTGCTTTGCGTAGTCGAGAAATTCGCGGACACAGCGTGCCCGGAAAGGCTGTCCGACGACATGCGGATGCAGGCCGAGATTCATCAGCCGACCGCTGGTGGCGCCTTCGGCATAAAGCGTATCGAATTGTTCCTTGAACAGGTCGAAAGCCTCATCGGTTGTGTTCCCGCGACGCATGAAGATCATGAAATCGTTGACCTCGTTCGAATAGGGGATCGAGACCAGC
>JAYOMI010000050.1:3532-21479 GCA_038120765.1 Rhodospirillaceae bacterium
CCGTATGGATCAGGTACGGCTGATCGTCGTTCAGGTAGTCGGTTGTATAAAGAAGGCCCTGCTCGGCGAGGATCTCGACGGTCGAGGGATTGCCGCGGAGCGATGATGAAAGCCAGCCAGTGGCGGGTTTTCCGACGACGTCGTTGTATACCTTCAGGGTTTCCAGAACGAGTTCGCGTTCGCCTTCCTCGTCGAAATAGTAGTTCGTCAAAAGGTCGGACTGGACATAGTTGTGCGCGACCAGTTCCCATCCCCGGTCGACGCAGTGTTTGATCGCCTGCGGGCGTTCAAGCCCCATTTTGGCGTTCATCGTGCAACTGACCGGGATTCCCGCGCGCTCGGCGATATCGAACAGGCGCCAGATGCCGACACGCTGGCCGTATTCCCGCCAGGTGAAATTGGGGATGTCGGCAACGTTGCCGGGCAGGGGGTCGGGGAGGATTGCCGGACCGCCGGCATAATAGGGGCCTTCGGTGTTCTTGGTCAGGTCCCAGTATTCCAGATTGAAGGTTACGATAACGGCGAGGCGGGCACCGTTAGGCCATTTCAGCGGTTTGCGTTCCGGCATCGGAACGAAGTCGTAATACATGTTTTCCCCATTAGGCGGTTTGCAAGTTCGCCCTATTTGTAGACGATGATTGAAGCGGTTAGAAAGAAATTCCGCTATACCTGACAACTGCAGAACAGGATGAGACAGTCATGGCCACGCAAATCTCGACACGACCGGAAATGATTCCCGCGGCTGAAAGCTTTGTTGCGCAGGTGCGCGATTTATTCTCGCAGGGGCTGGACGAACGGGAAGTCTGGACACGGGCATGCGATCATCTTCGGGATCTGCTGGCGGATGAGGAATTAAAATCTCAGGCGAAGACCTGGCCGGACAGCC
This sequence comes from Rhodospirillaceae bacterium, assembly GCA_038120765.1. Lineage (GTDB taxonomy): Bacteria > Pseudomonadota > Alphaproteobacteria > MPNO01 > UBA830 > CAXBCP01. The sequence continues at coordinate 4,419 of JAYOMI010000050.1, forward strand.
TTGCCGTCGAGGGCAAACCGGGAAACCTGCTGTTCTATGAAGATCCGGATTACGGCTTTGTCCTGAATGCCCTGATAAAGGCGCCGAACCTGAAGACGTCGGTTCACGACCATGGCAAGTCGTGGACGCTTTACGGTGTACTTGAGGGTGCAGAGAGCGTGACCCGGTTCACGCGCACAGATGGGGGCCCGCAAGTGACCGATACGGCAACGGTGGAGGAGGCCGGTACCCACGATGTGGTGCCGGGCTATATCGATTTCGTTCCGCCTTGGGAGATTCATCAGGAGACCAATACCGATCAACGCACGATCGGTTTTATCGTCCGCAGCCAGCGTTCAGGGACCTTCGTCCAGAACCGGTTCGATCCTGAAAATCAGAAAGCAGATCAGTATGACGGCCCTGTGCAGATGCCATATCATCTGGGCTGATTGAAAAGTTCAGTCGAAGCAGAGCCTCACCGCACTGAGAAAGGTTCAGCTGGTGCGTTTGATCAGGTGATAGCCGAAATCGGTCGTAACCACATCGCTTGTCGCGCCGACATCAAGGGCAAAGGCGCAGTCTTCGAATTCCGGCACCATCATGCCCCGTCCGAAGCTGCCCAGATCTCCGCCCTGGGCAGAAGACGGGCAATCCGAATTCTGGCGTGCGACCTCGGCAAAGTCGCTACCGTCGTCTATCTCCGCTTTCAATTCTGCAATTTTTTGCTGCGCCTCTTCCTGCGATCGTGTCGCGGTCGAGCGAAGCGATCCGTCGAACATGAGAAGAATGTGCGAGGCCCCGATCTGATCAGACATTTTTTTTCCTTTCGAAATACACACTGCCGGCCGGCGTGAAGGTTTAAAACCGCCCGGGTCGTCCTGCGAGGGGTGAAATACTTACTCTCCAAGATTACGCGGATTGAATCCGCGCTGCCACCCGTTGAGCCGGATTAAATCATCTTTCTCGTCGAGATCGAATGCCAGGCCCGGGCGCTTGATTAGCTGCACCGGGTGGCCTGTTTTCTCCGCTGATTGGCAATGCAATTCGGCGCTTTGCGGCCCGAACTGAAAGGCCAGTGTTCCGGGCAGGGGGACACTGATGGCATTTGTCCCGACCAGAGCCTCGTCCGGGGCGATGCCGATGCCGACCGTTTCAAGCAGTGGACGAATATCGTGCCTGGTCAGATCCGGAAGGTCGGCGGCAAGGAAAACGGTCCGGCATCGGGGTAAAAGCGGGACGGCTTCCGCAAGTCCCTTGTTCAAACCCACGGATGACTGCCGGTAAAAATGCGCCGAGTACAACGCTGCTATTTCGACAACATCGGGATCGGGGCTGATCACATAAACCCTGGCGATCGCGTGGAATGTGCGTGCTGCTGCTGTCGCGGCTTCAAGCGTATGTTCAGCAAGGTATCGGTTCAGCTCTGATCGTTCATCGGGCGACAGGACACCGTCAAGGCGGGATTTCCCGGAGGTAATCCCCTTTACGGGGATCACGATATTCGCGTCGTGAGTGGCCGTCGTCGTCATGGTGTGTTCCGATACAAGCTGGCTAACCGTCTTCTCTGGAAGAGCGAAGAAAGGCGATTATTTCCCCGGCGAGGCGCGTCTTGTCGGTGTCGGTTTTCATGATGGTATTGGTCACGAGCGGCGCCATCCCCAGTTCCTGAATAGACGCCGACACACCGGAATCCGCCGTGTCGATAACAATGGCGGTGGCGATGGCCCGGTAATGTTCGGCAATCGACAGCGCGGATGGCGGGATACCCAGTTCCGCCATAATCTTGGCGGCGGGACCCTTGATCGCCAGCCCGGCGACGATTGGCGAAACGACGACAACGGGAATGCCGGCGTTGGAGACCAAGTCCGAGATTGCCGGCACGGCGAGGATCGGCGCGATGCTGACATAGGGATTGGACGGACAGATTATAATTGCCTCTATTTTTTCGTTTTCGATCGCCTCCGAAATTGCGGCCGATGGCTTGGCGTGCCTGGCACCGGCGAAATCAAATCCGGTGACAGCGGGTGCGCATTGCTGTCTGACGAAATAATCCTGGAATTCCAGATTGCCGTGATCTGTGCGGACAATGGTTGAGAGCGACCCGTCGGTTCCGGGAACGACCCGGTGGCAGATGCCGAACCTGCGGGCAAAGTCTCTGGTGATGGCGGAAAGCGTTTCGCCTTGCCGAAGGCGACGCGTGCGTTCGACATGTGTCGCGAGATCGCGGTCTCCGAGCCGGAACCAGGTTTCGCCGCCTATGCGCTCCAGCGCCGTCATGAAAGTCCAGGTTTCGTCGGCCTGTCCCCAGCCGGTTTCCGGATTGGCGATTCCACCGAGGGTGTACAGGACAGTATCTATATCCGGGCAGATGCGAAGCCCCAGATGGTCGAAATCGTCGCCGGTATTCACCACGATCATGAGGTCTTCCGGAGACAGGACTTTCGTGAGACCGAGGGCGAGCTTTGCGCCGCCGACACCTCCTGCGAGTGCGAGAAACATTCCCGCCTACCTGAACAGATCGAGTTCGCGGGGACGGACGAGGTCGGCTGCTTTTCCGTCCCCGCGCGCCCAGTCCAGCCCCCGAACGACGACGATGGGAAGGCTTTCATCGCCTTGTCCCATCAGCAAGGATGCCGCGCCCGCGACTTCGTCGGCGACGGCAATCTCGCTCGTCTGCAAGACATTGCCGGCGCGGTCTGTGGTGCCACGCCTGTCCTGTAGGGCGGTAATGCCGTGCACGCCGATGGCCGTTCCGGTTGTTCCGGCACGCCAGGCGCGTCCCAGGCTGTCATTGACAATCACGCCGACCCTTACGCCGGCCTTTTCAAAGATATCCTCGGCAATCTTCCGGGCAGACTGGTCGGCGTCGACCGGCAGCAGCATTGCAATATCGCCACCGCCGGTATTTGACAGGTCGATACAGGCATTGGCTGCCACGCAACCGTTTCGGTGACGGGCGATAATCAGGCCCTCGCGCTTACGGACGATTTCATCGGATTCCTGAAGGATAAGTTCTACGATCCTCGGGTCCTTGCCGGTTTCGGCCGCCAGTGCCCGGGCATCTGCGCCGGGGGAAACGCTCGCAAGGGATATCGCTCTTCCTTCGGCTTTGGAAACGATCTTCTGTGCGAAGACGACAACGTCACCGGATTCCACGACTTCGCCGAGATGGGCGACAGCATTCAGAAAGACCGCTGCCAGATCGGCGCCGTGAACGATTTCCGGGACATGATCCGGTGCGAACAATCTCAGTCGGCGGGCAGGGGCGGACATGATCGGGTAACCCGGTTATTGGAGGCGCATTCAATTCTAGACGGTCGAACCGGTCCGGAACATCGCGCTCCGGCGCAGAGCGACATACCAGCGCGAAGTGACATAAACGTCTCGAAAGGTTGTCTGAATACAGCTAAGTTCAGGGTATGACAATTGGTGCAGACGGCAAACGCGACGAGGACAAGTCCCGACAGGAACTGATCGCGGAGTTGCGGCATCTGCGTGCCCTTCGGGCCGGGACCGATCTTGCCGGAGCGGATCGGACAGACTTCACCGTTTCAATGGGGGCTGTCTCGGCGCAGGTCATTAACGATGCGCTCGATGCCACGCCGGCCCTGATCGCCTATATCGATGACCAGTTGCGGTACCGATATATCAATGAAGCGTACGAAAAATGGTTCGGTCTTTCTACCGATGCGATTATCGGCCAGTTGGTGGAAGACATTATCGACCCCGCGGCATTTTCCGTGTTTCGCGAGGCGGTCGCGCGGACGCTGGGCGGCGAGGTGGTTACGCTTCGCAACGTGTTCGAACTGGCCGACGGTGAAGAACGTCAGATCGAGGCGCGGCTGTTGCCGCAGACCGGCCCAGATGGAAGAATCGTCGGTTGTTTTTCGTTGGCCTTCGATATTTCCGACAGGATTGTTGCAGAAGATGCATTACGGCGCAGCGAGGAACTCTATCGCAGCCTTGTCGAGATATGTCCGGATGCGGTCTATGGTCACCGCGACCTGGAGTTGGTGTTTGTAAACCCCGCCGGAGCAAAAATGTTCGGAGCAAAAAGCCCGGACGAGCTTATCGGGGAACAGCTGACAAGATTCATAGATCCAGACGATCACGAACTTGTCCGCAACAGGTACAAACGTCTCATGGCCGGTATTCCCCAGGATGCGCATGAATTTGTCATGCGACGGCTGGACGATTCAGTATTTCATGCGCGGACAATGATGGTGCCCGTAACGTGGAAAAACGATGCCGCCGTCATGATTATTGCGCACGACACAACCGAAAGACGGGAAATAGAGGAAGCATTGATCAGAGAGCGTTCCGCTGCCGAATTGGCGAAAGCGCGACTTATCGATGCCGTGGAGAGCATTCCGGAAGCATTCGCGGTGTTCACCGAGGATGAGCGGATAGAGTTCCACAACAAGAATTATGTTGATCGTGTCTGGCTCCATGTCAGGGGAAAAATCGATAGGAACACAAAATTCGAAGACATGGTTCGTGAACAAACGCGATGGGAAATGAAACTTCCCGCTGACCACCCCGAAGTGCAGAAAGTCGTTTTGCGGGCTTTGGACCGTCATCGAAAGCTGCCGGCAACAACTGAGATGCGGCGGGCGGATGGCCGTTGGGTAAGGCAGTCGAAGCGGCGCGTCGCTGACGGACGGGTTGTGGCGGTCTATAGCGATATTACCGACATTAAACGGCGCGAAGCGGAGTTCGCGGAGCGGGAGGAACTTTACCGTCGTGTGGTCGAGGGGTCCCCGGATGCAATGATGGTGAGCTGCGACGACAAGATCGTGTATGCAAACGAGGCATCGGCAAGGTTGTTCGGGGCGACGTCGGAGACGGATCTCGTCGGTATGTCGAGGCGGCAGCTGAGAATTCCCGGCGAAGAGGATGCGCCCGAAATGCGATCGAGCGGACCCGGCACAGCGGGGCAACGCGCTCAGATTGAGTACCAGAAACGGCGGCGTCTGGATGGGTCAGTCATTGACGTCGATGTCTCGTCAGTGCGCATCCTCTGGTTCGGCGAAGACGCTCTGTTGACGACGATGCGCGATGTCACAACGCGAATCCGGTCCCAGGCTGCGCTCGAGGAGACCGAGAGGCGGCTTGCCGCGGCAGTGTCGAATTTTCCGGGCGCGATATACCAGCGGTTGATGGATGCGGAAGGCAACATTTCATATCCGTTCATTTCGCGCGGCATCAAGGAAATAATTGGGGTCGAGGCGGAGGAGGTCGTTGAATCGCCGGAACTGCTGATGGAGATCGTTTCGTTTGAAGTCAGGAGCCGAATTCGCGAGGCGATCGAAATGTCGGCACGGGAAATGACGCCCTTCGAGATCGAGGCGCCTGTCTTTTCGAGCACCGGTCATCAGGTATGGTTGAGAAGTGTGGCGCGCCCCCGGCCATACCCGAATGGCGGGGTCATCTGGGATGGCGTTTTCCAGGATATTACGGAGCGCACACTTGCGCGTCAGGCCCTACAGGCCCGAAGGATGAAGCGGAAGCCGCAAACCGCGCCAAATCCTATTTTCTGGCGAATGTCAGTCACGAACTGCGCACTCCGTTGAATGCTGTCATCGGGTATTCCGAAGTCCTGCGCGATGAAATTTTTGGTCCGATGAATCATGAAAAATACCACGAATACAGCAAGGACATTCACGCCAGCGGCACGCATCTTCTGGAACTGATTGAAGACATTCTCGACCTTTCCAAGATCGAAACGGGCAATATCGTCGTCGATGAAAAGGAAATTAATGTCGGCAATATGATGGAAGAAACGATGCGGATCGCGGCGCCGGCGATCCAGAAAGGCAATTTCGATCTGACCGTCCAGTTAGCCCCGGAATTCCCCATCCTGCAGGCGGACGAAATCCGGCTGCGCCAGGTATTGCTGAATCTTCTCTCCAACTCTTTCAAATTTACGCCGGAAGGCGGCCGGATATGCGTAAAGGTCGACATAAATGATGACGGCGAGCCGGAATTCAGCGTGAGCGATACCGGGATCGGTATTGCGCCCGAGGACATTCAGCATGTTCTCGCACCGTTCGGGCGGGTCGAGCAGCCGACGATCGATAACGCGCGCGGGACCGGGCTCGGCCTGCCATTGTCGAAATCGCTGGTTGAGATGCATGGGGGAACTTTCCGCCTCTCAAGCACGTTCGGTTCCGGCACGGAAGTCATGTTTACGCTTCCGGCGCACAGGGCCATTTACCGTTCCAGCCGCGTCGCCGGGTGACGTTCCTGTGCCGATCGTTTATCGCTTGAGGCGCGAACCTGAACAGACTGACAGGAGTTGAATACTTTGACCGACACGCGACGTGGCTACCACGACATCGGGGGCGATCCGCGTCACCGCGCCCCCGTTTCGACGGAGAGCGGCGCCCCGCCATCCTGGGGAACGCTCACCGATGCCCTTCGGAATGCGCTTGGCGACAGCTACAGGCTGCATGAACAACGCCGGAAAATCGAAGAATTGGGCGAAGAGGTATATGATAGCGTAACCTACTACGAAATTAGGGTGATCGCCCTGCTCGCCATTGCGGAGGAGCGCGGCTTTCTGTCCCGGGCGGAGGTTGAAGCCCGCATGGATCAAATAAAACAGAGGAGAACGGCAAGTGGCGCGTGACTTCGAAGACCATTGCTGGCGCGATATCGTTTCTGATGAAATCCTTCGGGTTTACGAACCCTATCACCGGGAGCTTTTTGTCGGCGAGCGGCCGGCGCTTCTCGCAATCGACCTGTATAATCTGGTCTATCGTGGCGGCGCGAAGGAGCCCCACGAAATTATCGGTGAATACCCGAGTTCCTGCGGAAAATATGCATGGGAGGCCGTGGAGCCGACCAAAGCCCTGTTTTCCGCTGCGCGAAGCGCGGGAATTCCCGTGGTCTATACGACGGCGCCGATGACATCGACCGTCGTCGCGACGAACCGGCAGGCAGGCCTCGCCAGCAGCGACGATGACTACAATATTTTCGAGGCATTTGCGCCTCAGGATGGCGACATCATGATCGTCAAGGAGCGGGCGAGTGCCTTTTACGGCACGCCAATATTGCCCGAACTGAACCGGCTTGGCGTAAAAAGCCTGATCGTTTGCGGCGAGAGCACGTCAGGCTGCGTCCGCGCATCGGCGGTCGACGCCTATTCCGCGGGCTACCATGTCACGCTCGCAGAGGAATGCGTATTCGACCGGTCTCTATTGTCCCACAAGGTGAATCTATTCGACCTTCACCACAAATACGCGGACGTACTGGGTGTCGATGAAATCGTGACCCATCTGGAACAGGCGAAGCAGGCCGCGTGATCAGACCATAATCGCGACAATAAGGAACGTGCTGGCGATCGCGGCGATCGCGCTGCCCCGGTTCACCTGGCGGTGAATGCGTTTCGCGCGTTCGCGCCGGAAATCCAGAATCTGGGAAGCGGATTTCGCCGTATCGATCGCCTGGCGGCGTTCCTCGCGTCCACGGAGCTCGTTTTCGAGCAGGGCAACCCGCGTCCCGATAACGTCGCGGAGCTCGGTGTGCGACATGCGCCGAAGCCTGTCGAAACCGATCATCATTTCGCCGACGAGATCGTCTTCGGCAATCTGGTTTTCAGGCTGGTCGTCCTGATTGTTGGCGATCATGTCGGCCGGCATGGGCATGCCCGAGAAAGCGTCGGCTGTGGCGGCTTGCATCTTTTGCTCCTGAATTTGAAATGTCGGCTTTTTCAATGCAGGAATCGTGCCAGGAAAAAAAGATCATATAAAACAATTGCTTGTCGATTTATCTCTCCGGCGAGCGCCCGGTCGGGGGCTGAAAGTGACGACCGGGCGGCACATGTTGCCGGATAGGGGACGTATCTGCTCACCTGCCTTCGAAGGTCGGATCCCGCTTTTCAAGCATCGCGGTGACCGCTTCGAGATGATCGTCGGTGGTGTGACAAATCGCCTGCAGTGCGGCGCAGTTATCGAGGAAGTCGAACAGCCCGGAACTCAGTGACTGGCGGAGAAGCGATTTCAGCATGCGGGCGGTGACGGGCGGTCGGCTGGCGATTGTCCCGGCAAGGCCCATGACTCTTTGCATCAGCTCGTCAGGTTCGACGCATTCAAGTGCGAGCCCGATTTCGGCCGCTTCGGGACCTTCGACGATCCTGCCGGTGAAGATGAGTTCTGCGGCGCGCTGCAGACCGACGCGGCGCGGCACGATCCAGGCGCCGCCATCGCCCGGGATAATGCCGACATTGATGAACGTTTCCCCGAACTTTGCCCTGGTCGATGCGATGACGATGTCGCAGTAAAGCGCAAGATCGCAACCGGCACCGACGGCAGGACCCTGGACAGCGGAAATTGAGGGAATATCAAGGGTGTAGAGGGCCTTTGGCACTTTCTGGATACCCTCGATATAGCCGCGCCGCGTGCCGGCGGCCCCACCGCCGAATATCCCTTTCTTGTCCCTCATATCCTTGATATTGCCGCCCGCGGAAAACGCGGAGCCTTCGGCGGACAGGACCAGCACGCGTGCCTCATCGCTGAGCTGTGTGCGTTCGATGGCGTCGACGATCTCGTCGGTAAAATCCTGTTCTGAGAACGCGTTGCGGATATCGTCCCGGGCGAGCACGAGATGTGCAATGCCGTTTTCGATGCTAAACCTGATATTCGTGTAATCCATGTCGGTTGCCCCCTATAAATGGTTTGTCTTCCGCGGATAGGGGGAAGGCCGGATTGTGTCAAGGGATACGGACCCGAAGACGGGAGCCTATCCGGCGGCAGTACAGCCCGGCGTGGCAAAGGAGACGAGATGGCAGGCGCCTATCACCATGAACTTCTGACGACGGCGCAAATGTATGATGCCGACCGCGCCGCTATTTCCGGTGGCATCAGCGGCGACTGCCTGATGGAGGCGGCCGGTGCGGCCGTCGTGGCTGACATCCGGCGGCGATGGGCAAGCCGTCCCGTGCTGATCGCATGCGGTCCAGGCAATAACGGCGGGGACGGTTTCGTTGTTGCGCGCCTGCTGAAGGCGGTCGGCTGGCCGGTAACACTGGCGCTGCTTGGTGCCAGGGAAGCCCTTCAGGGGGATGCCCGTTTGAATGCCGACCGCTGGGACGGTGAAATCGTCCCGCTTTCGATCGAGGTACTTGAAGGGGCAGGCCTCGTTGTCGATGCGCTGTTTGGCGCCGGGCTCACGCGCCCGCTTGACGGTGCCGGGCTGGCGTTTATCTCTGCGCTCGCGAACACGGATATTCCCTGTGTCGCGGTGGACGTGCCAAGCGGTGTGCACGGCGATACAGGCATGGTTCTGGGCAGCGCGGTGTTTGCCGACCTGACGGTGACGTTTTTCCGCAGGAAACCCGGACATTTGCTGATGCCGGGACGCTCCCGGTCGGGCGAGGTGGTGGTTGCGGATATCGGCATTCCCGAAGATGTCCTCGATATCATAAAGCCCAGGACGCATGCGAATACGCCGGGGCTGTGGCTGTCCGATTTTCCCTGGCCGCGCGCGGAGGCGCACAAGTATACACGCGGAGATGCCGTGATTGCCGGTGGCTCCGCCATGACGGGTGCCGGCAGACTGGCATCGTGGGCCGCCCGGCGGGTGGGCGCCGGACTGGTGACGGTAGCCGGCCGCCCGGAGGTTCTCTCGCAATACACGGCGGATGCCCCGGGGCTTCTGACCCTGCCGTTCAGGACAGCCGAGGAATTCGCCGAGATTCTCGACGATGATAGAAAAAACGCGGTGTTGATCGGTCCCGGGGGCGGGGTGACCCGGACCACCCACGATATCGTAATCGCTGCCGCGCAGGCGGGGAAAATGCTGGTGATCGACGCAGATGCGCTGACGGCCTTCAGGGATGCGCCGGGCGAACTTTTCGCCGCATTGGATGGGACAAGGGCGGTTCTCACGCCGCATGAGGGGGAATTCTCGCGACTGTTCAAGATGACCGGCGACAAGCTGACCCGTGCCCGGAAAGCGGCGAAGCTGGCAAATGCGGTGGTCCTGCTCAAAGGGGCGGATACCGTCATTGCGGCGCCTGACGGCAGGGCCGCGATCAATTTCAATGCGCCGCCCACCCTTGCGACAGCGGGTGCGGGTGACGTCCTGGCCGGTACCATTCTCGGATTGATGGCACAGGGAATGCCGCCATTCGAGTCCGCCGCCGCCGCGGCATGGCTTTCGGGCGAGATCGCCACCGCATTCGGCCCCGGCCTCGTCGCGGAAGACATTTGCGCGGGAATTCCAGCGTCGCTTGGCCGGCTTCAGAAGATGGCAGGCAAGTTCTAGCGCGTGATCGATTCCGATGCCGCCCGTAAAGCTTTTTCGTAATCAGCGTTTGCGTGTGCGGATAATTTGTAATAAGTATTATAAAACAATAGGTAGGCGGTCAGTCTTAACTGTTTTTTAAAAGGTATTTTATACACTTCGGCAGAGGCGGACGGTGGCTTGAATGTCCAAAGAGAAGCAAGAGGTTATGAACTGGTTGAAGAAAGATAGCGGGCGTTCGTTCAATAGTTTCTTCTTCAAACGGGGAAGAAATCTGGAATACGTGCGTGCGGGATCCACTTTTCAACGGGTGCATCGCGATCGGATGGTCGAGACTGCCCAGGTGCTTTCTGTGGGCGCTGACTCTTACGGTATTCCCCATGTCCGGTTTCAGGTCAGTTTCAGAAGGCCCAACCAGAGCCAGTTCGATGGCGGCGGACGGATGCTTGCCCTGAAGTCTTTTGCCGACCAGTACCGCGAACGCGTATCGGCCCTGAAAGCCTAAACTGCAGGTCTGGTGTCAATAGGTCTGGTGCAGGGTCAGGCTTGTCTGTCGGGCCCGAGGGGCAGGGCGGTTTCATACTTCACCCGATTAAGCGCAAAGCTCGACTTGATGCTCGAAACGCCTGTGATGCGTGTGAGATGGTTTTTCAGGAAACTTTCATAAGCGGTCACATCCGGGACGACGACACGCAGCAGATAATCCGAATCTCCGGTCATCAGGTAGCATTCCATGACCTCCGGCCTTGCGGCGATGATCCGCTCGAAAGCTTCGAGCGCGCTTTCGACCTGACGCTCCAGGGTGACCTGGACGAATACGCTGAGCGCGAAGCCGGCGGAACGCTGATCCAGGATCGCCGCGTACCGGTCGATAACCCCCGCACTTTCCAGTTCACGCACCCGTCGCAGGCATGGCGACGGAGACAGGCCGACGGCGGAGGCAAGTTCGACGTTGCTCATCCGCCCGTTGCGCTGAAGGCGGTCCAGAATTCGGATGTCGATTGTATCCAGTTCCATTTCCACATTATATGCCAAAAATCTGAATGACATGACATAAAAATTGCGCAGATCGCGTATTTTGATACGCAGTTCGCAAGATATCGCGCGCTGACGGGCGCTATTATCGCGCATTATCTGAACGGGAGCGGGAAGAGATGGCGACGGATATGCAGCACTACGAAGCCGGTTCGACGGACATATTGGAGCCGGAGAGCGAACCGGGAAAAATGGCGGCGCTCAGGGCGCTGGAGCGCAAGGTTCTCTGGCTGTCGAGCTGGATGATCCATAACGCCAATCATGTCCGCCCCTCACGCGACGGACTGAAAGTCGGCGGCCATCAGGCATCGAGCGCATCGGTCGCGACGATGATGACGGCTTTGTATTTCGACGTCCTCGGTCCGCAGGACCGGGTAGCCGTCAAACCCCATGCGTCGCCTGTTTTTCACGCAATTCAATACCTTCTCGGCAATCAGACACGGGAAAAAATCGAGCAGCTGCGGGCTTTCGGCGGGGCACAGTCGTACCCGTCCCGGACAAAGGATGTCGACGATGTCGATATCTCCACCGGGTCGGTCGGTCTCGGCGCCGCCCATACGGTCTTCTCGTCTATCGTTCAGGACTACGTCCGCCTGAAAGGCATGGCGCGCGAGGGCCTGCGCGAGGGGCGGATGATCGCCCTTGTCGGCGATGCGGAGCTCGACGAAGGCAATATGTATGAGGCCCTGCTGGAGGGCTGGAAAAAGGACATCAGGAACGTCTGGTGGGTCATTGACTATAACCGCCAGAGCCTGGATTCGGTGATATCGGACCGCATTTTCGGCCGTATAGACCGTCTCTTCGAGAACATGGGCTGGCGGGTTGTAACGCTGAAATACGGCAAGCTGCTGGAGGCGGCCTTTGCGAATCCGGGCGGCGACACCCTGCGCGACTGGATAGATACCTGCCCGAACTCGCTTTATTCGGCGCTGACGTTCAAGGGCGGCGCGGCCTGGCGCGAGCATCTGAAACGCGACCTGAACGGTGTATCGGGCATCAAATCGATCCTTGACGACCATGACGACGAGTCGCTGCATCGCCTGATGACAAACCTTGCCGGCAACGATCTGGACGCGTCGTTGGAGGCCTTTCACGGCGTTACAGACGATATCCCGACATGTTTCATCGGTTACACCGTGAAGGGTTTCGGGCTGCCCTTTGCAGGTCACAAGGACAATCATTCGGGACTGATGAACGTCGAACAGATGGATACGTTCCGGGAAGCAATGAATATCGCGCCCGGCGCCGAATGGGAGAGGTTTGCGGGGCTCGATGTCGATCCCGATGCGATGGCGGATTTCCTGGGGAAAGTACCGTTCGCGCAGGAATATCCCCGCCGCTTCGAGACGCCGAAGATCGAAATACCGTCGCGCCTCGACGTCGAGCGTCGACCGAAAATGTCCACTCAGGACGGGTTCGGACGGGTACTGAACCAGATCGCGCAAAGCGAGACCGAACTGTCGGACCGGATCGTCACAACCTCGCCGGACGTTACCGTGTCGACCAATCTGGGGCCGTGGGTCAATCGTCGCGGGATATTCAGCCGGTCCGAAGCATCCGATACGTTCGCGCAGGAAGCTGTAGTTTCAGCGCAGAAGTGGCAGATGTCGCCGCGCGGACAGCATATCGAGCTCGGGATCGCCGAAACCAACCTGTTCCTCCAACTCTCCGCGCTCGGTCTGTCTGCAAGCATGTTCGGGGCGCGGCTGCTGCCGATCGGGACGGTCTACGATCCGTTTATCCGGCGCGGGCTGGATGCGATGCATTACGGCTGCTACCAGGATTCCCGCTACATGCTTGTCGCGACGCCGTCAGGGATTACGCTTGCGCCCGAGGGGGGCGCGCACCAATCCTCGGAAACGCCGCTGATTACGCTGGCGCAGCCCGGCATGGCGTCTTTCGAACCGGCATATGTCGACGAACTGGCGGAAATCATGCGCTGGGGCTTTGAATACATGCAGGCCGACGACGGCGGGTCCGTGGCACTTCGTCTGTCCACGCGCGTGCTGGACCAGCCGGATCGGGAGATGACCGCAGAACTCCGCGCTCAGGTGACGCGGGGCGGCTACTGGCTCAAACCGCCGGAGACCGGTACGGAACTGGTAATCGCCTATTGCGGCGCGATTGCGCCGGAAGCGATTGCGGCCCATCAGGACATCCTTGAGGACATTCCGGGGGCCGGTCTTCTGGCGATAACGTCGCCGGACCGTCTGCATTCGGACTGGATCGCCGCCCGCCAGGCCCGTCGGGCCGGGAATCGGTCGGCGAATGCCCATGTGGAAAGTCTGCTGGACGTATTGGCGGACGATGCGGCGCTGGTGACCGTCTGTGACGCGCACTCCGCGACGCTCGGCTGGCTTGGATCGGTCGCGGGGCACCGGATCTACCCGCTTGGCGTCGATGCGTTCGGCCAGTCCGGCGATTTGCAGGATCTTTATGCTTATTACGGAATCGATTCCGATGCGATTCTCGACGCCGCGGCGCGGGCATGTGTCCGGCGGCTGGATTAGCCGGGCAGGGCGTTAACCAGACCCGATGATACCATTTGCCCGGGCGGTCCGATTGATGTAGACCCCCGCCACCATTTGCTTTGGTTGACGGAATCCGACGTGAGCATTAGGTGTGAGCCTCGTTCTGCGGGCGTGGTGGAATTGGTAGACACGCCAGATTTAGGTTCTGGTGGCGAAAGCTGTGGGGGTTCGAGTCCCTTCGCCCGCACCATAACAAGACCCGGGTCGGGCCCGTATATAATTGGTCGTTCTAGCGGCCGACGGTGAAAGAGAGATTTATGCAGGTTACAGAAACCAGTAGTGAAGGCTTGCGGCGCGAGTTTTCAGTCGTTGTTCCCAAGGAAGATATCCAGGGGCGTATGAATACCCGCCTGACTGAGGTCGGTGCCTCGGTAAATGTTCCCGGTTTCCGGCCCGGGAAGGTGCCTCTGGCGGTGTTGAAACAGCGCTATGGAGATGCCGTCCGGGGCGAGATCCTGGAACAGACGATCCAGGACACCATCCAGAAGACGGTGGAAGAGAAAGACCTTCGTCCGGCCATGGAGCCGAAGATCGATCTGGTGACGTTCGAAGATGGCGTGGACCTTGAGTACAAGCTCACCGTTGAAGTGATTCCGGAAATTGCGCCGATCGATTTCGGCACGATCGAGCTTGAAAAGCTGACGGCCGATATTCCCGACGAGGATGTCGAGCAGTCACTTGTGCGCCTGTCGGAGCAGCAGAAGACATTTGCCGCCGAGGAAGGGCGCGCCGCGGCGAGCGGTGATCAGGTCGTCATGAACTTCGTCGGCAAGATCGACGGCGAGGCTTTTGATGGCGGTTCGGCCGACGGGATGGAGCTTGAGCTCGGCAGCGGACGTTTTATTCCGGGCTTTGAGGACCAGTTGATCGGCGCAAAGGCCGGCGACAAAAAAGAGGTCAACGTGACCTTTCCGGTTGATTACCAGGCCGAAAACCTCAAAGGCAAAGCGGCGGTATTTGACGTCGAAGTCACAGAGGTCCGCATACCGGCCGCCGTCGAAATCAACGACGAGTTCGCAGCGTCCCTCGGTGCGGAAAATCTTGACGCTCTCAAAACGATGGTCCGTGATCAGATCGGCAACGAGTACACGCAGGTTTCGCGTGGTCGTCTGAAACGCGATTTGCTGGACCAGTTGGCGGAGAAGGCCGATTTCGACGTCCCGCCGGGACTGCTGGATGCGGAATTCGAAGGTATCTGGAAGCAGCTTGAGGAAGCCAAGGAGAAGGACCAGCTCGACGAAGAGGACAAGGGCAAGTCCGATGACGAGCTGCGCGAACGCTACCGCGAAATCGCGGCGCGCCGGATCCGGCTCGGCTTGCTGCTGTCCGAAATCGGGCGGGCGAACAACCTGACTGTCAGTCAGGATGACCTGAACCGGGCGATGGCGCAGCAGGCGCAGCGTTTCCCGGGGCAGGAAGCGATGGTTATGCAGTATTACCAGTCGAATCCACAGGCGATGCAGGAATTGCAGGCGCCGATCTTTGAAGAAAAGATCATCGATTATATTCTGGAGCTCGCAAAAGTGACCGAACGCTCCGTGACCACGGAAGAACTGCTCGCCGATCCGGAGCAGGACGGCGGCGCGGAGAAAAAAGGCAAGGCCAAGAAGGCGAAAAAGAAAAAAGCCGCCAAAGGCAAATAGGCAGTCAAGGTTGGGATGACGACCTGAAGGTTGAAACCGGCAGACCCGATAGACGCGGGATGCCACAACATCGCTGGAGATCGAATGTACCCCGGTAACGAAACCCACATGAACGCTCTCGTCCCTATGGTGGTTGAGCAGACCAACCGCGGCGAACGCGCCTATGATATTTATTCGCGGCTCCTGAAGGAGCGGATCATCTTCCTGGTAGGACCGGTGGAAGATCACGTTTCCAGCGTGATCTGCGCCCAGTTGCTGTTCCTTGAATCCGAAAACCCGACCAAGGATATCTCGTTCTATATCAACTCGCCGGGCGGTCTGGTGACTGCCGGCCTCGCGATTTACGACACGATGCAGTATATCCGGCCGGAAGTTTCGACCGTGTGCATGGGGCAGGCTGCGTCCATGGGCTCGCTGTTGCTGGCGGCCGGCGCCGCCGGAAAGCGTTATTCTCTGCCGAATTCCCGAATTATGGTCCATCAACCTTCGGGCGGGTTTTCAGGGCAGGCGACGGATATCGAGATCCATGCCAAGGAAATCCTCTCCCTGCGTGCGCGTCTGAACGAAATCTACGTGAAGCACACCGGCCAGAAGCTTGATGTTATTGAAGAAGCCATGGAACGGGACCGTTTTCTCGCACCGGAAGACGCCAAGACTTTCGGCATTATCGACGAGGTCGTTTCTGATCGCCCGATCCCGTCGGACGCTGACGGCGCTGCCGATAAGAAGAAAGATTGATCGGATTCGTTACCTTTCGTTAAGACATTGTTGATGTCTCTCGAGGCACAATGCACCTATACGGGGTAGAATCACGACCTATATGAGAAGTTTCGGAATGCGCGTACGAGCCGAGGAAATCTGCCGTCTTTCACAACCGGTTTGCGGATGGACGGTTGGTGCAGGCTTGGTTAACATGTGCAGACACCACCTACTCTTTCAGGGATATCTATGAGCAAGTCCGTCAGTGGCGACTCGAAAAACGTTCTCTATTGTTCTTTCTGCGGCAAGAGCCAGCACGAAGTCAGGAAACTGATTGCCGGCCCGACTGTCTTCATCTGTGATGAATGCGTCGAACTGTGCATGGATATTATTCGCGAAGAGCACAAGACCACCCTCGTCAAATCGCGCGAAGGCGTGCCGACACCGAAGGAAATCTGCAGCGTTCTGGATGATTATGTGATCGGCCAGTCTCACGCGAAACGCGTGCTCTCGGTTGCGGTTCACAACCACTACAAGCGATTGTCGCATGGCCAGAAGAACGGCGATGTCGAGATTGCAAAGTCGAATATCATCCTGATCGGGCCGACCGGCTGCGGTAAAACGCTTCTGGCGCAGACGCTTGCGCGCATTCTCGACGTGCCGTTTACTATGGCCGATGCGACGACGCTGACCGAGGCCGGCTATGTCGGCGAGGATGTCGAAAATATTATCCTCAAACTTCTGCAGTCTGCCGACTACAACGTGGAACGCGCCCAGCGCGGGATTGTCTACATCGATGAAGTGGACAAGATTTCCCGCAAGTCGGACAACCCGTCGATTACCCGTGACGTCTCAGGCGAAGGCGTTCAGCAGGCGCTTCTGAAGATCATGGAAGGAACAGTGGCATCCGTGCCCCCGCAGGGCGG
>JAYOMI010000050.1:21489-24098 GCA_038120765.1 Rhodospirillaceae bacterium
CGCAGCAGGAATTCCTGCAGGTGGACACAACGAATATCCTGTTCGTGTGCGGCGGCGCATTTGCCGGGCTCGACAAGATCATCGGCCAGCGCGGCGTGGGCGCGGGAATTGGCTTCGGCGCAGACGTTCGCAGTCCCGATGACCGTTCCACGGGAGACATTCTCCGCGATGTGGAACCCGAAGATTTGCTGCGTTTCGGTCTTATCCCGGAATTTGTCGGAAGGTTGCCCATTCTCGCAACCCTCGAGGATCTCGATGAAAGCGCCTTGGTAGAAATTCTGACCACGCCGAAGAACGCGCTGATCAAGCAGTATAGCCGGCTCTTCGAGATGGAGGACGTTAAGCTGACGTTCAGCGATGATGCGCTGTCCGCGATCGCGCAGAAGGGCATCAAGCGCAAGACGGGCGCGCGCGGTCTGCGTTCCATTCTCGAGAGCATCCTGCTTGAGACGATGTACGAATTGCCGGGTCTCGAAGGCGTGGAGGAAATCGCGATCAATGGGGAGGTTGTCGAAGGCCGTGCCCAGCCGCTCTATATCTACGCCGACACGCGTGAAGAGAGCGGAACGACAGCCTGACTCGCCCCAGCTTGATTTCACGCCAGTGCGAGCCATCTTAGTAATAGACGCGGCGCACTGTTACGTGCCTGCCGCAACAGCGTAGACAGGAAAGAATTGATATGTCGGATTCCGCCAAAACAGCGATTTTTCCGGTACTTCCATTGCGGGACATTGTTGTTTTCCCGCATATGATCGTGCCACTCTTTGTCGGTCGGGATAAGTCCGTAAAAGCGCTTGAAGACGTTATGCAGGACGACAAGCAGATCCTGCTCGTGGCGCAGAAAAACGCCGGGCAGGACGATCCTACGGTCGAAGATATCTATGAAATGGGCACCATCGGCACGGTGCTGCAACTGCTGAAATTGCCTGACGGCACCGTGAAGGTGCTGGTCGAGGGCAGCCAGCGTGCAAAGATCGTCCGCTATACGGAGAACGAGGACTTCTTCCAGGCTGAAGCAGAGCTTCTTCAGGATACTGTCGATGACAGCAAGGATCTTGAAGCGCTCAGCCGTTCGGTCGTCACGCAGTTCGAGCAGTATATCAAGCTCAACAAGAAAATTCCGCCCGAGGTACTGGTCTCGCTCAACCAGATCGAGGACCCGGGCAAGCTGTCCGATACGATTGCGTCGCATCTTGCCCTGAAGATCTCCGAAAAGCAGGAGCTGCTGGAATTCGTCTCCCCCGCCGACCGGCTGGAGCGCGCATATTCTTTCATGGAATCCGAAATCGGCGTCCTGCAGGTCGAAAAGCGTATCCGCAACCGCGTAAAGCGGCAGATGGAGAAGACGCAGCGCGAGTACTATCTGAACGAGCAGTTGAAGGCGATCCAGAAAGAACTGGGCGAAACCGAAGACGGCCGCGACGAGGCGGGCGAATTCGAAGAGCGGATCGAGAAAACCAAGCTGTCGAAGGACGCGAGGGAAAAGGCGACGCAGGAGCTCAAAAAGCTGAAGTCGATGAGCCCGATGTCGGCCGAGGCCACCGTCGTGCGCAACTACCTCGACTGGATACTGAGCATTCCATGGGGCCAGCGTTCACGCGTCAAAAAAGACATCAAGGCCGCGGAAAAGATCCTGAATACGGATCATTACGGGCTTGAGAAGGTCAAGGAGCGCATTCTCGAATACCTGGCCGTCCAGACCCGCGTCCGGAAGATGAAGGGGCCGATCCTCTGCCTCGTCGGACCTCCCGGCGTCGGCAAGACGTCGCTCGGCAAATCGATGGCGACGGCGACCGGCAGGAGCTTCGTGCGGATGTCGCTTGGCGGCGTCCGCGACGAGGCTGAGATTCGCGGTCACCGGCGGACCTATATCGGCTCCATGCCGGGCAAGGTCATCCAGGGCATGAAGAAGGCGAAGACCACCAATCCGCTGTTCCTGCTCGATGAAATCGACAAACTGGGTGCGGACTGGCGCGGCGATCCCACATCGGCGCTGCTGGAGGTCCTTGACCCCGAACAGAACGCAACGTTTGCGGATCATTATCTCGAGGTCGATTATGACCTGTCGGATGTGATGTTCGTGACGACGGTCAATACCCTGCGGATGCCGCAGCCGCTGCTGGACCGCATGGAAATCATCCGGCTGTCCGGCTACACGGAAGACGAAAAGGTCGAGATCGCAAAACGTCATCTGATCAACAAGCAGGTGAAGGCGCACGGACTGAAAAAGACCGAGTGGTCTATTTCCGACGATGCACTGCGTGATCTTGTCCGGCTGTACACCCGTGAAGCCGGCGTGCGTAATCTGGAGCGCGAACTCGCAAACCTGGCCCGTAAGGCAGTGAAGGAACTGGCGACGAAAAGCCGTAAAACTGTGCGGGTTACCCGTCGCAATCTCGACAAGTTCGCCGGCGTGCCGCGCTATCGTTTCGGCGAAATGGAGAGCGAAGACCTGGTCGGAGTGACGACGGGCCTTGCATGGACCGAAGTCGGCGGAGAACTCCTCTCGATCGAGGCATTGTTGATGCCGGGCAAAGGCAATATCGCCCGCACCGGCAAGCTCGGCGATGTGATGCAGGAATCGGTGTCGGCTGCGCGCAGCTATATCC
>JAYOMI010000050.1:24108-25469 GCA_038120765.1 Rhodospirillaceae bacterium
TCCGGTCGCGCATGGTCACCTTCGGAATCAGCCCGAAGTTCTTCGACAAGCGCGATATCCACGTCCACGTGCCGGAAGGCGCCACGCCGAAGGACGGACCGTCAGCGGGCGTTGCCATGTGCACATCCATTGTTTCGGCTCTGACGGGTATTCCCGTGCGCCGCGATGTCGCAATGACCGGCGAAGTGACGCTTCGTGGACGGGTATTGCCGATCGGTGGACTGAAGGAGAAACTCCTCGCGGCCCATCGTGGGGGAATTACGACGATCATCATCCCGAAGGACAATGAAAAGGACCTCGTGGAGATCCCGGACAATGTTCTGAAGGGGCTCACGATCGTTCCCGTCAGCACGGTCGACGAAGTGCTGGCCGAGGCCCTGACGCGGGTTCCCGTTCCGATCGAATGGGAAGACGACATGGACACCGAGCCGGTCGCGGCCGCAGAAGCGGAGGAAGACGGCGAGGGTGTCGTCACCCACTGACGTGCGAAAAATATGCTGAACCAGCGGCCTTCGCAGCAACGCGGAGGCCGTTTTTCGTTATGGCCCGTTTCCGGCCAAATACTGCGAGAAACGGAAAACCCGAATCGATTCGGGCGATTCTTTGCCTAAAACACTTAAAAACCGCAGAAAACTGCGGTTTTCTTGATTGACGCGTCTGAAAAACCGCCTTTAAACTCCGCACACGCACCGGGTGTTCTGCCGCAGCCCGGGGTTTGACCTTAACGGGTAATTTAATGCGGTTTCATGATTTGAAAGGTCGTGTCGTGAACAAGAATGATCTCGTGGCTGCCGTAGCCGATAGTTCTGATCTCTCCAAAGCTGATGCAGCGAAGGCTGTGGACGCGGTGTTCGATTCGATCACCGGGTCGCTGAAAAGCGGTGGAGAAGTTCGTCTGGTTGGTTTCGGAACCTTTAGCGTTGCTAACCGGAAGGCCTCTACGGGCCGTAATCCGCGGACCGGTGAATCGATCCAGATTCCTGCTTCGAAGCAGCCGAAGTTCAAAGCGGGCAAAGGCCTCAAGGACGCTGTCAACTAAACAGCGGTTCTTTCGAACCTGTTGTGTGCCGGCTGCCTTCGGGCGGCCGGTTCCGTTTTGGGGTTGGTTTGCCGGTTTTTCTGCTATAAACACCCCCCCGATCGGGCGGTTAGCTCAGCTGGTAGAGCGTCACGTTTACACCGTGAATGTCGGCGGTTCGAACCCGTCACCGCCCACCAATCGATTTTCGCGTGAGACACCGGATTGTGTTGTTGACGAGGTGCTCTCACTGCATTAGATCATTCGGCCTCGCAAAAGTGCGACTGCGGGGGTGTAGCTCAGTTGGTTAGAGCGCTGGCCTGTCACGCCAGAGGTCGCGGGT
>JAYOMI010000051.1:0-25129 GCA_038120765.1 Rhodospirillaceae bacterium
TCGCCGAACCCGAACTGCCGCAGGCGGGGGCGGTGGTCAACCCGAACCGGCTGGACGAGACCAGCCCGGTCGGCCAGCTGTGTGCTGCCGGGGTAACGTTTCTGGTCATCATTGCGGTCAACCGTGCCCTGCGCGAGGCGTTCTGGTACGGGGAGGGGCATAGCGAGCCCAACCTGATGGCCTGGCTCGACCTCGTAGCCCTGGCCACCGTTGCCGACGTGGTGCCGCTGACAGGGGTGAACCGGGCGCTGGTGCGGCAGGGGCTTGCGGTTATGGCGCGACGGGGCAATCCGGGTATCACGGCGCTTGCCGACATTTCGCGGCTGGAGGAAAAGCCTGAAGCCTGGCATCTCGGTTTCATGCTGGGACCGCGGGTAAACGCGGGCGGGCGAGTGGGCGAAGCGGGGCTTGGCGTCAAGCTTCTGACGACGACCGATCCGGACGCCGCAACCGGCATCGCCATGCGGCTGGACCAGTACAATACCGACCGCCGGGAGATCGAAACCGGTGTGCTCGAGGCCGCCATGGCGCAGGCCGAGCGACAGGCTTCCGACGCGTCGCCCCTCATCCTCGTTGCGGCCGAAGGCTGGCATCCCGGCGTGATCGGTATCGTCGCCGGGCGCATCAAGGAGGCCTATAACCGGCCCGCCTGCGTGGTCGCGATCGAGAACGGTCTCGGCAAGGGATCAGGCCGCTCGGTCCCGGGCGTTGAACTTGGGCCTGCGGTGATTGCCGCCCATCAGGCGGGGTTGCTGGTCAATGGCGGCGGTCACGCGATGGCGGCCGGTTTTTCGGTGGCTGAAGACAAGATTGCCGATTTCCGTCTTTTCCTGTCGGATCATATTTCGCGCCAGCTGGCCGGAGAGCGGCTCGCGCCTGATATCGGGATCGATGGCGCGCTGAGCCCCGAAGGCGCGACGGTCGAGCTGATCGAGATGCTGGACGGGGCCGGGCCGTTCGGCGCAGGCAACCCGCGTCCGCGCTTCGTCTTGCCCTCGGTAACGCCGATCAATGCGCGTATTGTCGGCACCGACCACGTCAGCTGCTTTCTGGCTCCGCCCGAAGGCGGCACAAGGCTGAAGGCGATTTTCTTTCGCGCCGCCGGCACGCCGGGCGGCGAAGCTTTGCTGAACGCGCGCGGCGGGGTGCTGCATGTGGCGGGGCATCTCAACATCGATACCTGGCAGGGCAACCGCAAGCCGCAGTTCATTATCGAAGACGTTACGGCGGCGTCCTGATGTGTGTCCGTCGCACCGAATGCGGCGGAATGCGGGGTCTGATACAGAGCGAATAGCGTTCCGGCGATCGATAGGCGGTCAACGACCTGTCTCAGTCCCTCACGGTACCTCAATGTGGCTGTTATCGGCTCTGCAGCAGCGTTTTCCGCAGGTTTTTTGGTGTCCAATACAGATAGGCGTTCTTGAACTGCAGGCTATGTGGTGTACTTTACGCCATGGACTCACCCACCGGAAATAACAGGCAGAACGCGGCGACGGTGACGAAAAATATTATCAAGAAAGCGCGCAGCGGGAGCGCCCGGCGACATATTTCCCTTTTACGCCGGATCGGGCGCCTGATCCGTTTGCGGCTTGTGATTCCGATGGTGCGCTCGCGCCAGCCGCCGGAAAACACGGCGCGCGCGGTGGCCGTCGGGTTGTTCTGGGCATTGACGCCGACGTTCGGCATCCAGATGGCGTTGAGCGCACTCCACTGGTACATCGCGCGGACGTTTTTCAGGCGGGATTTCAGCGTTGTCGTTGCGATGGCATGGACCTGGGTGACGAACCTTTTCACGCTGCCCATTGCCTATTACATCTTTTTTCTGACCGGGCAGATTCTGCTCGGCCGCTGGGACGATCTGACCGGCTATGCGAGCTTCCAGAAATTCTGGGTCATCGCCATGGGTGAAACGGGCGGGGATCCGACCAGCATCGCGGCTTGGGAGACCTATTTCTCGGTCATCGTCGAAGGCTGGGGCCTCGCGATGCTCGTCGGTTCACTGCCGCTTGCCTTCATAGGCTATTTCGTCGGCTATTACTGGACCCTGAGGATCGTCCGCCGGTGGCGTGTTATCCGCCAGGAGAAGCGGGCCGCCAGGCTTGCAGAGCGTATTGCCGCCGGAGAAATCGCCCAAACCCGCGCTCCCTGAGAGGCTGAATACGCCTTTGACTGTTGCGTGGCGTTTTTTATGCCGGATTCGGCGCTCCGGCGCATTTCATCATTGATTTCCGCCCCGGTATTGTTTATCCCGCATGAGTTCCAGCGACCCCATCGTCTAGAGGCCTAGGACACCACTCTTTCACAGTGGAGACACGGGTTCGACTCCCGTTGGGGTCGCCAGAATTTTCCTGACAGATTAGACTGCCGAAACTCCGGAACCATCTGGTTCCGGCCGCTCGCCGTCAGGGCCCTGGCGAGTTCACCTGTCCCCGGAAAGCACTGAAGCCGCCGTGACCACCCCGAGCCTTTCATCCCGTCTTACCGGTGCGTGGCTGCTTCTTCCGGGCAACCTGCGCGGGATCATCTGGATATCAATGGGGACGGTGGCGCTGGCCCTGACCGATATTGTGATCAAGATTCTCGGCCAGACGATTCATCCGTTCGAGCTCAGCTTTTTCCGCTATGCCATCGGCATCACGCTGCTGGCGCCGATCTTCTGGCGGATGGGACCGGCGGGGCTGAAGACGAAGAGGTGGGGCCTGCACCTGACGCGGCTTTTTCTCGCGTCGATCGGCCAGACCGGTATCTTTATCGCGGTGGTTAACCTGAAACTCGCCGATGCGACGGCATTCTGGTTCTCGAAGCCGCTGTTCACGACGGTCGCCGCCGTTTTCATTCTCGCAGAACTTGTCTCGCTGCGGCGATGGCTGGCGACGGTCGCGGGGTTTGCCGGGGTGGTCGTGATGATGCGCCCGGGCGCCGGCGCGATCGATCCCTACGTGCTGGTGGCCATCGGCGCGGCATTCTCGATGGCCTTCGCAAACATCATGATCCGCCTGATGGCACCAACGGAGCCGCCGAACCGCATCCTGTTCTATTACCACGTGGGCGGCGTCGCCCTCCTGGCGCCGCCGGCAATCTGGGTCTGGCAGACGCCGGTGGGCGCGGAGTGGGGGCTGATCGGGCTGATCGGAATCGGCACGATGACCGGCATGATCTGTTTCGTCCGTGCGTTCTCGGTCGGCGAGGCAAATGCCATCGGGCCGTTCGAATACGTGCGGCTGATCTATGCCGGCCTGATCGGCTATATGCTGTTCGGCGAGACGATCGATATCTGGACGCTCATCGGCGGTGCGATCATCGTCGGCAGCACGCTGTTCATCGCGCGGGACGAGGTGCGAAAGCCTTAGTGGCGTCCCGAAGGAGGAGGCCTGGTGCTAGCCCCGCACCGCCTCCTGCGGCACGTCCGGGTCGGCATAGGCACGAATCCAGTGCTGAATCGTCTCCATGCAGACCGGATCGAGATCGTGGCGGGGTTTCGGGTCATAATCCCAGTTTCTGTATTCGTCGGTGCCGCGCACCAGTGTTGCCGAGCGGCGGTCGAGAACGCATTTCACGCGGGTCGGCATGAAGGTGAACGACATGCCCATGCGGCGGTCGTCGGTAATGTTCGGCCCGGACGCGTGAAGCTGCCTTTCATGGTGCATGGAGAACTGGCCCGCCTTCAGCGGCATCAGCACCGCGTCGGACTCGTCCAGTCCGGCGATGGTCTGGCCGCGGGACAGCAGGTTGTTCTCGTCATAGGTTTCGACGTGTTTCTGGTCGGGCCATTTATGGCTGCCGGGCAGAACCTTCATGCAGCCGTTTTCCGGGGTCGCATCGGTAAAGGCGAGCCACAGCGTGATCACGTCATGCGGATCGAGGCCGTAATAGGCGGAATCCTGATGCCATGAGACGAACTTGCCGTCCTTCGCGTCCTTGAACCAGAAGGTCGACAGGTAGAGCAGGATATCCGGGCCGATCAGGTCCTCGACGGCGTCCAGAATTTTCGGATGATGGGCGATGTCTTCAAGCCATTTGAAGGCAAGGTGGCACTTGATGCGGATATAGTCGTCGATCGGTCCATCGACGGAGGCTTCGAATTCTTCAAGCTTGCGCCGGCAGTCTGCGGCTTCGTCGGCGGTCAGGCAGTCGAACGGGAAGACATAGCCATCGTTCCAGAACTGGTCCACCTGTTCCTCGGTTAGAATCTTCGGCATTGCGAGGTCCTCCGTTATTCCGGCTGCCAGATCGTAACCTGAACCGGCGTGGGGTTGAAGTCGTTGACAGGGTTGTTGATTTGCGGGCAGTTCGAAATAACCGCCAGCACGTCGTTGTCTGCCCGCAGATCTACATAGTCGCCGGGCTTGGAAATGCTCGGGCCCATGTCCATCTGTCCGTCTGCGCCCACCGGCACGTACATGAAGAAGTTTATGTTGGCCGCCATGTCGCGCTTGCCCATGCCGACCTTCGCAATTTCGGCGAGAAAGTTCTCGCGGCAGCCGGTCTGGTTGTCGACGTCGTAGCGGAACTTGTTCAGCTCGGCCGAGCAGCATCCGCCGATGGTGTCGTGCGAGCCGCAGGTATCGGCCACGATGGTCATCAGCGGCGTCAGCCCGACGGAATAGAATGTTGTGCCGGTGGTGAGGAAGATGCCGGATTTGTTGATTTTCATCGTGTCGGCGGCGGCATAGCGGTCGTCGTAATCGTGGGCGTTCCAGCAGAGGAAATCGACCGCCTGTTTTCCCTCCAGATCGATGATGCGCATCATCTCGCCTTTTTTGACGACGCGGCTCCAGCTGGCGCGGGCGGCTATGGTGGTGTCCTCGACGATGGTGCCGTGGATATCGGGGGGAAGGGCGATCATGTTCTGTGTCTCCGGTAAATGCTGCGCAAGTCTAGCACTCCGAAGAGACAAAAAAAACGACGGCCCGAAGGCCGCCGTTTCCGGGGGAGCGCAGCCCTCCGGGGGAGAGAGGCTACGCGGTGCGCTTGCGGGCTATGATGGCGACGCCGGCCAGTCCGAGCCCGAAGAGCGGCAGCATTGCCGGTTCCGGAATCTGGATGCGGATGTCGCTGTCTGTATCCTGGGTGAAGTTGAACATACCGGATACGGTACCGTTCTCCACATCGCTGAAGCTGACCGTCAGGACCTGGAAAAGGTCGTTGACCGGCGTTGTTGCCCCGATACCGACCACGCTGGAATAGGTCGCGACGACATCCGCATCGCCCAGCAGGGTGGAGACGAAATCGAGTCCGGACGCGGAACCGGGCGTGCCGGGTATGGGAGAGAAGTCCCGGTCAAAAACGGTCAGGCCGGTGGAACCGTCAAGGACGAAGGATGTCACCTGCAGGTCGCCGAAGTCGGCGGCCCACACGTTCGCCGCGAACGTGTCGCCGGTCGCTGAAATGGACCATCCGCTGCCTGCCGCGGCGCCGGACACCGGCCCGGTTGCCGCCCACTGAACAGTTTCGGAACCACCCGCGAAGTTGACGGTCACGCTCATGCCGGCCATCTCTGAGCCATCGGTAGCGAACTGGCTGATGCCGGGCACCATCACGGTTATCGAGAGATCGGTTACGATAACGGCTGAATTTGCTGTCTGGAGGGAGAATAGCCCCCAAACCAGTGCAGCAGCCGCGACGCCGATACGGCCTTTTTTCTGAATATTCATTGGCTTTCGATCCTGATTTTTGTTTAACGCTTCTGGTTGCCCTGCCTTTTTGCGAAAGATCTTCGTGGTGGCGAAGGCTCCTCGTGGGGTGGGCCGAAACAATAATCAACAATCGATATATGGAAGTCGGGTGACCTATCGGGGACCAATCTGGGACATTTTTGGGACGTTCAATCCGGGCGCAGGAGAGCGTTGCGCGCAGGTGCCCGAATGATGTCGTGTGCCCGGAACGTCTCCCAAGCCCGGCGATCGCTTAACTGCAGCGGGGTTCGCCCAATGGGCGAGCCTATCCGAACAGGGCCGTCGCCGCGTTCACATAGCGGTCGGTAAATTCTCGGGGCAGGTTGTGGCCGCAATTGTCTATGATCTCGACAGTCGCGTGCGGCAGGCGTTCGCCCATTTTCACGGTAGTCAGTTCCGCCGGGCAGGGATGGTCGTGCGTCCCGTGGATCATCGATATCTTCCTGTCCGACAGCGCCGCGAATTCCGCATCTGTTACCACACCTGAATCGAGATAGCGCTGGCGCGGCGGGGCGAACATGGCGCCGAAATACTCCGCGTAGCCGTCCTGGGCGAGCAGGTCCCAGCGGCCTTCGATCATGCCGTCTGTTACCGCCGACGGGTCGAACATCATATTTTCCATCGCGGCGCGCAATTCCGCGCGGTCGGCGGGCAGGGACCAGAACATGTCCAGCGCGGCGGTCAGCGGATAGGACGTGCCGACGGAGCTGCTGGTCAGCACATGGGTGACCTTGTCGCTTGCCGCCGCGATTTTCAGCGCGAGTGCGCCGCCGAGCGAATGGCCGGCCACCCCGCAGGGGCCGTCGGGCAGAAGCTCAAGCATTGCGAGGCCCTGACGGACCCAGAGTTCCACGTCGAAGAACGGCTCTTCGGTTTTGCGCGCGCTGTCGCCAAAACCGATCAGGTCCGTGGCGTACAGGTGGTAGCGTTCGGCCAGCGGCGCCATCGCGGGTTCGAAATTGCCCATGATCGAGGTGCCCGGGCCGACACCATGCATCATCAGAATCGGAAAGCCGCTGCCGCCTTCCCAGTAATGAACGTCGTAACCTTCAATTTCGGTGTGGCGGCTTTCAATCATCATCGAGATAATCCTTCAGATCCTGTTTGAACCAGTCTTTCGGCCATGTGCGCTCGAAATCGGCGGGGTTGAGGCGGCTTTTTATCGTGGCGTCGATCCCGAGCTTGCCATTTACCCGGTTGAACGCATCTCCGGGGATCGGCGTGCCGGACGGATCGCCCGGATGTCCGCGTGTCTTGTTGACGACAATTATATCTTCCGCCGGATTACAGCGTGTCGCGATCGCATGATAGACCGCGCCGGGGTCGTCGAT
Organism: Rhodospirillaceae bacterium; assembly: GCA_038120765.1. Lineage (GTDB taxonomy): Bacteria > Pseudomonadota > Alphaproteobacteria > MPNO01 > UBA830 > CAXBCP01. The sequence goes on from JAYOMI010000051.1 coordinate 7,007, forward strand.
ATCGATATCGTCGGAAATCGCCACGGCAAGCTTGCCGTTGTTCAGCGGCGTGCTCCTCATCGTCAGGAGGGCATCGCCGATCACGCCCTCGCGCGGCGCCCCGTTGACCTGGAGTACGCAGGACATGGCGCCACCCCATGTAGGAAAGCGGATGTCTTTCACGTCGACGCCCATCTCGGACAGGCGCGTATACAACAAAGCCTCATGACAGAGACGCGGCAGCACCTGATGGTCCGTTTCCGGCACGGTCTGGACCGCCCGGTAGATCGGCCGGTCCTTGCGCATCATGATCGCGGTGAATTTTACGGTCGGCTGCGGCACCATGGCGGGGATGTGATACATCTGCGGGTTCGGGCCGCAATCCATCATCTCCATATCGCCCACCTGGAGCAGCCCTTCGATAACGATCTCCGCTTCGGCCGGCACCATCATGTCGATCGTCTCGCAGGGGACGAATTCGACGTCGCGGTCGAGGATGGTGCCGAACATGTCGGTCTCGCCCCAGGAATCCATATGGATGCCGGCGAAATTGCCCATGATTTCGAATGCCGGCGGCAGTCCGGCGACGTAGGCGATGGGAATCTCCGTGACGCCCATTTCGATATATTTCCGGAAAATGACGGCGGTATCGCGGGAAATGAACAGGCTGAAGCCTTCATTCGGGCCTGTCATCGTCGTCAGCGCGTTCATCACGTTGTAGCGGCCGTTCTCGGGATCCTTCACGAAGTTCATGCAGGTCATCATTGGGTTCGGATCGGCATCCGACTGGTAGCAGATCGGCAGCTTCGTGACGTCGACATCGTCGCCGGTGAGGATCACTTCCCGGACGGGACCTGTCCGCACGTTGATAACGCCGCGAGGCGGCTGGCGAAGGCGGTAGGCGAGGGTCTTCAGGAAATCCCCTTCGGCCACACCCAGCGCGCGGGCCTGAAGGTTGCGATGCTTGACCAGCATATCGACGACGCGAAATCCCGGCTTGCCGATGATGTTCTCGAAAACGATGGGACCTTCGCTCTGTGCCGACAGCGCGCCGATATGTTCGACCGCGACCGGTTTTCTGATGACGGTCACCACATCCGCGTTCGTTTCGAGCCAGCTTCTGAGGTCCTTGTCGACCACAAAGTTCTGGCCTTCCGTGGGTTCGGGGGCGGGCGAGAAGTCAGGCTTGCCGCGGGGCGGAAGATACATGGCGGGTCCTTTTCTGGTCGCGCGCTGCGGAGCGTTCTTGGGGCCTTCTCGGGCGTCAGATCACCGCGATTGCGTTGATCTCGATCAGGCAGCGGGGATCGGTGGCCAGCTGAACGACCTGCACGGTTGTGGTCGCCGGTTTGGCATCGCCAAAATATTCCGCCCAGACCGCGTTCATCGAATCCTGATCGGACAGGTCCGTGACATAGCGTGACGCCGTGACGATGTCGTCGAACGTACCGCCGACGGCATCGAGGCCTTTCTTCAGATTTTCGAGCGCGGCCCGGGTCTGGCCTTCCATGTCGGTCGGCATGGAATCGAATTCCTCGGGGCGGTGAGGGTGATGATGATAGACGGGTGCCGCCGTCGCCCCGGCGAGATGGACATGTGTGCCGCCGGTTACCTTGATGGCGGGCGCATAGGGCATCCACATGTCCGGCGCATCGGGCCAGTGGATATGTTCGATTTTTTTGGTCATCGTCGTCTCCGCAGGTATGTGACCTGGGGAGTGTGGAATCTCTGTCGTCTCCACGCAAGCTGCCTGAAAAAGAAAGGGCGGCCCGCCGGCCGCCCTTTCGCTGACCTGCGTTTCGTTTTCTGGATCAGGCGGCGCGGACTTTCTCGAGAAAGTCGTCAACGGCGCTTCGCAGGACCTGCCCCTGTTCGGACAGCTGGTGTGCAGAGGCAAGGACCTCTGTCGCCGTTTCGCCGGTCCTCGCCGCGGCGTTGGACACAGAGATAATATGGCTGGAAACTTCCTGCGTTCCGGTTGCCGCATGCTGAACGCTTTGCGCGATCTCGTTGGTCGACGCCCCCTGTTGGGTAACAGCGGCCGAGATGGACGAGGCGATGCCGCTGACCTTGTCGATCGTGCTCGATATTCCGCCGATCGCTGCAACGGCACCGGTGGTCGCCGCCTGAATCTCGGAGATCTGGGCGGCAATTTCTTCGGTTGCGCGCGCCGTCTGATCCGCGAGCGATTTGACCTCGGTGGCGACCACCGCAAAGCCCTTGCCGGCTTCGCCGGCACGGGCGGCTTCGATGGTGGCGTTCAGCGCGAGAAGGTTGGTCTGGCTGGCGATGTCATTTATCAGGCCGACGACTTCGCCGATTTTCTCGGCTGCCGCCGCAAGACCCTGAACTTCGGCGTTGGTGCGTTCAGTTTCGGAAACCGCTTCGCTTGTGATTCGCGAGCTTTCGTCGACCTGCCGCGCGATTTCGCTGATGGAGGCGCTCAGCTCCTCGGCGGCCGCAGCGACGGTCTGGACGTTTCCGGTAGCAGCCTGGGACGCGGATTCGACGGCGGCTGTCTCTTCGGATGTCTGTTTCGCGGTGGCCGACATTTCCTCGGCGGAACGCTGCATGTTCGCAGCTGAATCATTGAAGACTTTGAGGATTGTGCTGACCTTGTCGTCGAATTCCCGGGAAAGCTAGGTGATCTGTTCGGCGCGGTCGGCATTGATACGCGCCTGTTCTTCCTGCTCCTCTGCGCGTTTGCGGTCTGCCGCCATTTGCTGCTCGCGCGTTTTTTCCCGCATCTCGCGCTGAATCTTTTCATTTTCCGCGGCCTCGTCGGCGAGACGGCTGTTCTCTATGGCCTTTTGCTTGAAGACCTCGACGGCTCGCGCCATTTCACCGACTTCGTCCTTGCGGCCGGCCGCCGTGATGTCGACAGAAGTGTCCCCATCCGCGAGCTTCGACATCACGCCGACAAGGCTGTTAACGGGTCTGCGAATGCTGCGGGTGACTGTCATGGAGATCAGAAACAGCAAGACCTGCAATACAAGCTGAATGATGATTTGCGTCATGGCCCGCTCGTAGATCACGGCATCCAGTTTGTCGGTATAGACCCCGGTGCCGATAACCCAGCCTCAGGGGGCAAAGCCTGCGACATAGGACTGCTTGTGCACCGGAACGTCGGAGCCGGGTTTCGGCCACATGTACTCGACGAAACCTGCACCGCCGGCCTTGACGGTTTTGACGAACTCGTTGAACAGCAGCTTGCCGTTCGGATCGGCAAGCTTGCTCAGGTCCTTGCCGTTCAACTGGGGCTTCATGGGATGCATGACCATGCGCGGGGTCATGTCGTTGATCCAGAAATACTCCTTGCCTTCATACCGCATCTTGGTGACGGCCGCCGCGGCTTCCGCCCTGGCCTGGGCGTCCGTCAGCTCGCCGCTTTGTGACTTGGCGTAGTAACCGGCGATAAGGGTGACGGTCGTTTCCGTCAAATGCTTCAGTTCGGTGTTTTTCTGCGCCTTTAGGCCAGTGGTTGTCTCATAGATGGTGATGGCCGACAGGATTATGAGGCCGATCGCCGCAACGAAATTAAGTAGGTACAACCTTTTGGCGATCGAGAGATTGCTGAAGAATTTCATTTGGGAGACATCCTCAAGTTGCTTTTGAATTTTGCGTTGTCGGACTCCCGTCGTAGTAAATGGCAAATGCAAATTTTCCGTAAATAAGCCTCAAATCTAAGGTGCCGGCGTTTCAGGAAACGCGCTTTTTCCCGCTCAGCCATTTGACGGCGGTGACCGCGGCGATAACGATGGCGGCACCGGCAAGCTGGCTTTCCGAGAGGACCTGGCCGAGCAGCAGGAATCCAAGTGCGATGCTGGCGACAGGTTCGAGGTTCATGATCAACGAGGTTCGGACGCCGCCTACAAGGGCGATTCCGGCAAAAAAGGTCGTGACAGCAATTGTGTAGAACAGGGGAACGGCGACGAGGCCGATCCAGCCGCTGTCGGTTTGCGGAAGAGAGAAATCTCCGGCAATCAGGCTGATGACGACGAAGCAGAACGCGCCCGATACATGCATGTGAACGGTTACGGCTCGGACGTTATCCGTCTTCAGAATTCGCGCACTCAGCAGGATAACGGCGGCCATCAGCAGCGCCGCCACGCCGGCCAGAACCATGCCGAGGACGCTGACCGTAGCATCCGTGTCGCCCAGTGCCAGGCCCAGACCCGCGAAACTGCCGGCGAGGCCCACCACGATACCGAGGTTCAGCGTTTCCTGTCGCAACAGCCAAGCGCCGAGCGCCGTGAGCACGGGATAGAGGTAGAAAATAAGGATGGCGAGGCCCACGGCGATATGGTCGAACGCCGCCATAAGGCAATAAGCCATCGCCGCATTCAGCAATCCCAGCGCGAGCGCCGCATTGCGTTCGGGGCGGGCTAACAGAATTGGCCGCCCCGACACCTTCATCAGAACCGTCAGGGCGATAAGGGCGAGGAGCATCCGGATCGTGATCAGGGTCAGCGGCGTGGTTCCGCCCCCGTAGGACAGGACGGCAAATGCGTTATTCCCGGCAAAACTGAGTGCCGCGATGACAACAACAAGATATCCGATGAAAAGTGAAGGCGCGCCCATGCCGCATTTCACCCGTTTCTGCCGGGCCGGGCAATGGCATTCTGGGCTGTCTGTCGAATCGCCAGGACCGCTCAGAGGCGGTGGTCCGCCGTGAAATCCCGCAGGGCAGGCGTCAGGAGGTTTCGCGTCGCAAGGTCTGAATGCGCCGCCACCGGTCCTGCGTATCGGTCAGGAAAGAAAGGTCGATCCGCGGCGGCTGAACGGCGGTGACGCATGAATCGATGATGCCGACGCCGTTGATAAATACGGTTACTTCCTCGCCCGGGGCCGGTTTGATGACCTCCGCATGTACGGTCATGGCCGTCGTTGTCAGCCGGGATACACGCGTGGTGACCCCGCGCCCATTATAGACGATAACAGCTTCCGAAACGCTCGCCGGTCGATCGTTCGCCTGCAAAACAACACCATGGGCAATGAGATGACAGACATAGTGCGAAGGGCTTAATCTTCGGTGAAGGCGGTAATAAAGAAACCCGGGATTTCGCCCGGGTTTTCTGGTTGAGCCCGTAAAATACCGGGGACGGTTTCAGGCGGCTTTGTGTTTGCGCCGGCGCTGTGCGGCGAGACCCGCAAGACCAAAACCGAAGATCATAAGGGCGCCGGGTGCCGGAACCTCGACCACGGTTTCCGGAACATAGGTTCCGGTAAACAGCCAGTCGCTGGCATAGATATGGCCGCTGGGCGCATCGCCCGTCGGCCAGTGATTGAGCCAGCCCCAGCCGACAAAGGTCTCGGGACCGCCAAAGCCCGTGCGTCCTGCCAGGCGATAGTCGTCAAAATTGTTGAATGCGAACGAATAGCCGCTGCTTTGCTGGTCGACCATCGTGAATTCGTCGCCGCCGCTCGCGCCGGTCCATGTGCTGCCCATGCCCGTCGCGAGGATGAGCGTCCCGAAATTGCCCGTTACCAGGTTCTGGCTGTGTCCCGTCGTGCGAAGACCGACATCCGCGAGGTCGGTGCCGATCGTTCCGCTGCCTGTCGTCACGATGTTCTGGCGATATGTAAAATCGATATCGACGAAGCCGACATTGTTCGCATCCCACGTAGAACCGATATCGATCCCGCCATAGGCGCGCCCGACGATACGGACGGAGTTGGCCTGGTCGTCATAGAACAGGTTCATGCTCGTCCCGGCCGCATCGAAACTGAATGTGAAATCGTTGTTGATACTCCCGTAAAGGCCGTCAAGGCGAAGGCCGTATGTGGGGGTGACGAGTGCGCCGTCCGGATGATCGTTCAGCTTGTACTGGAATACGGCTGCGGATGAGGAGGAGGGCGTCAGGTTTGTCATCCCGCAAATGCACACCGATACGGCGATCGCAAATGTGGCGGGGCGGACGTTTCCAAGGGCGGTTTTGAACAGGCTGGGCATCATCTCTGTTTCTCCCTTTCTTCGATGCTGTCGTCGGCGCGGTATCTTGCGGAGGACAGTCTGGCCGATAACAAGCAATTTTCGTGCCAAGTCAAATAAGTTCAACAAAACAATGTGTTAAATATTTAATGCCGCTGGGCGATCCGAATCTGTAAATTATACCGACGGTTGGCCACGATGTGTCGGCTACACGCGGTCGGGTTGTCGCTGTCCTTCGCAGACCCAACCAAAGACAGGCATAAACAATTGATTATGTTTATCTAATAGAGATATCCAACGTGCCGATACCGGATATCCTGCCGCTCAGATGGTCGCCCGGGGCGACCGCTTTCGGTCCTTTGGGCGTGCCCGTGAAAACGATGTCGCCGGCACAGATGGGGGCATAGGCAGAAAGCCGCGAAACGATGTCGGCTGTTTTCCAGATCAGTTGTGAGATATCGCCTTGCTGACGTATCTCGCCGTTTACCTCAAGCACGATTTCGCCTGCATCGGGGTGGCCGATTTCTGACGCGGGATGCAGCAGGCCGACGGGAGACGCGCCGGCAAAGCTCTTGCAGAGATCCCAGGAATGATCGTTGGCGATACAGTCGTGCATCACGTCGCGGCGGATCATGTCAAAGCCGACCGCGTAGCCGTAAACATGGTCGAGCGCGTCCTCGGGAGCGATATCTGTGCCGTCCCGGCCGATGGCCACGACCATTTCTATTTCAGGGTCGAGGTGCCGTGTTGCGGCCGGATAGGGCAGAATGCCGCCATCTCCAAGGAGCGAGTCGGCGGGTTTGAGGGAAATGCCCGGCACGCTGCCGGACGATCCGCCCAGCCCCGTTTCTGCCGCATGGTCGGCGTAGTTTCTGCCAATTGTATAAATTCGCCTGATCGGAAACGTCAGGTCACTGTTTGCAATAGCGATACAGGGCGGCGTCCACGCAGGTATTACAGATTTCATCGGAATTCCGTGATTGACGAAAGCGGTTCGTGCGCCACCGTTTTCCAGCATTTTCGGCGACTTGCACTGATTTTATACGCAGTTTAGCGGCATTCTCCATTTAACGGAAAGTTTAAGAAGCACCCCCAATATGGCCCCGTAATCAATGGGATTTGTCAGGCGTTCAGTATGCGACAATCGAGCAACCATGGCGGAGCGGTAGCAGTGCCCTCGACCGGCGATAGCCGGCGCGAGGGGACGGACGTTCCCATGTTCGCGAAAAATGCCGCCCCCACACCGGACAACCGGCGCGCGCTGGAGAGGATTGTCGCGGAAAAGTTCGGCGACATAGAGCGATATCGCCTCGCCATTGAAGGGTCGCAGGACGGTATCTGGGACTGGGATATCCGCGACGATAGCCTCTATCTTTCGCCGCGCCTGAAGGAGCTCCTGGGTTACGATCCCGACGATATTCCCGACTCTGTCGAAGCATGGCTCGACTTGATTCATCCGGAAGACTTTCCAGTGCATCGCGATTTGATGGCTGCGCATCTGAAGGGTGAGACCGATTCCTACGATGCCGAACTGCGGGTAAGGCGGAAAGACGGCAGCTGGTCCTGGCTTTGCTCGCGGAGACGCAGCGTCAGAGACGACAACGGGCGGGTCTACCGGGTAGTGGGTGCGATATCGGACATTACGGAACGCAAGCAGATCGAAAATGCCGGCATTGACGCCGAGGCACGCGCCCGTCGGGCGCAGGACAGGCTCGCCGATGCGATAAATGTTTCCGCCGACGGATTTGCTCTTTTCGATTCAGAAGACGTTCTCGAGAAGGCGAACGAGAAGCTGGCGGCCGCGTTCGGTGAAAACTCAAGAGGGATCCACACCGGAATTCGCTACGGCGAACTTATCGCCATTCTGGCCGAGACACTCGTGCTGGACGACACGAACGACAATTCGTCAAACTGGTTCGACCGCCAGATAGCTTATCACGCATCACCCGAAGGGAGTGTCGTCATTCAGACGTCGTCAGGGCGCTGGTACAACCTGACGGAACGTAAAACCAACGATGACGGCACCGTCCTCATGCTCAGCGATGTCACCGCGATAAAGCTGACGGAGCAGGATCTGCAGAATCGGGTAGAGGATCTGCAGGCGGCGAAGCTGGTTTCCGACCGGCAGTCCGAGCAGCTGCAGACGCTCGCCCAACAGTTTGCGTCGGCCTAGGAAGAAGCCGATGCCGCGAGCCGCACCAAGAGCGAGTTTCTCGCGAATATGAGCCACGAACTGCGAACGTCCCTGAATGCGGTGATGGGGTTGTCGGAGGTGATAAAGAACGAGTTGTTCGGACCCGTCGGTGTCGCCCAGTACAAGCAGTACGCCGACGATATATATGAGTCCGGCGCGCATCTTCTGTCGATTATCAACGATATCCTAGATCTGTCGAAGGTAGAGGCGGGCAAGTTCGATCTGAACGAAACCGAGGTTCAGGTATCGGACCTGTGCCGTTCCGTCATTCATATCGTGAAGGGCCGGGCGGACGAAGCAGGCATCACGCTGATCAAGAGCCTGCCTGAGAACCCTCCTTATCTTGTCGCCGATCCCCGATCGCTCAAGCAGATGCTGCTGAACCTGATGTCGAATGCGATCAAGTTCACTTCATCCGGGGGAACCGTGGATCTCGTCGCCACGATAGGCCCTGACGGCGGCTTCCGGTTCGATATCCGCGACACCGGTGTCGGTATCGCGCCAGAGCATTTCGCGACGGTTCTGTCCCCGTTCGGTCAGGTAGATACCGCGCATGCCCGCGATCATCAGGGGACCGGGCTGGGCTTGCCGCTGGTCAAGGCGTTTATCGAGATGCATGGCGGTCGGATCGAAATCGAGAGCGAGGTCGGTGAGGGCACAACGGTCAGTCTTTTCTTTCCGCCGGATAGAACGCGAAAATAAGTCGCGCACCGGAAAGAGACGAACCGATGGTTTCCATACATTCCTTTGCATATAGCGGGGACGACACGAACGAGGTCGTGAACCGTCTTCTCGCAGAAACGTTGTCGGCGTGCGATAGCCCGACTTTCGGATTCATATTCTATGGCTGCGATCATGACGGCCATGCGATCAGGTCTGCGTTCGAAGACGCGTTGCCGCATATGCCGTATCTCGGCGGTACGTCCTGCAGTGGCGTTATGGTCGGCGGTAAACTCTGGGGAGAGGGTTCGATAGGATCCCTCATCGTGGACGGTCCGGCGGGTAATTTCGGTGTGGGCTGCGCCGTTCTTGGCGATTCACCGTCATTTGCGGCTGAGAAAGCCCTGAATCAGGCGCTGGCAAACGCCGGTTGTCCGGGCGAAGTGCCGGAACTGATCTGGATCTATCAGGCGCCGGGCCATGAAGAAGACGTCGTCGCAGGACTGAAGCGCCTCGTTGGCGAGGCCTGCCCGATTATCGGCGGCAGCTCAGCCGACAACACTGTCGAGGGAAACTGGGCGCAGATCTGTCCGATGGGCGTCTTCACCGACGCGGTGATCGTTGGCGTGATGTTTACTTCCGGCGGGGTCGGCTTCAGTTTCCAGGGTGGATACGAGCCCGCCGGACCGCGCGGGATCGTCGCAAAACGCAACGGCCGTGAAATACTGGAGATCGATGATGCTCCTGCGGCGGCGACTTATAACGGGTGGATTCGCGGGGCGATTGACAAACAGCTCGAGCACGGCGGCGTGATCCTGGCGGAGACCACCATGTTCCCGCTTGCCGTTGATATGGGCGATCAGGAAGGTATCCCGCACTACCGGCTGGTTCACCCGGAATCCATTACCGCCGACGGCGGATTGTCGACATTCGCGAACATCGATGCGGCAACGGAAATATTCTGCATGCGGGGCGACCGGGACCGGCTGATCGAGCGCGCGGGCAGGGCGGCTACAGAGGCTACGACGAAACTGCCGGGAGGTCCCGACTCTCTGGCGGGCGGCCTGCTTGTATATTGTGCGGGATGCATGATGGCCGTTGGCGACCAGATGCCGGAAGTCGCCGAGACAGTTGCCAGGAGTTTCTCGGATATGCCGTTTCTCGGATGTTTTACGTTCGGGGAGCAGGGGACGCTTGCGCGCCAGAACGTTCACGGAAACCTGATGATATCCGCGATTGCTTTCGGAAACGGGCTCTAGTCGGCGATTTTGCGCAATGAATTCCTATGAAGAACTTCAAGAGGCGTTCTTAAGCCTGACGCGGGAAACCGACCGCCTGCCGGCGAACGCTGACCGGGCAAATTTTCTCCTCAGGTCGCTGGACGCGCTTCTGGCCCTCGATCTCGATGACGATCCGTTCATGAGCGTGTTCGACTCCCTGCGCGAAGTCCTGCCGCATGATCAGGCGATGGTGCTGACGGAAGGCGACACCGGCGATCTCTATTCTATCGTGGCGCGCCCCGCCAATCTTGTCGGCCTGAATTTCCCTGTGGGGCCGTTCATGAGCAAGGTGATGGACGGACGTGTTTCGGCCACTTTCTGCCACGACGATCTTCAGGAATGGGCGGAAGTCCCCGAAACGAAGATTTCCCGGCGCTAGCCGGCGATCTACATGCCAATCCGTATCAAGGATCATCGGGGTATTCTGGTATTGCTGCGGAGTGCGGGGCTCGCGGCTTTCGATCGGGAGCAAATACAGCTGGCCCAGGAATTTTCGCTTCTTGCCTCCCACGCAATGGCGGCTCTGGAGGCACGTCAGACGATTGAAAACGCGAGCCTGCGGGCCGAGATGGCCGAAGACGCGAACAATGCCAAGAATCTTTTTATCGCCAATATGAGCCACGAGCTTCGAACGCCTCTGAACGCCATCCTCGGGTTCTCCGATTTGATGCTGGCCCAGATGCTTGGCCCGATAGGCGTGCCGCGATACGCGGAATATCTCGGGGACATTAAATCGAGCGGCAGTCACTTGCTGAATGTCGTCAACAATCTCCTGTTGTTCGCAAAGATCGAGGCAGGCCAGCACCGGAGCGATTGCGAAGAGACAGACGTTGTTTCGGAAGTTGATTCAGTGGTCCGCCTGTTACGCTTCGATTCGGACAAGCGGGAAGTCGCGATCAGGCGCGTGCCGGGTGTGCCGGTTGCGAAAGCCCTGACCAACCAACAGTCACTCCGCCAGATCCTGATCAATGTTATCGGCAACGCGATTAAATTTTCCCAGCCCCAAAACGAGATTTTTGTCGAAAACGCAACCGATAGCGCCAGCGGAATGATCCGGATTCTGGTCAGCGATCGCGGTTGCGGCATACCCAAGAAAGTTCTCGACGAACTCGGGAATCCTTTCGTTCAGGCCGAGGGTGCATTTTCCCGTCGGCACCAGGGGTCCGGTCTGGGAATAGCGATCTGTTTCGGTCTTGCCGAGGCGATGGGAGCAAGTCTTGAACTCGCCTCGACAGAGGGGGAAGGCACGACCGTCACGGTGTCCCTTCCGGAATGTACGGATGAGGTGCCGACGGTGGGATGTATCGAAGAGCGTGAAGCGGTCTGACGCCTGCTAGCGGGACGGCAACGCACTCTTGATGATTTTGCGTGTCGGCGTGAGAGGCATATTGTCCACGATCTTCAGTTTCTCCGGCCATTTCATCTTGGCGACTTCGTTTTTGTCGAGCCACGCACAGATTTCTTCAAGTGAGAGACTGCTGCACGGCTGAAGTTCGACATAGACGCAGGCCCGCTCCCCCAGAACGTCGTCGGGGATCGGCGCTATCGCGGACATGAGCACCGAGGGATGCCTGTCAATCACGGCTTCTATGTCGACCGGGTTGATTTTGATGCCGCCGCGATTGATCAGATCCTTCGCACGGCCGGTAATTCTGATGTTTCCCCCGGCGTCACGGACGGCAAGGTCTCCGGTTTTGAACCAGCCGTCACCGGTAAACGCGGTCCGGTTGGCGTCGGCATTATTGAAATATCCGGCGATTACCGAACAGCCGCGGATCTCAAGCTCGCCATCCTCGCCGTCACGGGCGAGCTCCCCGCTTTCCAGCACCATGCGCGCCTCGAAGGTCGGCGTCGTGCCGCCCAGTGTTTCGCAGCGAATTTCCGGCGGACTGTCGAACGGGGTGTGCAGCCCCATGAAACATTCCGTCATCCCCCACATCTGGCCGACCGCGCCGTTGGGCATGGCATTTTCAAGGGCATAAGCGACATCCGGCGGACAGGCGGAGCCGGAGATCGTGGCGATACGGATCGAGGAGAGGTCGCCGCTGTCGAGCAGTCCCGTCTTAAGGCAGGCTGCGACATGGGCGGGCGCGAGGAAGGCGACTGTCGGTTTGCCGCTTTCGATCAGTTCGATCAGCGCGGGTGGACTGAAGGCGGGCATCAGCAGGCTTGTCGCACCGGCCATCAGCGTGAAATTCAGCACGCACAGCCCGAAGGCATGGGTGAAGGGCGGGCCGCCCAGGACCACATCGTCCTGCGTCATAATATAAATAGGCGCAGCGATCCGGTTATTGGCAAGCATCGTCTGATAGCTGTGAACCACCGCTTTTGGCGCCGACGAGGTGCCGGAGGTAAAGCAGAGAATTGCCGGGTCTGACGCGACAGGCGGGTTCTCGACCGGACTGGCGCTCCCGTCATCGATCATGGATTGCAGCGAAAGCGTGCCGGATGGCGCGTCGCCGGTCGCGACGATGACGTGCTCAAGTGTGTCGACTTCGTCGCGGAGATTCATCATCGTTGCGGGCGCATCGTAATTCTCGACCGCGCCGGCGCAGATGACCGCGCGGGCGCCGGCATGATCGAGCAGCGGTTTCATCTCGCCGCCGCGATAGGGCATATGCATTGTCGACAGGACGCCGCCCATCATCAGGACGCCGAAATAGGCCGTCGTGAAGGCTGCAAGGTTGGGCAGCTGAATCGCGACCACGTCGCCTTTTTGCACACCGATATCGAGCAGGCTGTTCGCCAGCCGTCGCGCGCGATCGCGCTGCTCGGCATAGGTCAGTTCGCCGTCGGGGCCGCGCACCGCAATCGCATCGGGTGTCTTCTCCGCCCAGTTATCCAGCCAGGCGCTAACTGTATCGCCGTTCCAGTGCCCGAGTTTCAGATACTTCGTTGCGCTCCGCGGATCGAAATCCAGCGCCTTGCGCAGGGCGATCGCTTCGGGCCGGAAGGTGAAGCGTTCGGAATGCGGGATATAACGTTCTGTGCGGAACCGTTTCCCGCCGCCGAGATCGTAGAGCCGGTGATAGTTGTGCCGGTTGAAGCGGCGGCGTTCCATTGTCGTACGGATATATGTCACCTGATCATGCGTCAGGCCGAGCTTTCGGGCGATCTCGATATCGGATATCCCGGCATTCTCTTTCTGCTTTTCGATCTCCTCCCAGTTCAGTTCGCGAACCGGGTCTCCCCGACGGATCTGCAGGTTGTGGCTGAGATCGAAGATCGCATCGCCATAGGTCTGGATCATCTCTTCGGAGATGCCGACCTGGCTTCGTTTGAGGCCGCGGGTCATGCCTCGTCTCCGCCGGCGGCCATCCGCGTCTCGTAGCGCCGGATCGGGTCAGCCTGGGGCGACTGGTTGGCAATAGGGCAGACGCGCATGCATTCGAAGCACTGGCCGAGCAATCCACCGGAGCCGACCGAAAGCTTGTACCAGAGAATCTTGTTCTCGGCATCGAACAGCAGGTCTTCGCGTTCTTCCTCGTCCGTCGCCCGGATGGCATCCGCCAGGACGGCGGGCACGGATTCGAACTGCTGGGTCATCTCCGCACAGGACGCCATGTCGTAGCGCATTTCGGCCTGGTTGCCGTCCGCGTCGATATCGCCGGACAGACACTGGACCGGGCAGAACTTCATGCATGGGGTCTGGCCGGTCTTGCGGAACAGATCGACGCAGGAGGTGGTCGGGCAGGGGTTCTCTTGCATCGGCCGATCGGGTTCGAGCTCAAGCTCGGTGAAGACCGACGCGAAATACATGTACCCGAATTCGGGATGCAGCAGGATGTCGCCGGCGAGCGATCGTGCGCCGATGCCGGCAAGCTCCGCATGCAGTTTCAGGCTCTGGAACGGAACCCGGGGGCCGGCTTCGGTATCCATGTCCGGCGGGCAATAAATGGCGCGTTTGCCGAACTTGTTCTCGATCAGGAAGGCGGCGCCATAGGCGATGGTATAGGCGCGGACCTCGGTCGATCCGAAATATCCCAGCGCCTTGGCGGGTATGTGCCAGGCACCCTGTGTCTGGCCGCCGACGCCGAGGGAGATGACGGATTTCGCACGGGGCCACATGTCGCTCGGGCGGTGACCTTCGGGCGCGATGCGTTCTATTGCCTTTATGTCGGCGACACCCGCGACCAGCGCGCCTTTCTTCAGACAGTAATCTAGGATCGTCTGTTTTGCGACGGCGGGATCGATATCGTTCTTTATGGCCATGGCTTCCCCGGAACTACACTATTCTCAAAGGTTTTTTCCTGAAGTTATCGCCAAAGATCGCGCAACGCACGTCCCTTTGGTATCCCGGATGTGCGATGGCTCACCCGCTCACATCTTGAGCAGCCGTTTTGCGTTCCCGCTCAGGATCTTTTCCTTGTCCTCGCGGTTGAGCATCAGGCCGTTCATCCACGCTGTGCCCGGGGTATTCGGCACGTAGGGCCAATCGATGGAAAACAGCACCCGGTCGATGCCCATCTCCTGGATCGTGCATTGCAGCGCCGGGTCGGAAAAGTTCCCGCTGGTCGTGATGTAAAAGTGTTCCGAGAAAACCTCGCGGAAATGGACGGTGGGCACGTCCGGCCGGCCCATTTTCTCGAATGCCATATTGATCCGCCAGAGCAGGAACGGCAGGCCCTCGCCGAGATGGCCGAGAATGATTTTCAGGTTCGGATACTTGTCGAAGATACCGCTGAGCACCAGGCGCACGCCAGCGGTCGCGGTTTCGACGGTGAAACCCCAACCGGCCTGCGTGATGGGCGGATATTTTTCCGAATATTTTCCGTAGTAGATTTTGACGACCTCGGGATGGGGCATGCCCGGGTGGATATATATCGGCACGTCGAGAGCCGCGGCACGCTCGAATATCGGCCAGAACTCTTCTTCGTCGTGAAATTTTCCGGCGGTCAGTCCGTGCAGCATCGCTCCCTTGAAGCCGAGGTCGTTCACGCACCGGTCGAGCTCGGCGGCGGAGGCTGCGGGATCCTGCGTCGGCAGGGTGGCAAAGGCGGCAAAGCGATCGGGATGGCCCTGAACGACATCGTTCAGGCGGTCATTGATCCCGCGCGCCTGCTGGGCCGCTTCCCCTGGGCCAAACGCCTGTGCGCCGGGCGGGCAGTGAGACAGTACCTGGATATCCACGCCGGCCTCATCCATCTCGCGCAGCCGGACCTCTCCCATATCGGACAGCATTGCCGAGATATGGGGCGGTCCGCCGCCGCCGCTCAGTTCCATAACAGCGTCGTCGAGATAGTGTTCTTCGATGGCGATAACCTGGGTTTTGGTATCGTCCGGCATGGTGACGTCCTCCCTTATCGTTGTTTTCGTCCGGATTATGTCCGTCGTTCTCGGAAAAGTTTAGCAACTATTGGCGTCAAAGCCATATGCCGGTGATTTATCCGACCGCGGACGGAATGGTTGCTAGAACCAGGTGCCGTTATAGGTAACGGCATCGGCACCCAGCCCCAGCTTGAACCGGGCGATGCCGGGTGCGCGGGCATCCATCCCGCCCAGATCGAGCCATTTGACGCCGGCATCGCGGAGGCGGATCAGCCCCTGCCACAGCAGCAGATTGGCCGCATTGCGCTCACGGCCGAGACTGGTGGTTCAGGACAGGTAGTAGGTTGCGCTGGCGCCATGGCGGAGAAACAGCGTCGCCGCGATGACGTCGCCATGATCGAGCGCCTGCAACAGAACCGTATCTTTTCTGAACGTCTCGGCGATCCGCCGCACGAGAATGCCTGCGGGGCCGCTGTATTTTTGTGTGCGGCGGTCTTTCAGATAGCCGGCAATGAAATTCTCGATCTCGCGCTGTCGGCGATCGTCAGTGATTTTAGGGGCATCCGCTTCGGCCTGTGCGAGCGCATTGCGCCAATTGCCGCGAAGATTTGCACGAAGGATGTCCGGAGGGGGCTGCAGGTCCAGCCAGGCGGTCGTGTAGCCCGTCGTCATCATCCGTTTTCCGATAGGCCGCATGGCGTCCGCGCCACTGATCGCGTCGGGCATCCAGAACAGCAGGTTACGCGTCAGTCGGGGGCATTCCGCGCGCAGGGCCCGGGCGATATCGGGGAGAAGTGCCGGGTGTCCGTGACCGGTCCCCGGGTCAACCGGATGAGCTTGAATCCCGCAGGCAACCAGCGCTCCGCCGTCTGGAGGGTCGCGACGGGGCTGCCCTCGAACATCACGATGGCCCGGCGGATTTCATTGGTGGAAACGGCGGCAATCGAATCGCCATAGGCCCAGGCCTGTTCAAGCGGGGCAGGGCATGCCGCCTGAATCCGCTCATAGGCGGCCCGTTTGGGCGACCAGTCAATTTCAATGCGGGAATTCAAATTCGCACCTTTAGCGTCTATACCTCTGGAATGGGCAGTCCGATAAACCGTTCCGTCATCATAGACGGCCAGTCGATTCCCCGGCGAGGCTTTACCGTCTGGGCATGGGTTTATTTTGTCGCCTTCGTAGCGGTGCCGGTGCTTGGCATTGCCGCGTTTCTCGATTACCTGCTGTATCTCACAATCATCCGCTAACGGAGTCCGACATGCACAACGATATTCATCTCACCATGGCGACCTGGGACTACGATCATGTCCGGGACCTCGCGACCGGTATGGTCAAGCCGAAGGGGATCGAACTGACGCATCTCCAGATGGAGGTAGAGGAAATTTTTTACCGCTTCGCCAAGTCCTTCGAATGGGATGTATCGGAGCTGTCTTTCGCCAAGTACTGCTCCATCATGTCGCAGGATAACCCGCCGATTACCGGCATACCGGTATTCATCAGCCGCGTATTCCGCCATTCGGCGTTTTATATCCGCAAAGACGGCAGCATCAAGCAGTCCACGGACCTGAAGGGCAAGCGGATCGGTATTCCCGAATGGTCGCAGACCGCGACGGTCTATGCCCGCGGCTGGCTGCACCATCAGGGCGGCGTGAAGCTTGACGAGGTTGAATGGGTCCAGGCCGGCGTGAACGCGCCGGGGCGTGTCGAGATGGCGAAGCTGAACCTGCCGGCAGGGGTTAAGTACACGCAGGTTGCAGACAAATCCCTCGCCGAGATGCTTCTGTCCGGGGAGATCGACTGCATGATCTCCGCGCATCCGCCGCATGAGTTCGAAAACGGGGCGATGACGCGTCTGATGCCTGATTTTCGCGAGGTCGAGGAATCCTATTTCGAGGAAACCGGGATCTACCCGATCATGCACACCGTTGCCATCAAGCGCGACGTATACGAGGAATATCCCTGGATCGCGCGTAATCTGATGACCGCGTTCGAAGAGGCACGCGATCGCTCCGTCGAGCGTCTGACGAGCGTGACCGCCTCCCAGATCCCCGTGCCGTGGGGCTATGTGAACGCCGAAAGGACAGCCTCGAAGATTTTCGGGGACAACGGGGTCTGGCCGTACGGCATCGAGGCGAGCCGCACGACGATCGAGGCGTTCCTGCAGTATTGCGACGAGCAGGGCGTGACGCACCGCAAGCTGACGCCCGAGGAGCTCTACGCGCCGGAGGCAACGACCGAGTTCGTCATCTGACAGGAAACCCCGGTCCGGTGGTCCGGATTTGCCGGTTTCGGTGGTTTGACGTCAGGTCTGAATAAGGTAGAAACCTGTTCAAACAGGGCTATCTAAAGGCTGATCAATCTTTGGAGGTGCTTCAATGACGGCACGATCCTTTATCAGAGCATTCTGCGCAGGCGCGTTGATGCTCACAACAACAATGGGGGCTGCAATGGCTGCGGATCTCGAGAACACGCTTTACATGGAAACCGAGGATGGCCGCATCGTCATCGAAATGCGGCCTGACCTTGCACCCAAGCACGTCGCCCGTATCAAGGAACTGGTGCGCGAGAAGTTTTACGACGGTATCGTCTTTCACCGGGTGATCGAAGGCTTCATGGTTCAGACAGGGGATCCGGAAGGGAACGGCACGGGCGGCTCCGGCCAGAACATCCCGCCGGAATTCACGTCCGAGCCGCATGTGCGCGGCGTGACCTCAATGGCGCGGTCGGCAAGCCCGTCCAGCGCGGACAGCCAGTTTTTCATCATGCTGGGCGATGCCCCCCATCTCGACAACAAGTATTCGGTCTGGGGC
>JAYOMI010000052.1:0-7286 GCA_038120765.1 Rhodospirillaceae bacterium
AACGCTGGCATCAGACCCTGAAGAACCGCGTCTTGCTGGAGAACTATTACCTGCCCGGTGACCTCGAAAACCAGATCGGGGCCTTCATCGAGCACTATAACCACGAGCGCTATCACGAAAGCCTCGGCAACGTCACGCCGGCTGACGCCTACTTCGGCCGCGCCACCGCCATTATCGAAAGGAGAAAACGGATCAAGGAACTCACCATCAAAAACCGCCGCTTGAATCATCAGCGGCACGCCGCTTAACATCCACCAAGGAGAGCCAGATCCTCCGTTAAATCAGACGATCAACTGGCCCAAAAATTTTGACGACGGACACAAGCAACCGGCCGTCCTGATCGCTGCAAAGGGGCTGGGCAGGCCGCATGTTTTCGCGGACCGGATGATCGGCGATATCGTTCATGTCTACCCGGTGCTTAATCCCGGAGCCGGGAACCGGATTGCCAGAAACCTCGTCGATGTCGCGATTCCCGCGAGTGCCGCCGGTCTCGTACTGGTGCCGCGACGAGACGATATTGCTTTGATCCGGAATGCCGAGGGCGTGTATGTCGCGGCGCCGGGCGGACTCAGCGTTTCCCGCTCGCTGGAAGTCGCGGCGAAGACCGTCGTCAAGGATTCCGGTCATGCTTTCGGTGCCCTGGAGGATTGGGGCGGCGGGGTGGATCGCGAATACGAGGATGTGAAGTACGAAAAATTGAGACGTGTTCTGGTTGCGCCCAACGAAAAACGCAACAATGCGCGGCTCGATCTGGCCAGATTCTACATCTCCCGCGGGATGGCGGCGGATGCACTGGGTATTCTTGAAGTTGCGCTGAGACAGGACCCCGCCTTGGGTGGCGAGACGAGTTTTATCGCCCTGCGGGCAGCGGCGCATTTTCTGCTCGGGCAGTATGCGACCGCAGCGCCCGATTTTGAGCATGTTCATCTGAAGAACGACCCGTCGGTTGCGCCCTGGCGTGCAGGAATTGCCTCGGCAAAAGGCGATTGGCTGGCTGCTTACAAGCTGATCCGCGACGTGCGCGGAATTGTGGCGTCCTTCCCCAAATGGCTTAAGACGCGGTTCCAGATGATCGGTGCGGAAGCAGCGTTGGCGGCGAAAGACACGGACAGTGCGAAACTCTGGCTGGATGCGCTCCGGAGTTCGTCGTTGAGCGACACGGATGCCCAATACGTCCGATTTCTGAGTGGTCATGCGCTCCGTCTTCAGGGAAAACCGACAGCCGCCAAGAGTCTGTGGCGTGAGGTCATTCAGAATGGCGATCGGCGGGCCAGGGCGAAGGCGGCCTTTGCCCTCGTGAATGCGGATATTGAAACCAGTCAGACCGACCGCAAAACCGCCATCGACACACTTGAGGCGCTATCATTTGCATGGCGCGGCGATGCCTTCGAATTCGATCTGAAGCGCCGTCTCGGCGATCTTCACGCGGAGGAAGGCGAATACCGGGAATCGTTGCTCCGGCTTCGTCAGGCGGCGAGCAACTTCAAGGAAGTCGAGGGTGCGAACGCAATTGCCGAAGACATGCGAAAGAGGTTCCGCCGCCTGTTTCTTGAGGGCGAAGCGGACAAGCTGTCTGCGGTCAAGGCGCTTGCCCTGTATGAAGAATTTCGCGAACTGACCCCGGCCGGAACCGACGGAGACGAGATGATCCGGAAGCTTGCGGATCGTCTGGCAAAAGTAGACCTCCTGTCTGAGGCGGGCCGGTTGCTGGAACATCAGGTGAGGTTCAGGCTCGACGGGCTGGAACGCGCCCGTGTGGTGAGCAGGCTGGCCCTGCTGCGACTGCTCAACCGCGAGCCCGCGAAAGCCGTCGAGCCTCTGGAACTCAGCGACGGCGAGGAACTTCCCGAGAATCTGGAATTTCAGCGGCGATACCTCAAAGTCCGCGCCTATGGCGAGAACAACGAGCCCGCCAAGGGGCTGGCGCTGCTTGCCGGCGATGTCAGTTACGAGGCCGAAATGCTTCGCTTCGGACTCTACTGGAAGAATGCAAACTGGGAAGACGTCGCGCGCACTGTGAGGCGGATCATCCCGCAGCAGAAGATTGACGAGCTCGAGCCGAAATTTGCAGATATGGTTATGCGCTGGGGAATAGCGCTGACCATGGAGAACGACATGGATGGTTTGACGGCCCTCCGTGACCGTTTCGGTCCGGCGATGGAAAAGACCAAATACAAGGAAGCTTTCAAGGCGATAGCCGGGGTCGAGATCGGCCTTGTCCCCGACTTCAAGGAACTGGTGCGAAAGACCGGCGATCTGGAGGACTACCAGTCCTTCCTTGCCAGCTACCGGGACAAGGTGCAGAGCAACGCCCTCAGCGCTATAAACTAGCACTGCTATTTTCAATTGGGCGCAAGCTCGCCGTCGTCGCGCGATGCTTGGGTGCCTGCCCCGCTCATGGCATAACAACGTCATGACAATTGCAACTTTCTCGTCGTCGGATGCGACGGTGTCCCCTTCGCTGCATATTCTCGACGCGTTGCCCTCGATCGAGGATTTCTACGCGCTGTACTGGAACAAGCGGCCGTTCCTGGTGCGGGACGCGATAGATCACGCCATCATGAACGGATTGATCACGCCGGATGAGCTTGCCGGACTGTCCATGGAAGAAAGCGCGCGCGCGCGGATGGTGTCACGGCAAGACTGGACCTGCCGGTTCGGCCCCTTCACCGAGGAGGATTTCAATACCGCGGGCAAGCCACCCTGGAGCCTGCTGGTCCAGAACGTTGAACAATTCCACCCCGATACCGCCGGGTTGTTACGTGCATTCAGCTTTGCGCCCCGCTGGCTGATGGACGATGTCATGGTCAGTTTTTCAACCAAGGGCGGCGGCATCGGCGGTCATGTCGACAGCTATCACGTCTTTCTTGTGCAGGGTCAGGGGACCCGCCGTTGGACCATCGGTCGTGAACCGGTCATAGATGAGACGTATATCGGCGGCCTCGACCTGAAAATTCTCAAAGATGCTGTTGATGGAGATACCGTCGAGGTGGCGTCAGGAGATGTCCTGTATGTTCCGCCTCATTTCGCCCATGAAGGCTCAACGCTTGACGATGCGTTGACCTTTTCCGTCGGCTTTCTCGGTCCGAAATTGTCGGAACTCTATGATGCCTACGGCGCGTATCTCGCCGAACACGAGGCGCTTGATCACCGCTACACGGGCGAGGGGCTGAGCGCGGAAAGTTCGGGCTTCGTCCTGTCTGTCGATGCCGCTGCGACGCTGCGCGATTATTTCAGCAATTCGCTGGCAACGCCTGCGTTTTCCAACTGGCTGGCCGCGTTTTTTACGGGCTCCACTGTTGAAGATACCCCGCAATATGGCGAACGAGATGACCTTATCAGTCTGAAGGCCTTTACCGATGCTCTCCAGTCGGGTGCCGCCCTGTACAAACCCGCCTACGTAAAATTCGCGCTCGTCCCCTCGCTGAACTCATCGGCCGGTGGTACCTACAGTCTTGGCTTCGATGGCATGACTTTTGACATCAACGAGGATGTTCTGGCCGTTGTCCTGAGCCTGATGAAAGAAGATGCGGTCACCCAAACGAATACGCCGACGTTGTCAGATCATCTCGATCTATTGTTGAGGCTGTATAACGCGCAGGCCCTGGAATTCAGCGACGGGTGCTGAAATACCGTCGGAGAATTTTGCGCATCTGATTTTTGTAAGAACGAATGTCTCCCAGAGACACAAAAATCGAAGAACTTCATACGAAGCACATCTGTCGCGGTCGCTACCCTTTTCGCTATTGGTGTCGCATCGACACCGAAGCCGGCAGATCCACCATCATTCGCGCTGGTTGTTCGGGCTGGGCTCTGCAGGCTCGCTATGAAACGAAGCGCCTGCGGGCAGGTATCTGCGGCGACACGCCTCTAAACGTCAGTCTGCGCGGCGTCAGGAACCTATTGTGCCGTAACTCTGCACCAGACTTCCGGCGACAAGATACCAGCCGTCCACGAGGACGAAGAAAATCAGCTTGAACGGCAGCGAAATCATCACCGGCGGCAGCATCATCATGCCCATGGACATCAGGATGGATGCGACGACCATGTCGATCACGATGAAGGGCAGGAAAAGCAGGAATCCGATCTCGAAAGCCCGGCGCAGTTCGCTGATCATGAACGCGGGGATCAGCGACCGCAGCGGTGTTTCTTCCGGGGATGCCGCCACCGGGTTTTGGGCGAGGTCCATGAACAGGCGCAAATCCTTTTCGCGGACATGTTGCAGCATGAAGGTCCGGATCGGTGCGAGTGTGCGATCAAATGCTTCTTCCTCGCCGATCTGGTTCTCGATCAGCGGAAGCAGGCCGTTCTTGTAAGAAGCCTCCAGCGTCGGGCCCATCACGAACATTGTCAGGAACAGCGCACGGCTCACCATCACGGCATTCGGCGGGGTCTGCTGGACACCCATGGCGCTCCGCAGGAACGACAGCACGACGACGATACGGGTAAATGACGTCACCATCACAAGGATTGATGGCGCCAGGCTGAGAATTGTCAGCAGCGCGATAAGCTGGACCACGCGGCCGGTGGTGGAGCCGCCGGCGCCGAGATCGAGCGAGAAATTCTGGGCTGCCGCCGGTGTCCACATCGCGGCCGCCATCAGCAGCAGCCCGACAACGCCAAGCGCTATGGGAAAGGACCGCTTCATCGCGTGCCTTCTTCCTGTTCGGGCCCGTCCGCTGCCGGCGCTTTGATGCCGGTCTCGATAACGAGATCCGCTGTCTGGCCGAGGAGAACGAGATGTTCGATGTCGTCGCGGCGAATAAGAACAGCCCGGTGCTTGGCATCGACCGTCATCGTTTCGACAATCTGTAATCGTCGTTCGCCGCGTTTGACGGCGTTCACCCGCCCCCCCATGCCGAACCGTTTTGCGAGCCATGTCGCGAAGGCGATGAGGGCCAGCACAAAGAGAAGTGCGGCGACGAACCTTACGTAATTGCTGGCGTCCATTGTGTGCGTTCCGCCGGCGTCTACCGCGAGCCGCGGGGCTTGTACGCGGAGACGGCGCGGGTGCGTGCGCCGATGTTCTGGAGCGTGCCGGAAATTTCCTGATGCTGCGTCGTGAGCTGTTCGGTCAACAGATTAAGCCCGTCGATCAGCGAAATGAGTGTCGGCTTCAGTCGCTCCCTGTCGGCGCGGGCAGGGAAGGAATTCCGATACAGGCCTGCTCTACATGGGCTTCGAGGCCGTTCAGGTCCATGATCGTGCCCTGTCGCAGGAGCATGCGGGCGCTGTCGATGGCGGTCGCCGCTTCCCGCAACGCGCTTTCGATACTGGTGTCGGCCGGTGAGCCGGAATCGGTCGACTCCACGTTTCAATCCCACAATTTCTGTTGCGCGAATTCTTATGGAGTATGGTTAAGAAAGACTGAAGACAGGGCGCCTAACTGCCGCCTCATTTGCCCGGATTTCCGGAAATTTCAGGGGGTTTCGCGGCGCTAGGTCCCGCCGATACCGAGCGGCGCTTCCGCGGCCTGCGAAAATCTTTTTAACCATGCGAGTGTCGGCAAAGGATTGCTGAAAAGCGGCAACGCCCGGCGGCCGTTAACAGATCAATGCCTCATCCTGCAGGTTCAGGCGGGGCAGGGGTCGTGCCGGTTCAGGTTGTCGGATATTCGGGATCGAAGCGCATCTATATCGATCTGGTGTGCGCTCCCGCTTCCTGCCAGAACAAGGGCATGGGCTGCTGCAGCACCCATTGCAATACACGGTCCCATCACCCGTATCGAGGACAAGGCGACAGTGTCCCCGTCGATACAGCGGCCGGCAGCAGCGAGGTTATCCGCATCCCGATGTAAAAGACTGCCAAGAGGTATGTTGTGTACATGGTCATCGCCGAGTTCTTCCCAATAGGCCTCGGCGGCATCATGATGAAGTTCAATCGGCCAGGAGCATCGCGCGATTGCATCGTCGAACCTACGGCCGGTGCGCACGTCTTCTGCGGTCAGACTGTACCTGCCCGTGATCCAGCGGGTCTGGCGAACGCCCGGCGCGGCATATATCCGGATCCGGGCGTTGCCGTAGGCGGAAGGGTATTCCGCATGAAGGAACCGCAACAGACGGTCTGCCTGATCACGGCCGTTAAACACCGTATCGGCGTAGCCGGCGGCATCCATGGGGGTTTCCACATGGGTCATGTTGGCCAGCGCGGTACCGTGTCCCGGAAAGGAGAATACGAAGCCGTCTTTGCGCATCAGGCCATAGTCATCGGCCTTCCGCGACAAGCGGTCCTGCATTTCCCAGCGATCGACCGCATTTGCCGCATCTTCGTCGAAATTTTCGAACAGAACCACCTGCGTGCCGAAAATGGGCGTTTCCGGTTCCCGGACGGCGAGACCCGCGTGCCAGGCAACCGTCGCATCGCCTGACGCATCGATAAAACCGTCTGCCTCTACGGAGACGTCACCGAACTTCGTCGCGACATCCAGTGCCGTGATCCGGCGATCTGAAAGGTGAGCGTCTCGCACGATCGCCCCGAGAAGCACGGTTATGCCCGCATCCCGCACGGCTTTATCGACCCATCGGGCCAGGGCGATCTCGTCATATTGCACGATAATGGAGTTCCTCGCGGGCCGGTTGCGTGCGGCGCCGAGAGCATGGAGATCGCGGAGAATGTCGTCCGCGATCCCATAGGTCAGCCTCGTGACATTTGGCCCGTTTGAATACAGGCCGCAGAAAGTTCCGATAATCGAATTGACTGCCTGTCCGCCAAGCGAGGGCGCCGCCTCGACAAGAACGACCCGCTTTCCTGCGCGCGCGGCTTCAAGTGCCGCCGAAAGCCCGGCGGCGCCGGATCCGACCACACAGATATCGCCTGATAAACGCTTCGGGCTGTTGACGGGGCGCCGGACTGTGCGGGTGGGGATATCGTTTCCCCCCATTGTCTTATTCGCCGGCCTTTTCCGGGGCCTCCGTCGGGGAGGTCAGAAAATCGGCGCTGACCTGCGCGGCTTCCTGGTTTTCTTTCTGGATTTTTTCGTAGAGTTCCCTCCGCAGGACAGACGCCCCTTGCGGAAAGGTAAACCCGAGCTTGACCGAGCGTCCCCTGATGTCGACGACGGTTACCTCGATCTCGTCATTGATGACGACTGACTCGCCGGCTTTTCTCGTCAGATACAGCATTTTGTCTCCGTCACTACTTGTAACGTCCGGACCTGCCGCATACGCAGCACGCCACCGTCGCTTCACTGTTTATTAACACAGGCTTGGGAAACTGCAAATTCCCGTAAAGTTTTATCTACTTTTCGCGCGGGGGCGGGAAAGCGGCGAGGGGCAATGGATCTTACC
>JAYOMI010000052.1:7296-11510 GCA_038120765.1 Rhodospirillaceae bacterium
CAGCGTATGGACTGGCTGTCCAAACGCCAGCAGGTACTGTCCCAGAACATTGCCAACTCGGACACGCCGAACTACGGACCGAAGGATCTGAAAGAACTTAAATTTGATGATCTTCTGCGGCTGCGGCTGAAGCGGTCGACGCTTGAGAAGACCAGCTCGATGCATATCGAAGCAACGCGCAAGAACCCGAAGTATCGCAACGACAGCGGCAAGGACGCTTACGAGACGGCGCCCGCAGGCAATGCCGTCATACTTGAAGAACAACTGACAAAAGTTTCCGAAACCCAGGCGAACCATCGGTTGGCCAGCAACATCTATTCGAAGCAGCTTTCCATGATCAAACTCGCTCTCGGGCGTCCGCCGAGATAGCCGGTGAATGATGTTATCGGGAAGTGGGGAAAACTGAAATGGACCTGATCAATTCTATCAAGATCTCGACCGCCGGTATGCGCGTGCAGGGCACGCGGCTCCGGGTGATTTCTGAAAACATTGCCAATGCCGACTCGCTGCCGGACGGGCCCGGCGACGAGCCGTACAGGCGCAAACAGGTCTCGTTCAAGAACATGCTCGACCGGTCTATCGACGGCCGGCGCATCACGGTCGACAAGATTCTGGTCGACAAGACCGAATTCGAGAAGAAGTTCGACCCGCAACATCCCGCCGCGGATGAGAACGGTTACGTCGCGGTTCCGAACGTCAATCCGCTGGTCGAGATGATGGACATGCGCGAAGCCCAGCGTTCCTACGAAGCGAACCTCAGTATCATCAACGTGTCGAAAAGCATGTTGACCCGCACCATCGACATGCTGCGCCAGTAATGCGCAGCCGCCGGCCAATACCCGCCCATCAGCCAAAGGAGACTGATTCATGAGCACGTTCAGCGTCGCGAATGCCGCGGCCGCCTATGCGCGCAATGCGCAGAAAATGTCTGACACCGGGATGGAACCGAGAGCGGCTGATCCCGGGAAGTCGTTCTCTCAATTCGTCGGCGAAACGCTCAGCGACGCGATGAATACCGGCAAGCAGGCCGAAAACATCAGCGCCCAGGCCATCGCCGGCAAGGCCGATCTGACCGATGTTGTTACCGCCGTCACAAATGCCGAAATCACATTGCAGACCGTTGTTGCCATTCGCGACAAGGCCGTCGCCGCATATCAGGAAATAGCCCGGATGCCGATCTGACCGATCCGGGCGTCGCGGTTGTCCGGGGGGATAATGAACGCAGTCGAAGTAATTTCAATCTCGCGGGATGCGATCTGGGTACTACTCAAGGTCGGTGCGCCGGTGATGCTTATCGCCCTGATTATCGGCCTCGGTGTCTCGCTCTTTCAGGCGCTTACCCAGATTCAGGAAATGACGCTGGCTTTCGTGCCGAAAATAATCGTGATCTTCGTCTCCGTACTGGTGCTGCTGCCCTTCATGCTGGCGACACTGAACGGATTTATGGAGCAGATCGTCGACAAGATCGTCGCAATGGGCTGACGACGCCGTGCTGACCCAATCATGCTGAACGACATTCTGACGACCGACGCGTTTGCTCTCGGGTTGGTGTTTGCCCGTATGGGCTCAACCGTGATGCTGCTGCCCGGCTTTTCGGAAGCCTATATAAGTCCGCGGATCCGCCTCATGTTCGCGCTTGCCCTTGCCCTTGTCGTGACACCCGTCGTGTCCGTTCACCTGCCACCGATGCCGGCGTCGATGCTGTCGGCGGCGCTTCTTGTGGGTGGAGAAGTGATTATCGGGGTTTTCATGGGCGGTCTGGTCCGCATGCTGATGTCGGCGCTGCATGTCGCCGGTGTGATCATCGGGTTTCAGGCCAGTCTGTCCAACGCGATGTTCTTCGATCCCAGCAACGCGCAGCAGGGCGCACTTATCGCAGCGTTTCTGAATATTGTCGGCGTTTTGATGGTGTTCGTTACCGACCTGCATCATCTGATGCTGATGGCGATTGCCGACAGCTACACGCTGTTCAAGCCCGGCGCACCGCTGCCGCTCGGCGATTTCTCGCAAACACTGGTGCGCCTGCTGTCCGAGACCTTCGCGCTCGGTCTGCAGCTCGCCTCTCCGTTTGTCGTCGTCGGTACGGTCTTTTATGCCGGGCTTGGTCTTCTGGGCAGGCTGACGACGCAGGTTCAGGTGTTTTTTATCGCCATGTCGCTTCAGATTACACTCGCCTTTGTGGTGATGGCGATGACGTTGTCCGTCAGTATGTTCTGGTTCCTCGGCAGGTTCGAGGAGAACCTGCTCCGCTTTACCGGACAGGGATAGGTAGCGATCCATGGCCGACCAGGGTTCGGACAAGTCACAGAAAACAGAAGAGCCGACACAGAAGAAGCTCGACGACTCCCGCAAAAAGGGTGAAGTCGCCGTCTCCCGCGAGGTCAGTCACTGGTTCATGATCCTCGCCGCGACGATCATCATCGCTTTGATGGTTCCGTCCATCTCGACAGATATCAAACAGATCCTTCAGAAATTTCTCGCGATGCCGCACGCGATACCCGTCGAAAAGGGAAGCCTCGCGAAGATCATCGGCGACGCGGCCGTCCAGGTCGGCTTTGTGATGATTATCCCGACCATTCTATTCCTCGCTGCCGCGCTGGGGTCAAGCGCGGTTCAGGGCGGGCTGGTCGTGGCGGTGGACCGGATCACGCCAAAACTGGACCGAGCCTCTCCGATAGCGGGCATGAAGCGGCTGTTCTCGTTCAAGTCGCTTGCCGAGTTCATAAAGGGCGTTTTCAAGATCACGATTGTCGGCGCCGTCGCGACGATGCTGGTCCTGCCCTATTTCGAGGGACTTAAACAACTCGTCAGAATGGAAATGACGGGTGCCGCTGCCATCCTCCATTCGCTGGTTTCCCGACTGCTGATTGGCGTTCTCGCTGTCGTAACCGTCATCGCGGTGATCGACTTTCTCTACCAGCGCTTCGAATACATGAAGCAGATGCGGATGAGCCATCAGGAAATTAAGGACGAGTTCAAGCAGACGGAGGGTGATCCGATGGTCAAGGCGCGGTTGCGCCAGATCCGTCAGGAGCGCGCCCGCAAGCGCATGACGGCGGCGGTGCCGGAAGCTTCCGTGGTCATCACCAACCCGACGCATTTCGCCGTCGCACTGAAATACGAGCTCGATGAAATGGATGCGCCCGTGCTGCTCGCCAAGGGACAGGACTTCCTCGCGCTCAAGATCAGAGAGATCGCGGAGGAACACGGTATCCCTATCGTCGAGAATCCGCCGGTCGCGCGCGCCCTGTATGCCGGCGTCGAGGTCGACCAGGAGATACCGCCCGAGCACTTCAAGGCGGTCGCCGAAATCATCGGCTATGTCTTCCGCCTGAAGGGCAAGATGCCGCGCCGGAACTGACGCCGGTATTCCGCAGCGCGGGGGAGGCATGGCCGCCGCCGATATGGTAATAACTTTGCGAGTCAGCCGCCTGCCGGCACATCTGCGGAGTGAACGAATGTCCGAACCTTATATCGCGGTAAAACAATCCTGCATTCTGGGGGAATCTCCGGTCTGGTCGGTCGATGAGCAGGCCCTGTACTGGGTGGATATCAAGAACCCCATGATTTACCGCTTCAACCCTGCAAGTGGCGACGTGAAGAACTGGCGCATTCAGACGGAGATCGGTTCCATCGGGCTCGCTGGCAAAGGGCGGCTGATTGCCGGAACCCGGATGGGGTTCGCCTTTATCGGCCTTGAGGACAATTCTTTCGAAGAACTGGCGGACCCCGAGGGCGATGGGCGGATGAATACCGTCCGGATGAACGACGGCAAGGTCGACCGGCAGGGCCGCTTCTGGTGCGGCGGCATGGATGATCCTGGCTATGCCGAGGTCGCCTCCCTGTATCGCCTCGATCTGGATCTTTCCGTCCATAAAATGGCGGGGCCGGTCACGATCTCGAACGCGCTGTGCTGGAGCCCCGATAACAAGACTATGTACTTCGCGGATTCCCGCAAGCGCACGATGTGGGCCTATGATTTCGATGCCGCGTCGGGAACGATCGAAAACCGCCGGGTGTTTCTCGAAGTTGCGGATGGCGACGGTGTCCCTGATGGCGCAACGGTCGATTCCGACGGTTTTGTCTGGGTTGCACATATGCGGGGCGGCAAGGTCAAACGCTATGACCCAGCGGGTAAGGTCGAACGCGAAATAGCATTTCCGGTCTCGATGACATCCTGTCCGGCTTTCGGCGGGTCCGACCTGAGCACACTG
>JAYOMI010000052.1:11527-25017 GCA_038120765.1 Rhodospirillaceae bacterium
TACGTGACCACCGCGTCGTCAAGATTTGAACCCGCTGATTTCGAGCGCGAGCCCGATGCGGGCTCGCTGTTCGCTGTTGAAACGGACGTCAAAGGTCTTCCCGAACCGGTCTTCGGCGCCTAGACGCGGCAGCGTCCTGTAAGGCAATTATTCACCGCTATCCGGATCGCCGATCACACGGGTCTGGAGAAAGCGTCAGGAGAAAAACATGACCGACACACAAATCCGCCCCCGCCGCAGCCTTCTTTTTGTCCCCGGGCTGCGTCCTGATCGTTTTGCCAAGGCGCTGGATTGCGGCGCCGATATCGTCTGTGTCGATATCGAAGATGCCGTGCCTCTTCCGCGCAAGCAGGAAGCGCGCGATCTGACGTTTCCGGTATTTGCCGAAGACACTCACCCCCATGTCGAGACGATGATCCGGGTTAACCCGTTGTCGACGCCCGACGGGCTCAAAGACATTCTGGCCCTTCGGGAATGCGCTGTGCCGCCGAAGGCGCTGATGCTCGCCAAGCCCGGTTCCGCCGAGGAGATAAGACTCTATGACGAACTGCTGCAGGGCAACTGCGCGCATATAAGGTTCCATGTGATTATCGAATCCACAGACGGTCTTGCGAACGTGATGGAGATCGCGTGCGCATCGGACCGGATAGATTCGCTGCTGTTCGGCGCTGTGGATATGTCCGCGGATCTGCGGGCGGCGAAAACGTGGGAGACGCTCCTTTATGCGCGCTCGCGTGTCGTCCATGCGGCGGCACGGTACGATCTCGACCTGCTCGATGTTCCCTGGCTGAATCTCGACGATCAGGAAGGTCTGAAGAAAGAGGCGGAGATGTCGGACGCGCTCGGGTTTACCGGAAAGGCCGCGATCCACCCGAAACAGATTCCGGCGATTAACGAAGTGTTTTCGCCGACACCTGAACTGGTCGACCGCGCCCGCCGAATTCTTGCCGAATTCGAAAAAGACACGACGGGACTTGTGGTCGTTGACGGCGAATTGATCGAACGCCCGGTGGTGAGGTCTATGCTGCGGGTGCTGGCCATCGCCGATCATCTCGAAAAAACGGGGTGAACGATCCCCGGCGGATTGGCTGGGTACCTGTAAAAGGCGATTATTTCCAGTTTGCCGGCATCACTTCTTTGACCATTTGGTCACCGGTTTTTCGACCTCAACGCCGTCTACCAAAATCGCGTCCACCTGCTCGTTGAAGAAGCAGAGAAGGTCCCTGATCTTTGGGCATTCCGGAACCGGGTCCGGATAAGACCACACGATATCCTCGTATGTCTGTCCGCCGATACCGGCATTCCAGTATGACGCGATGCCCTTGTAGGGGCAGCGGCTTTGCGTGTCTGACGGAGAGAGCAGGTCCATACGGACGTCTTCCGCGGGAATGTAATAGCGCGTCGGCAATCCGGTTTCGAACAGGAAGTGGGCGCGGGTTGTTTCGGCAAAGGTTTCGCCGCCGATGATTACCTCGACCGCGCGTGACGATGGGACGGTATCGATGCGTTTATAGGGGTCGCGGGGATGCACGAAGATTTCCTCGTCCTCTTCGAACCAGTGATCGACCCGGTCCCAGTAGAACGCGCAGTAATCCTGAAGGTTGATCGCCGACATCTCGTCGAAGGGCGTCTGGTACGCCCAGACGGCGTTTTCCGAGACCTGCCCGCCGGCCTCGATCGACCAGTACGAAGCATCGCCCTTGTAGGGACAATGGCTGGTATGATCCGTCGGGTGCAGCAGATCCAGCCGGACGTCTTTCACCGGAAAGTAATAGACCGGCAGGTGGTTAACTTCGTACATCAGCACCATGTCGGTCGAATCCGCGATCCATTCCCCGGCGAACTGCACCCGCACCCGCCGCGGCGATTCCTCCAGGCGGATATGATGGTCCGGGTCCTTCTGATAGCCGGGTGCCGGATTTGGCATGGTGTACTCCTCTCGCCGAAAGAATCGCTTAATATGTTATCCTTCTGTCCGGGGAGTTTTGCCCCACAGAACCAACCCGGGCCCTATCACGATAGAGCCAATCGGAGTGACCGCAAACATGGGTTCATGGCCTGTGCCGCCTTTTTCACAGATGCTTCGCGCTGCGGTTGCCCGTCGAGGGTATCGTCGGTCTGAAGAACTGGTCGCTACATTGAGCACAGGATGTGTATCCGGCGCAGTTGTTCGATGGCGTTTCGAATTCCGCCTGTTTGCTTTGAGTGTTCCCGTAAAGCCTGAAAATACCTGGCCGCAGACAAGGTTGAAGATTTGACCTTCCAGGCTTTGCTGCTGGTTGCTCTTGGCCGTGGGGCGGCTCTTTCCTCTATCAGAATAGGTGCCTGTTTCCGGATATCGATCGTTTTCGGGGTGTTCGCCGCGGCAGCCCCCGCGCTGGGCTGGGTACTGGGGGCGGCGTTCCTTGATACCATTTCCGTTCTTGACCACTGGATCGCTTTCTTTCTGCTGAGTGCGGTCGGTGCCAAAATGATCCGCGATGCTCTGCGGGGTGGGGAGACGCCACCTGTGGCCGCCGGACTGAGGTTTTCGGTGGTTTTCGTTTCGGCGCTTGCAACCAGCATCGATAGTTCCGTCTTCGGGATTACGCTGCCCGGGTTCGAAATCGGCCTTCCGATGGCTTCCTCGACGATCGGCGCGATGACTTTCGGGGCGGCCTTTCTCGGCCTGCGGCTCGGGCGAAAACTGGGGGCGGTCGCCGGTCGGCGCGCGGAAATCATCGGAGGGCTAATACTTATTGCGATCGCGTTCAAAATTCTTGCCGACCACATGCTTTAGGTTGTCTGGCCGATTGGCATCGGCTGCGCTGGGCCTAGTTCGCGTGGATGCCCGGCATGACGGTGAAGCCCGGAATTTTCTTGACCCGCCCGATCCAGCGTCGAACAGCATTGTAATCGTCGAGAAGGATCCCGCCGTCGCCGCTCAAAGCGACATAGGGGAAACAGGCGATGTCGGCGATTGTCGGGGTGTCTCCGACGATCCAGCCGGCGCCGTCGATTTCCCGGTCCGTAAGATGATCGTCGAGCACCCGGAGAGCCGCGCGGGCGCCCGCCCGTACCTTGTCGATGTCGAAATCGTAAAACAGCATGTCGTGCAGGCGCGCGGCGGAAGAGTTCATCAACTCGCCCCCGGCGAAAGAAAGCCACATCGCGATCTGGCCCCGGGTTTCGGGATCCGCGGGATACCAGGTGCCTCCCGCATCGTACTTGCCCGCAAGATAGACGAGGATGGCCTGGGAATCGCGTAGCGTCAGGTCTCCATCGCGCAGCACCGGAATCTGTCCAAGCGGGTTGATCTCCAGGAATTCGGGGCTTTTGTGCTCGCCGCCGGGATAATAATCCACGGCGATCGTCTCGTACTCCCGGCCGATCATCGACAGGAACAGGCGAACCTTGTAGCAGCTGCCGGACAGGACGTAGTCGTATAGCTGCATCATGCTGCCTGCGTATCGGCCCCGCCGCGATAGGTCCCGAATCTCAGGCCTTTTTCGCGGAGCCAGCGCCGGTAAAGCATCGAAGAACCGTCGGCGCGAACCGCTGACTCGTCTTTCGGCGAAAGCGGCAGGCCGACCGGCAACTGGTTTTCAAGAATGCTACGATCCTGCAGGAAAATCTTGTGCTGGAAATGAACCAAATCGACATAGGTCGATACGTCATCGATCACCAGCATGAAAGTGTGCACGTCGCACAGGTCTTCTTCGCGCGGCTGAACGAAAATACCGATAAGGTCCCAGGCTCCGTCCACGACCGGGCAGGTTTTGTACAACACCGTCACGAACGGGGATGTGACCCGGTACATGTATTCGCTGATCTGGCCGTCATCGGCGGACATCGCCGCCTGCGGCTGGAAGAAATTACAGTCCGTCGCCCAGAGCTCGTCTTCCGGCTGGCGGATCTCCGACTTGTAGTCAGTGACCTCCGTGACGGGCTCTTCGCCGAGCACGCCCGTATGAACATAGGGAAAGTGCGACATGTCGAGGAAGTTCTCGACGATCCGCAGGGGCGAGGCACGCACTGTTACGGCACCGCAGGACACAAGCCGGCGGCCGTCTTCCCGGAATTCCGGCATCTCCAGCGGCGGTTTCGCGGGCGAACCGAGCGTTGTCCAGACATGACCGTACAAGATCTGCGCCGGGTGTTCGCGGCCCATGCCGCCAGTGGCATTGGCTTCGAACATGCGTGGCCGATCGCCATCCATCTCCACGATGATGTACTGGCCCAGCAGGCGCGTATTCCGGCGTTTGCCGGAAGATATCTCGTCAATATTGCCGACGACCTGCCAGTCGTTGAGCGCAACAGGATCACTGGTCTTTGTCATCTTGGCGTCTCCTGTCAGCTGGCCGCCCTGGCTTGGGAATTCGATTGCGGGGTGCCGTTATTCTCCACCCGCCAGCGGAACTGGCGTGCCCAGGCGGAATACCTGCGCCTGGTCGCAGGGGTGTCGGCGGATACGCCGGCGATGAGAACATGCAGTTGTGACTTTCGGTCGTCGAGCGGCTGGAGTGCAAGGACGAGAGTTTCCCCCGGAAAAATCCCGGCGGTAGTGATGCCGGCGGAAACGGGTCGGGCCGATTCCAGGTCGGCTGCAGCCCTGGCGACGGCGTCGGGACCGGCGTCGACGACAATCGAGCGGCAGAAAGCAAGGTTACCGAAACCGGAGAGGTTGGGCGGAGCCCCGTCCGGCTCGGCGATCGTTGTCCAGATCAGCCCGTCCTGTTCGACAGACGGATAGGCCGGGATGCAGAAATCACCCGGCGGGGTCATATCCGGATGCGCCGGTATATAGGCGCATTTGCCGCCTCCCCCGAAACGCCAGCCGTGATACCGGCAACTCAGCCGGTCCTTATCCACAAAGCCGTATTGCAGGCGCATGCCGCGATGAATGCACCGGTTGTGCCAGACATGACTGACACCGTCCTCCCCCCGCCAGACGACCCGTTCCTCGCCAAACAGATGTGTAGGGGAGACCGCGCCGGGATCAAGCATTTTCGATCCGCCAATCGCGTACCAGCTGTTTTCAGGGAACAGTTCGGTCATATCCGTCTCGCCGGGGAGAAAGTTCTTCCTGATTATTGTGTCACCGTGTCATCTGCGTGCCAACCGTGTCAGGTGGTCGCGGTGGATATTGCGCTCGGTCATATTTGAATGCATCGTTCACCCGAACGATCGGAAAGGGATTTTAGCGTAATGGCAAGACTGAACGGAAAGACCGCAATTGTAACCGGTGCTGCCCAGGGAATCGGGGCCGTGTATGCGAAGGCGCTTGCGCAGGAAGGCGCTAAAGTCTGCCTGTCGGACATACTGGATACATCGCCCGCGGTGGAGGCGATCCGCAAAGCCGGCGGCGAGGCTATCGGCATGGAAACCGATGTTACCGACGTGGACGCCTGCACGGCGATGGTCGCGGAGACCGTTTCGGCCTTCGGCTCGGCCGATATTATGGTCACGAATGCTGCACTTTTCGCCGCGCTCAAGCGCCGCAGTTTTCTGGAGATTGGCGGCGATGAATGGGACAGGGTCATGTCCATCAATACGCGCGGCGTGTTCAACTGCGTGAAAGCCGTCGCCCCGGAAATGAAGAAGAATGGCTATGGCAAGATAATCAATATCTCGTCCAGCACGATCTACTCCGGGGTGCCGCTGATGCTTCACTACGTGGCGTCGAAGGGCGCCGTTGACGCCATGACCAAGGCGCTGGCGAGAGAACTCGGCGGAGACGGTATCACGGTAAATACCATCGCACCCGGTTTTACGATGAGCGATCAGATCGAAGCGCAACGCGATGATCTGGAATTCTATGTTAATCTCAGCCTGAACGGTCGTGCCGTCAAACGCGAACAGGTGCCCGACGACCTGTTGGGCGCGCTGATCTTTCTGGCATCGCCGGAATCCGATTTCGTCACGGGCCAGGCTCTCGTCGTCGATGGCGGGATGATCATGCACTAGGGCAAACACCTGCGCGCAGGGGTAAGGACCTGGGAGATAGATATGACCTTTCTGAGAAACGCCTGGTATGCCGCCTGCTGGGCAACGGACCTGCAACCAGGCGAGACGCTCGCGAAAACCATTCTGTGCGATCCCGTCGTTCTGTGGAGGGACGGCGACGGTCATCCGGTTGCGCTGGAGGATCGCTGTTGCCACCGCCATGTGCCGCTGTCGCTGGGGCGGGTAACCGGAAATACGGTTCAATGCGGATATCATGGTCTTGAATTCGACGCATCAGGCGATTGCGTCAAAGTGCCGGGGCAGAGCAAAGTGCCGCCGGATGCAAACGTTCGTTCGTTCCCTGTCGTCGAAAAATACAGCATGGTGTGGATATGGCCAGGCGATCCCGCGCGCGCCGACGAGAACACGATACCGGACCTGCCCTGGCTCGATAGTCCGGGCTGGGTACATACAGGGGGCCTGATACATATGAAGGTCGATTATCGTTTGTTGATCGACAACCTGCTTGACCTCACCCATGTCACTTATATCCATAAGGATACGATCGCTGGAGACCCGCGGGAAGCGTTGGTGCCGGTCAGCACCAGGCGCGACGGCGATGCCATCCGGGTCGAACGCTGGATGCTCGGGTTTACCGCGCCGCCGATGTACGATATGGCCCGGAAATTCCGGGGGAAGGTTGACCGGTGGCAACTGATCAAGTGGCAGGCTCCGTCAACGGTGACACTCGATATCGGTTGTGCTGACGCGAATACGGGCGCGCCGGAGGGGGACCGCTCCCAGGGGATAACAATGTGGTCCAACCACATTATTACGCCGGAGACCGAAACCACGACCCATTATCACTGGGCATTTGCCCGCAACTACAAGCTCGACGACAGGAGGGTATCCGATGTTCTGGCCAAGGGCGGGCTCCAGACCTTCATGGAGGATGTCGTGATTCTGGAACGCCAGCAGGAGGCTCTGGGTATTGTGGGAGACCGCCCGGCGGTCGATATCAATATCGACAACGCCCCGATGCAGTTCCGTCGCATCCTCGAGGAAAAAATTGCGGCCGAGCAGAGTGCGGTGGCCGCCGAATGAGGCTTGCGCTGATACTTGCCGCCTCGTTCTTTGCGGTGTCATCCCAGGCCGTCGCGCAGGACAACTCCGACCGTCTGAGAACCGTGAATTGCCATGACGTCGAGCGCAATATCGTCCGCAGAACAGCGCTATGGAAATGCAAGGGCGCCGTCGTCTCCGACAGCGAAGCGCAGGAAATCAAGGCAAGCCGGATCCGTCGCGCCAAAGGGAAACTCCAGCCGGCCAAGGCGCTGTTTCCCGGCCTGCGGATGCAGGGCAGCGGGTCCGGATTTTTCGTGTCATGGGAAGGCCATCTGCTCACGAACCATCATGTTATTGACGGCTGCACGCGGGTTTCGGTGAAACCCTCCGCGGCGGCGGCGCATCTGGCGGCGACGGTCGTCGGCTCGGATCAGATCGATGACCTTGCCGTGCTCCAGTATTCCGGCCAGACAAAGGCGGTGGCAAAGTTCCGAAAGCCGCTTGATCTGAAGGTCGGCGACAGCATTGCCGTCATCGGCCATCCTCTCCATGGCCTCGTTGCGATCAAGCCGATCTTCGTGACCGGCACGGTCAGGGATTTCCAGGGCGCCAGACTTCGGCGCATGGGGCGCTTTGCGATCGATGCGGACATTCGGCGCGGCAATTCGGGTGGCCCGGTAATCGATGACAGGGGCTATGTTGTCGGCGTGGTGTCCGCGAAGATAAATACGCCGGCTGTGTTCAAGCAGACCGGCGATGTCGTTCGCGATATCGGGATCATTATCCGCCAGGAGAGGGCGCTCAGATTTCTCGAGAGGTTTAATATTGCCTATGCCGGGGGCGACGTCCGCCCACCGCTTGACGAACAGGTACTGTTCGATCTTGCCTACGCCTTCGTCGCCCGGATAGGTTGCTGGAAGTAGGGTTTTCGCATTGTCAGTTTGTGTCGGCCCGGAACTTGACCCGGTAGGGTCCCGCCGGCGCGTACGCGGTTTGCGTGAACAGGGCGCGGGCGGTGCTGTCAAATCCGGTGACATCGATCCGTAACGCGATCCCTTTTTCCGGAAAATCGGCGCGATGCGCTATGCGACGATCTGTGGGTGTTGCGGCGACCGCGACCTGTGTGCTGGAAACCGCATCCCCGTATCGCGTTTCGATCAGGGTGCGGATGTTCCGGCCCGAGAGGTTATGCGGCTTCTCGGCCAACAAATCGGGATAGCTGTCGGCACGCAGGTATATTTCGACGTAGCATTGGAAATCCGGGGCGAGACGATCGGTCCGCATGATGCGGATGTACCCGGCGGCGCATGCCCCCAGGAGGGCGGACCATGTTCCCGTGTCATGCGTGACCTCCATCCCTGTGATCTCGGTCAGAACGGAATCGATCAAGGTGCCGTCGGAACGTTCGAATACGAACTGCGACATGTCGTCGAGCGGCCGCGCCGTATCCGAAACAAATGTCCCGCTGCGCCGGTTGCGCCGCAGCAGTCCCTGCGCGACCAGGCCGTTAAGCGCTTTCTGGACGGTGCCCAGCGCGAAGGGCAGGGCGGAAGCGATATCTTTTTCGGTCGGGATGCGGTCGCCCGGCGCGACGATGCCGGACGTGATCGCGTCCTGAATTGCCGACATCAGGCGCCGGTATTTCGGGATATCCGATGCAGCGGTCTGGCGGCACCGTTTCGCGACCTCTGTCAGTAATACGTCCATTGTCCCTGCCGGCTCCGGGAATCCGATAATTCGGACTCGCCATTCAATACTATATAGTATTTAATCCGGCACCAAGGATATTGATCAGCGCGGGGAACGGGAATGGACGATATCAAGGGCGATGACATCATGCTGACGGTGTTCCTGAAGCACGATCAGAGCCAGCCGCTCGAAGAATTTCAGACAAAGCTGGATAACCGTGGCTGGTGGGAGAATTTTCCGCCGGAAGGGGTGGAGATCGTGTCTTGGAATGTCGTCATGGGGGTCGGGCAGATCGCTACCCTGAAAATGCCGCCTTCCAAGATCCAGGCCGTTAATGTGGCCCTCGAAAAGTTCGCATGGGGCGTCTTCCGGACCGAGGTCTATGCGACATACGATTTCAAGACCGTCCGCGAACGGTTGGCACGGGAATCGAAAGCGCGTCAGGCGACCGGCGGCGCCGCGGGTCCCTCGACGCCAGCAGGGAGCGAGATCAATAGCGGTGCCGGCGGCGGGGATCACCCGAGGCTTCCCCATAACGGCCTGTATATGGAGCAATGGCAGGCCGGCACGGGAAACGCCACGGCTTATGAGGCGGCGCTGGGCAATGCACTGGAGCAGGTGTTCGATGCCGGCATTTATGATCTGCCGGGTATTGTCACGGCGCTGAACCGCATGGGCATCCAGACGCCGGACGGGAAGGCATGGACCGAAGACGGCTATGCCGGAATCATGGAAAAACTCGGGCGCTAGCGGGAGGGAATTCCGATATGGCACAGCAACCGCCGAGATACCGGATCAGCGATGAAGCACGGGAAATTCTCGATACCGGCCTGCGAAACAAGTGGTACGGAATCTGTCCTGCCGACCGCGTCACGGACCGCCCGCTGGCACTGAAGCGCTGGAACCGGGATCTGGTTCTGTGGCGCTATACCGACGGCGATGTGCATCTGCAGGACGACCGCTGCCCGCATCGGGGCGCACCGCTATCGCTCGCGCGCCACGATGGCGACCGGCTGACATGCGTGTATCACGGCGCCGAAATACTGGGCGACGGGACGGTCGCCAGTCTGCCGGGGGAGCCGGGCTGCGATCTGGTGGGCCAGTGTGCGGTGCAGACATATCCGGTCAAACTTCACCGGGGTGTCATCTATGCGTGGCTGGGCGATGGCCTGGGCACACCGGTGGCGCCGCTGACACTGCCCGAGCGGCTGACCAGCGACTCCTACGATGCGTTTCTCGCCTATGCCGAGTGGCGCACGCCCTATCGCTACATGATCGACAACAACATGGATCCGATGCACGGCGCGTTCCTGCACAGGGTATCCCATTCGATGGCCGAGGGGGCGAGCGAGGCCGAGTTCACGACACGCAGGACGAATACCGGGTTTGTGTTCGAAAAGAAGGGGCAGAAAGACGTCAATTTCGACTGGTCCGAGTGGTACGACGTCGATTTTCAGGCTGTCTGTCTTGAAATCCCCTATCCCAAGACCGGCGGTCCCGGCGGCAATTTCGGCATCGTTTTCCATATCACGCCGATAGATGAGACAACGTCGGCCTGTTTTTTCTGGCGTCACCGTAAGGTGTCCGGCTGGGAACGCGATACGTGGCGGTTCCTCTACAGGAACCGTCTGGAAGGAAGGCATTGGCACGTTCTGGAGCAGGATCGTCTTGTCGCCGAGCGCATGGCGCAGGATGCCGACCGTCATGAATACCTGTATGGTCACGATGTCGGGGTTGCCCGGGTGCGCAAGCTGATGGCGGACGAGGCCGAGCGACAGGCGGAGGCGTTGCGTAAAAGCGCGGTCGCTGCACAATAGACGTCATACAAATCATTACCGGATGAGGGAGAAGAAAATGGACAAGATTACTAAGGTTTCGGTCACCACCGTGCCGGAACCCCAGGGAAATATTTACAGCAACTGCCTGAAGGTCGGTCCTCAGCTTATCCTGTCCGGGATGATTGCGACCGATACGACCGGCGACGCCTACTCGCAGTCGGTTGACTGCTTCTACAAGATCAAGGAACTGGTCGAGGCGGCCGGCGGCCGGATAGAAGATGTCGCCAAGCTGAACATCTATCTGACGGATATGGAAAACCGCCCCGCTGTCGGAAAGGCGCGGAGCGAATTCTTCTCCGGTCGGATGCCCTGTTCCACGCTTGTGGCGATCACCGCGCTCGCCCAACCGGGGGCGCTGGTTGAGATCGAGGCGACGGCTTTCCTCGGCGCTGGCGTCTGAACAGCGCCAAAGCCTGAGTTGTCGATGTTTCGAGAGGTTTCCGGGACCGTGTTTTGATCTTGTTTCAGGTTAAAGCGCGGTTCTGGACACCGCTTATCCTCTTTGTTTGCCAAGGGTGCCCTGCGGGCATCGTTTTTCGCGCAAACGGGAGGCGAGATGAAAGAAGCACCACAGAAACTCTCAGCTGACGATGGGTATCGGGGCGTCGATGAAGCCGGGCTGGGCTTTGCGACAACGGATGAGGTCAAACCGCTTCACCAAACCCAGGGACAGCTGAGAGCCGAAGAGGCGATCGCTTTCGGTACCGGGATGTCTCACGAAGGCTACAACCTGTTTGCTTTCGGGGATCCGGGGATTGGCCGACACACCCTGATAGAGGCTTCACTGCTGAAGCAGGCGCAGGACCTTCCGGCGACGGATGACTGGTGTTTCGTCAATAATTTTCTCGATGCGCAGAAGCCGGAGGCGATCAGTTTGCCGCCCGGTTCGGCGCGTACTTTCTCCATCGATATGGAGAAGTTCGTCGAGGATCTCAGTATTGCGATTCCGGCTGCGTTCGACAGCGAGGATTACCGGGAACGACGCCAGTCGATCGAGGCCGAGACGAACGAGCGACAGGAAGCGGAGTTTCAGGAACTGCACGAGCGTGCGGCGAAATCCGGCGCCGCCCTGGTTCGCACGCCGATGGGTTTCGCTATTGCCCCCGTTGCCAACGGCAAGGTGATCGAGCCAAGCGTGTTTCAGGCACTTCCCGAAGAGCAGCAGGAAGCGATCCGCAAGAATGTCGCCGAACTGGAAAAAAAGCTTGAGGAGATCGTGCGGAAGATCCCAGGCTGGCGGAAGGAACTGGCCGAGAAAATTCATGATCTGAATCGTGAAGTAACCGCCTATGCGGCGACCCATCTGATCGACACGCTCAAACAGCAGTATCGCCTGCTGCCTGAAATTGTCGACTGGCTGGAGCGTGTGCGGTCGGACATTGTTGACAATGCCGAACAGTTCTGGCGTGTGGCGACGGAAACGGAAACGCCCCAATTGCCTATGGTGTTTGTCGAACCTCCCTATGAGCGATACCAGGTCAATGTGGTGACAGATCATGAGGGCCATTCCTGCGCGCCTGTGGTCACGGCTGATCATCCCACGTTCTCGAGGCTGTTCGGCCGGATCGAACACAAGTCGAGCTTCGGCAACCTTGTGACGGATTACCGGATGATCCGCGGCGGCTGTCTGCACGATGCGAATGGCGGCTTTCTGATCATCGACGTGCGCGACCTGCTGATGCAGCCCATGGCCTGGGAAAAACTCAAAAGATCCCTCAAAACGGGGCGGATCGAGATCGAAAGTCTCGGCGAGGCCATGGGCTATTCCGGGCTGACGACGCTTGAGCCGGAGGCGATACCGCTGAATGTGAAGGTCGTGCTGATCGGCGACCGGATGCTCTACTACATGATGGCGTCGCTCGATCCCGATATTGCCCGTCTGTTCAAAGTCGCTGTCGATTTCGAAGAGTCAGTCGAGCGGGGACCAAAGACGGAGAAGCTTTTTGCCCGATTTATAGCAGGACTTGTCGGGAAGAACCGCGTGAAGCCGATGGACGCTTCGGGCGTCGCGCGCCTGATTGAGCACGCATCGCGGTTTATCGGCGATTCAGCCCGCCTGTCGTTGGATGTCGGCTTGATACAGGACCTTGTTCTCGAGGCCGACCGGATGGCCGAGGTCGGAGGAAAGAAGGTCATCACCCGCGTGCATGTCGACGAGGCAATCGATGGCCGTCGGCGGCGCCTCGACCGGGTGCATCGGCGCATCATCGACAGCATCATGCGCGAAATCCAGCTGATCGATACAAAGGGTGCCGTTGTCGGTCAGATCAACGGGCTTGCCGTCTTGTCGCTCGACGAACTGTCATTCGGCAAACCCACCAGGATCACCGCAAATGTCCGGCTCGGGCGCGGCGAGGTCATCGATATCGAGCGTCAGGTAGAGCTGGGAGGTCCGCTGCATTCAAAAGGCGTGATGATCCTGTCCGCATTTCTGGGCGAAATGTTCGGCCAGAAGAAGCCGCTTGCGCTGAGTGCGAGCCTCGTCTTCGAGCAGTCCTATAGCGGGGTCGATGGGGATAGCGCCTCTGCGGCCGAGTTGCTGGTCCTGCTCTCGGTGCTGTCCCGGCGACCCATCAAACAGGGGTTTGCGATCACCGGGTCCGTCAACCAGAAGGTGCAGATACAGGCGATCGGCGGCGTGAATGAGAAAATCGAGGGTTTCTTCGATATCTGCAAACAGCGGGGGCTGCGCGGCCGGCCGGGCGTTCTTATCCCGAAGGCGAATGTCCAGCACCTGAGGTTGCGGGCCGATGTCGTGGAGGCGATCCGCAAAGGCAGCTTCAGAATTTATCCCATCGATCGTATCGAGGAAGGAGTGGCCCTGATGATGGGTGCGCCCGCCGGCGAGCTCGGGCCGGACGGCGAGTTTCCATCCGGGAGCGTATATCGGCTGGTTTCCCTCCGGCTCGATTCATTTGCGTCGGCCATGCGGAAGATGGCCCTTCCGGCCTCCGGTGGTGTCGGTGCCGCCGA